>NC_015730.1:2576666-2898750 GCF_000154785.2 Roseobacter litoralis Och 149
ACACACCTCTTTAGACCGCAGCCCTCGCGACTGGCCGTTTTGGGCCCACGCCCAAAACCAAATAGAAAAGAATGCAGGCGGCGCAGCCGCCTGCGCCGCTGGATCACGCAGCCTTTTGATAGACCAACCCGACTTCAGCGCGAATAATCTCAGCAATAAGCGCACAGTCCTCCAGCGAGAACGTGAGCGGCACCCGCATGTCGACAACACCCGCCAATATCAGGTCCGTCGCAGGCATTGCCGCAGGTTTCGCATAGCGCCAACTGTCATAGCGGCTGGTGAAGGCGACAGGTTCGGGTGCGCCGAACCACTTCAACTCAACCCCGCGCGCCGCGCAGCGCGCCACGACATCGCGCACCGCATCCGCAGGCCAATTGCGCAACAGGAACTGGATGGAAGATCCGACAATCTTCTCCTGCGCAGGGCGTTCGATCACCTGCAGACCCGGCGTGTCGCGCAAACCCTTATCCAGCGTGTAATACCGTTCGTTCCAGCGCCGGCACTGGGACTCAAGATCAGCAATCTGCGGACGCAGGATCGCGGCACGCAGGTTGTCCATGCGCCCCGAGATATTTGGCGTCTCATAGCGGATCGTTTCAAAGGCTTCCTTGGGTGGGGCCGCCAGATGGCGTTCATAGAGCATATAGCTGCCCGACATCATCACCGCCCGCGCCGCGATCTCTGGATCATCCGTGACCAGAAACCCACCCTCACCGGAGTTCACATGTTTATACGTCTGACAGGAATAGCACCCCACGGCCCCAAACCGGCCCGATGGCACCTCTTTCCACGCCGCGCCCATCGTGTGGGCGCAATCCTCGATCACTTTTACGCCTGCCCCGTCACAAATCGTCATTAACCGATCCATGTCACAGATATGCCCGCGCATGTGGCTGAGCAGCAGAACATCCGCCTGCCCGATTTTGGTCTGCAAATCCTCAAGGTCGATGGTCAGGCTCTCGGTCACACCGACAAATACCGGCTCTGCGCCAACCGAGGCAATCGCACCGGGCACGGGCGCCAGCGTAAAAGCATTGGACAGCACCTTGTCTCCCGGCTTGACCCCAAGCGCGCGCAGGGCAGTGCCCATGGCGTACCCACCTGATGCCACGGCCAAACAGTATTTCGCCCCGACATATGCCGCAAATTCCTGCTCCAGCAGCGCCGTTTCGCTTATTTCGCCCTCGGCTGTGTTATAGCGGTGCAATCGACCATGCCGCAGCACCGCCAGGGCGGCCTCGATACCTGCTTCGGGAATGGGGTCTTGCTGGGTGAAGCTGCCGGTGAATTTTTCGCTCATTGCCTTGGTCTCCCTTGCAAAAACAGTGGCCTCTGCGCCCCCGCGCGTCAAGACAGAAGCCTGTCCACCGTATCGGGCAACGCATCATAATGTTCCAGCAGCGCCTCAGGCTCAAGCGCGGCCATATCCCCCCCCGCAGGGCCGAAAGTGACCAACACACTTGGCACCCCCGCCGCGCGCGCTGTATTTCGGTCAGTATCGGAATCGCCAATCAGAACACAGTGGCGCGGATCGCCCCCCGCGCGCCGTGCCGCCTCAAACAGCGGTTCGGGATCGGGCTTGCGCACAGGCAGCGTATCCGCCCCTACAAGCGAGGCAAAGCTGTCCCGAATACCGAGGTTCTGCAGCAATATCTGCGCCAGCCCTTCCGGCTTGTTGGTACAGATGCCAACACCATACCCACGCAGCTTTAGCACTTCGATTGCGTCCATCGCCCCGGGATAGACCGTCGTGAACCGGTCAATCTGCGCGCCATATGCCTCAAGCAATACTGGGTAATAACGGTCAATCGTTGCCTCATCCTCGGGCCGACCCAAACGCGCCATGCCAAGGCGCAGCATTGCCCGGCCACCGCGCAGAGCCGTTCCCTGATCAACGTCCGGTTTCAGCAGATCACCCGCGCCCATGTCGCGAAAACAGGTATTGGCCGCTGCGATCAGATCACCACTGGTGTCAGCAAGCGTGCCATCCAGGTCGAAAATGACGGTCTTCATTTGTTAACTTACCTCTATTATCGCAAGAAAGCGCGCAGCTTTATTGCAAGCCGCAATCTTCTTTGATCCCCCGTGGCTTGCGCCGCGCGATTTAGCGGATAAACAGACCAGCAACAGAACACAAAGAGAATTCGCATGAAAACAGCTCTGGTCATCCTTGCAGCGGGCAAAGGCACGCGCATGAATTCGGACCTGCCCAAGGTCCTGCACCCGCTTGCGGGCGCGCCGCTGCTTGTTCACGCCATGCAATCAGGGGCCAGTCTAGGGCCAAGTCATACGGTGATTGTCGCCGGTCACGGCGCGGAACTTGTCCGGAAAGCGGCGCGGTCGCATGACGCCTCCGCCATTATTGTCGAGCAAAACGAACAGCTCGGAACCGGGCACGCCGCGAAACAGGCACAGGAAGTGCTCAAAGGATTTGACGGCACGGTGATCGTTCTCTTCGGGGACACGCCCTTCGTCAGCCCCGAGACCCTATCGGCCATTTGTGACGCACAACGCTCCTCAGACGTGGTCGTTCTGGGGTTCGAGGCAGAAGATCCTGCACGCTATGGGCGGCTTGTCATGGATGGCACGCAGCTGGATCGCATTGTGGAGTTCAAGGATGCCAGTGAGGCAGAGCGGACCATCACCCTGTGCAACAGCGGCGTTGTGGCCTGCAATGGAACGCTCTTGTTTGATTTGCTGCAAGCGGTGGACAATGACAATGCTGCCGGCGAATTCTATTTGCCCGATATCGTTGGCATCGCCCGGGCGCGCGGGCTGAAAGCAGCCGTTGTCACATGCGACGAAAGCGAGACGCTGGGCATAAATTCGCGCGCGGAACTATCGGCGGCAGAGGCTGCATTTCAAAACCGCGCCCGCGCGGACGCCTTTGAAAATGGCGTGACCCTGCCCGCCCCCGAAACCGTTCATTTCGCCTTCGACACGGTGGTGGGACGCGACACGATTATTGAGCCGAATGTCGTCTTTGGCGTTGGCGTGACCGTCGAGTCTGGCGCAACCATCCGCGCTTTTTCGCACCTCGAAGGCTGCCATGTGGCGCGGGGCAGCATCGTCGGCCCTTACGCGCGCCTGCGCCCCGGCACAGAACTGAGCGAGAACGTGCGCGTCGGCAACTTTGTTGAGGTCAAGAACGCCCGAATCGGAACCGGCACGAAAATAAATCACCTAAGTTACATCGGCGATGCGACTTTGGGCGAACACACAAACGTGGGCGCCGGCACGATCACCTGTAACTACGACGGTGTGTTGAAACACCACACAGAGATCGGCAACCACGTCTTTATCGGCTCGAACACAATGCTGGTTGCCCCTGTGCAGATCGGCGATCACGCCATGACGGGCAGCGGGTCGGTAATCACGTCCGATGTGGAGCCAGAAGCGCTGGCTCTTTCGCGCGCCCCGCAAATCGAAAAACCCGGTATGGCTACAAAACTGATTAACTTGTTGAAGGCTAAAAAGGCCAAACAACAGAGAGGCAGCTGACTATGTGTGGTATCATTGGCGTACTAAGTAACCATGAAGCAGCGCCAATCCTTGTCGACGCGCTCAAAAGGTTGGAATATCGCGGCTATGACAGCGCGGGCATCGCAACCGTTAACGCGGGGCATCTGGAGCGGCGGCGCGCGGTTGGCAAATTGGTGAACCTGTCAGATTTGCTGGTACATGAGCCGCTCGTCGGAAAGTCGGGCATTGGCCATACCCGCTGGGCCACCCACGGCGCGCCGACCGTAACGAACGCCCACCCCCATCAGGCGGGGCCTGTGGCTGTTGTGCACAATGGTATTATCGAGAACTTCCGCGAACTGCGTGAAGAGTTGGCTGAAAACGGCGTTCAATTTGTCACGGAAACAGACACAGAAACCGTCGCACTGCTGACACAACACTTCATGTCCAAGGGTCAAAGCCCTGTAAATGCAGCTTTCCAAGCGCTGGATAAACTGCGCGGGGCCTTTGCACTGGCTTTCCTTTTTGATGGTGAAGACGATCTGATTGTCGCCGCGCGCAAAGGCTCGCCGCTCGCGATCGGACATGGCAAAGGCGAGATGTTTGTCGGCTCCGATGCGATCGCCCTCGCCCCCATGACGAATGAAATCACCTATCTGGAGGAAGGCGATCGCGCTGTCGTCACACGCACCAGCCTGCAGATTATCGACGCCGAGGGAAATCCCGTAACGCGCGCCGTCAAGACCATCCAGATCGACAATACCCGCATCGACAAGGCCGGTCACAAACACTTCATGGCCAAGGAAATCGCCGAACAGCCTGCTGTTATCGCGCAGGCATTGGGGCACTATGTGACCAGCGATGGGCAGATTAATCTGCCCAAACCCGATATTGATTTCACCGCCATCGACCGCTTGACCATGGTGGCCTGTGGCACGGCCTATTACGCCTGCCTGACCGCAAAATACTGGTTTGAGCAAATTGCGCGTATCCCGGTCGAAGTTGATGTAGCCTCGGAGTTTCGCTACCGCGAGCCGCCGATCCCGGCGCGCTCGGCTGCGTTGTTCGTCAGCCAGTCCGGTGAAACTGCCGATACGCTGGCCGCCCTGCGCTATTGCGCAGGCAAGAGCGATACGATCCTGTCCGTGATCAACGTCCCCGAAAGCTCCATTGCGCGGGAAAGCGACCTGGTGCTGCCAATCCATGCCGGTGTCGAAGTTGGCGTCGCTTCCACCAAGGCGTTTACGTGCCAACTGACGGTCCTGTTTCTTCTGGTGTTGCGTGCCGCACAGGACCGGGGCGAGATCGACGCTGACACACTCGCGCAACATCTGTCGGACCTGCGCGATCTGCCCAACATCGTCAGTACCGCGCTTGGCGCAAACGCGGAAATGCACCAAGCGGCGATCAAGCTGGCGGAGGCGCGCGATGTACTGTTTCTGGGGCGCGGCCTGATGTATCCTCTCGCTTTAGAAGGCGCTTTAAAATTAAAAGAAATCAGCTATATACATGCCGAAGCTTATGCAGCAGGTGAATTGAAACATGGCCCCATTGCCCTGATCGACAAACATGTGCCGGTGGTTGTCATGGCGCCTCGCGATGCCCTTTTTGAAAAGACAGTCAGCAACATGCAGGAAGTGATGGCGCGCAAAGGACGGGTCATCCTCGTCTCGGACGCGACCGGGATCGCGGAGTTCGGACAAGAGGCTTTCGCAACCATTGAAATGCCCCAGGTTTCATCCGTTTTGACGCCGATCCTTTACGCGATACCTGCGCAATTGCTCGCGTATCATACCGCCGTGGCCAAAGGCACAGATGTTGACCAACCGCGCAATCTGGCAAAATCCGTAACGGTAGAATAGACAAGCAGTCGCACATGCCCCAACCACCTAAGGTAGATCAATTTTGAGGTCTGCCCGCTCCCCCCAATGACCGCCTGCGCAGCCTAACGCGGATCTGAAACAATGGGCGCTGGAAGACAATGCTTATCCCTCGGCCGACTGTACGAGCGACCGGTTCTTCGACAAAAAAACATGCTATATGTCGTCAATACAGGCTAGGAAGAGCTCAAGACGGGAAGCCCTTTCCATTATTCAAATCTGATACACGGAGAAACCGGTGGCCACGCAATATGAAGAACTCAACGATACCCTGACGCGTTTCATCGAGATGCAGCATATCTTTTTCTGCGCCACGGCAGGTCCCGCCGGTCGGGTGAATGTTTCACCGAAAGGCATGGACAGTCTGCGCGTTCTGGGACCAAACCGCATCATCTGGCGCAACCTCACCGGGTCCGGAAATGAGACTGCAGGGCATCTTGCACAAATCAACCGCATGACCTTGATGTGGTGTGGGTTTGAGAAAAAACCCATGATCCTAAGGACGTACGGAAGTGCACGTACCCTGCACCGACGCGACACGGATTTTGACGCATTGAACGCCGAATTTCCACTATCTATCGCAGCGCGCCAAATCTACGACGTCACGATTGATATGGTGCAAACCAGTTGCGGTTACGCGGTGCCATTCATGGACTACGCGGGCGAGCGCGATGTGTTGGCCAACTGGGCAGAGGACAAAGGCCCCGACGGCATTTCAGAATATTGGGAAACGCGCAATCAAACCACGATTGACGATGATCCCACGTTCATTCTGGCACCGGCCAAGGGATAAACCGTTTCTGACGAGGCACCCGCAACGTTGTCGCACTACTCTTGTGACGTTATCTGCTTGCCGCGAAGCGCCGAGATCATTACTTGTTAATGTATGAATGCTCCGCTGATTGATCCCTTCGCCCGCGCCATTACCTATCTGCGTGTTTCCGTGACAGACCGGTGCGATTTCCGCTGTGTTTATTGCATGTCGGAAAACATGACTTTTTTGCCCAAGAAAGAGCTTCTTACGCTCGAAGAGCTTGATCGCATGTGCTCGGCATTTGTGGGGCTCGGCGTGGAAAAATTGCGGATCACCGGGGGCGAGCCGTTGGTGCGTAAGGGTATTATGACCTTTTTCCAACGCATGTCGCGACACCTTGAAGCCGGTACGCTGAAAGAACTGACCCTCACGACAAACGGCAGCCAACTCGAACGCTTTGCAGACGACCTTTATGCGGCGGGCGTGCGGCGGGTCAATGTCTCACTCGATACCCTGGATGAACAGAAATTCGCGGATATTACGCGCTGGGGCCGCTTGCCGCAGGTGCTGCGGGGCATCGATGCGGCCCAAGCAGCTGGCATGCGCGTTAAACTGAACGCAGTGGCATTGAAGAACTTCAACGAAGACGAACTGCCAACGATTACCGAATGGTGCGCAGAGCGGGGCGTTGATTTGACTTGGATTGAAGTGATGCCAATGGGTGACATTGGTAACGAGGACCGTCTGGACCAGTATTGGTCCCTCAAAGACGTGCGCGCACGCTACGCCGAGCATTGCACCGTAACGGACTTGGCTGAACGGACAGGTGGCCCAGCACGTTATGTCAGGCTGGAGGAAACGGGTCAGAAAATCGGGTTCATCACCCCGCTCAGCCACAATTTCTGCGAAAGCTGCAACCGTGTGCGTCTGACCTGTACCGGTGAGCTGTTCATGTGTCTGGGGCAAGAAGATGCCGCAGATCTGCGTGCTCCGCTACGTGCCTATCCTGAGGATGACGCCCCGCTGCAAGAGGCAATTCGGGCCGCGATCGCGCGCAAGCCCAAGGGCCATGACTTTGACTACTCGCGTCAGCGCCTTGACGGCCAGATGCCGCGACACATGAGCCACACCGGCGGCTGACCTGCGCCATGCGCCCCCCTTTGCTTTACCATCTGTATGTGGGTGCCACCGCGGTTCTGGTCCCATTTTTTGCCTGGATCGAAACCCGAAAGCTGCGCGCAGCGGGCGTGCCCATTGTGCGTGCGCATGAAAAACTCGGGCATGCCACCGCCATGCGCGAAGGGTCGGGCCCGCTGATCTGGTTTCACGCAGCCTCGGTTGGCGAAAGCATGTCTGTCCTGTCTTTGATTGCCGAAATGGGGCGGCAAATGCCCCGCGCCAATTTTCTGATCACCTCTGGCACGGCCACATCGGCCAAGATGGTGGCGAACCACTTGCCACCGCGCACGGTGCACCAGTTTGCCCCCCTTGATGCGCCCGGTCCTTTGCGTCGGTTCATCCGTCACTGGCGCCCTGATTGCGTGGTTTTCGTGGAAAGCGAGCTGTGGCCGCAAATGCTGCGGCTGACGCGGGACAGCGGCGCGAAAATGATCCTTGTGAACGCCCGCCTGAGTGAGACCTCACAAAAGGCATGGAAGCGGCGACCCAAAACCGCGGCTTTTGTTCTGGGCACGTTCGATCTGATTTTGACCCAGAACGACGAAATGGCGCAGGCGATGGTGGATATGCACGCCCCCGCCGATCGGGTGGCGCGTGGCATCAACCTGAAATCGCTGGCTGCCCCCTTGCAGCAAAACCCTGAAACGCTTGCGAAAATTCGCACCAGCCTGAAAGGCAGACGTGTTTGGGTTGCCGCTTCAACCCACAAGGGCGAAGAGGAAATCGTGCTGCGCGCGCATGCCCGGCTGTTGCTGGATAACCCGGATCTGCTGTTGCTGCTGGCGCCGCGCCACACCGAGCGCAGCAAAGACGTCGCGCAGTTGATCGAGGATCAGGGATTGAGTGCCCGCATTCGGTCCAAAGGCGAGTTGCCGGGCAACCGGGACGTCTACCTCGCCGATACTCTGGGCGAATTGGGCAATTGGTACGCTTTATCCAACGCGATTTTTCTTGGTGGATCGCTGAAACCCATCGGCGGGCATAACCCGTTTGAGGTCACACTGAGTGGTTCCGGTGTCATCTCCGGACCCGAGGTTTTCAATTTCAGCGAAACATATGCCGAGATGACACAAGCCGGTGTCGTCCGCTTCGTCAATGATGATGCGGAATTGGCCGAAGCGGTCGACAAGATGCTCAATGATACCGCATTGATGGAAGCGACGGGCCGTGCCGCGCGCGATTATGTGCGTGGAAAGTCATCCCAGACCAGCACGATTGCCACGCGGCTGATCCGTGCGCTTCATCTGCAAGACGAGGTGCGCTGATGCCCCCTGCCCAGATCCCACCGCTCAAAGAGATCGAGGTGATTGCGCCCAATTTCAAACGCCGTCACTCGGGCGTGACATCGACCGTGATCCGTCTTGTGCCACTACAGGCGCGTGATATCGCCATTGTTGCCTCTGGCCCTGACCTGCCCGACGAAGTGCCGAACCTGCCCCCCTTTGGGCTGCTGCGCTTGCCCCGTTCCGGCCCCTCTGGGGCACGTGTCTGGCATGCGCGACGCAATGTTGAAATGGTGGCAGGGCTGGCGTTGAAATATCTTGCGGGGAAGCGGCTGAAACTGCTTTTCACCTCCGCCGCGCAGCGCCGCCATACGGGCTTTACCCGTTGGCTCATTCGCCAGATGGACGCGGTGATCGCCACGTCCGCCAAGTCCGCAGGTTACCTCGAACGCGAGGCAACGGTGATTCACCATGGCATCGATTGCGCCCTGTTCAGCCCCGTTGAAGACCGCGAAAGCCTGCGCGCTTCACTCGATCTGCCGCCAGAGGGTCCCCTCGTCGGCTGTTTTGGCCGTATTCGTCACCAAAAGGGCAATGACCTATTTGTCAAAGCAATGATCAGCGTCTTTTCTGAGGTGCCGCACGGCAAGGCACTGATGATGGGTCGTGCCACAGATGAACACAAAACCTATCTGCAAGACCTCAAGGACGAAGTCGCCGCTGCAGGGCTGTCGGATCGGATTCTGTTTCGCGATGAGGTTCCGATTGACCAACTGTCCCTGCATTTTCAGGCGCTGGACCTATACATCGCACCGCAGCGTTGGGAGGGGTTTGGGCTGACGCCGCTTGAGGCGATGGCCTGTGGCGCGCCCGTGGTTGCCACACGCGTCGGCGCATTCGAAGAGCTGATCGAGGACGGCGTAACCGGCAATCTTGTCGACGTTGATGACGTCAGCGCCATCACAACCAACCTCCGGCGGTTGCTGATCGATGACGAGATGCGTGCTGATTTCGCCAAAGCCGCGCGTGAAAACGCCGTCACCAATTTTTCAATTGAAAAAGAGGCCGCGTCCATTCTCAGGATCTATCACCACCTGCTCGGCCGCGCGTGACCCAAAGCCGCTGACTAGGCCGCTGGCATGCGTTGTTCCACGATTTCGGCCCACCAGCTGCACCCGGCGGGAATGGCGTCGTCGTCGAAATTATATTCGGGATGATGCAGCCGCGCGCTCGCGCCATTGCCCATCAGGATATAGGCACCGGGGCGCTCTTCGAGCATAAAGGCGAAATCCTCGCCCCCCATTACCAATTCCGCGTCTGCACAATCGCCCGCAACCTTGGTGGCCACTTCGGCGGCAAACTCGGTTTGCGCCGGATGGTTCACCGTCACGGGATAGTTGCGGATATAACTGATGCGGCCTGTGGCGCCAAAATTCTCCGCCGTCCCTTCGACGATTTTCGTCAGCCGCTCTTCGACAAGATCACGCATGGCAGTGCTCATGGTACGCGCCGTGCCTTTCAGCTTCACCGTTTGCGGGATGACATTGTAGGCATGCGATGAGGTCTCAAAGGACGTGATCGACATGACCACCTGCTCGACCGGGTCCGCGTTCCGACTGGCGATGGATTGCCCCGCCAGAACGATGTGACTGGCGATCACCGTGGGATCAATCGTCTGATGCGGGAAAGCGGCATGCCCGCCTTTGCCCTCGATCTCAATCTCGAAAATATCGGTGGCGGCGAAAAACGCGCCCGGGCGGATAGCGAACTTGCCCGTTTCGATTCCAGGCCAGTTGTGCATGCCATAGACTTCCTGAATACCGAAACGGTTCATCAGGCCATCTTCGCACATCTCGCGACCGCCGCCGCCGCCCTCTTCGGCGGGCTGAAAGATCACAACGGCAGTGCCATCGAAATTACGTGTTTCGCACAGGTATTTCGCCGCCCCCAGCAACATCGCCGTATGACCGTCGTGCCCACAGGCGTGCATCTTTCCCGGCACGGTGGAGGCGTAATCAACACCCGTTTCTTCGGGGATCGGCAGAGCATCCATATCCGCGCGCAGCCCGACCACGTGGCCCGATGTATCAGAGCGACCCTTGATCACACCAACGACACCCGTGCGCCCGATACCGGTCACAACCTCGTCACACCCGAAGGCCGCAAGCCTTTCAGCCACCAGTCCCGCCGTGCGATGCGTATCAAAAAGCAGCTCGGGATGCGCATGCAAATCCTGACGCCATGCCGCGATTTCAGGCTGAAGTTCGGAAAATCGGTTCTTGATGGGCATCAGAAGTCTCTCCTGCAAGGCGATAGGGGCGATGTTTGCCAGCGTCATTGGCAGCTATGTCTGAGTGGGGCAAGTGCGATGAGCGGTGCCTGCATTCCGATATGGCATCATAGGGCGCCGCGTCGAAGCTGCAAGCGGTCGACCGTTCAAAGTGCGGGGCCGAGATCCATCGCACTGCCATCGGTGAAACGAGAGAACCGAAATCGCGTCAACGCATGCCCGCTTTCCCTTCCTGTGGCCAAACGCGCCAGAATGCGCCCGATGGCGGGGCCAATGCCAAAGCCGTGCCCGCTCATGCCAGTGCCAATCGTCAATCCGGGCAGCACAGCCACCGTATCAATAACGGGCACAAGATCGGGCATCGTGTCGATCATACCCGCCCAGGCACAAGACACCCTGAAGTCCGGCAGATCAGGGAAAAGTCTTGAAAATTCGTCTGTTATGGTTTGCACCTTACCCGCATTCGGACGCGGATTGAGAATTCGCATGTCTTCAAAGGGCGAGACCATATCCGCATCCCACCGGCGCGCTGTTCCCCATGCATCCGGGTAGCCTTTGGGAGCAGCGGGTAAAAACTGGGTGCCAAAGGGGTCGGCGCGCAACTGCGTCAGGAATTTCGGCAATGATCGAAAAGCGCTTGGTCCTACGAACAGTTCATGAAATCCGCCCGGGGCAAGCGTATAGCCCCGATCTTTTCGCAGACGAAATGCGACTTTGTCATCCGCCGCCCCACCCTGAAAAACCACCGGAAGCCGTGTTGTGGCAGCAACCGTCGCGCGAACAGATAGCTGTGGCAGTTTGACCCCGTGATTTGCCAAAAACAGCGATGACCAAGCGCCACCCGCCAGCACAACCTGTGACGTTTCAATGCGCCCTTTCTCGGTCAGAACCCCCTTGATCCGGCCCGTCTCGATATCCAGACAGCGAACGGCGCAGTTCTCAATGATCTGCGCGCCATCGCGCACGGCAATGCCCGCCAGTGCCGGAACCGCGACCCACGGCTCCGCACGCATGTCAGAGGGCGTATAGAGTGCACCTGCATACCGCCGGGACATGTTGGGGATAAGGCTATCCGTTTGCTTTTGCGACAAGATGCGCGTGTCCACGTCTTGATCGGATGCGATCTTTTGCCATGCCTCATAGCGTGCCATCGCCGCAGCATCCGAGGCCAGATAGGTGACGCCACCTTGGGTCAGACCGATGTCGACGTTCGTCTCAGCGGCCAGCTGACGCCACAGCTGGTTGGCTTCTTTCATGATCGGTAATTCGTCCGGGTCACGCCCTTGCTGACGGATCCAACCCCAGTTTCTGCTGGACTGCTCCGCACTGATGCGCCCCTTTTCCAGCAGCACCACGCGGTGCCCTTCGCGCGCCAGAAAAAGCGCAGTGCACACGCCAATCACGCCACCGCCGATGACCACAACGTCGGCCGTGTCAGGCAGAGCACCAGCAAATGTCACAGGCGTCGCCGCTGTGATTGGAAATACCGCGGTCATCACGCGTCCCCGTCCTTACGTGCAAAGCCGTTCAACCAGCCGCCGCATGAAGCCATGACCGGCCTCAAACTGTGCTTTGGTGATATACTCGTTGGGTTGGTGCGCCTGCGCAATATCGCCCGGCCCGCAGATGATCGCCGAATATCCGGCCTCCTGAAACTGTCCCGCCTCTGTTGCGTAGCTGACAACATGGCTTGCGTTGTCACCGGTCAGGCTGCGCACCAGTGTTTCGGCCTCGCCTTCATCCTCGGGGCTGAGGGCTGGTACATTGAACCGTTCGCTCAGCTGGATAAACGTTTCCGGCACGATGGCCTGCATTTGCTGCTCCACATCGACGACAACTTCGCGGTAGCGCGCCTCCCACTCCGCTTTCGTTTCATCCGGCACCACCCTGAAATCCATGGCGAAATAGCAATCCTTGGCGGTGATGTTGTGGGCTGTTCCACCACTGATCTGCCCCACATGCAGCGTGGTATAGGGTGGATCAAACGCCTGCGCCAAAGTGCCCGGAACCGCGTCGCGGTTTGCAGCATTCGTGAGATTGGCCCACTCGATCAGTTTGGCCCCGAACATGATCGCATTCACACCACGATCCATCAACGAGCTATGCACCTCAAAGCCGCGAATATGCGTGTCAAAGCCACTGCCGCCCTTGTGGCCAGACACAGCCTGCATCATCGAGGGTTCTCCGACGATGACGGCCGCACCCTTTGGCAGGACGGGCTGCATCGCGTTGATCATAGGGGGTGCGCCGGTGCAGCCGATCTCTTCGTCAAAACTCAGCGCAATCTGCAGGGGCCGTTTCACACCGACATGCTGTGCCTCGACCAGTGCCCAGATGGCCAGCGCGTCAAAACCCTTCATGTCGCAGGTGCCGCGGCCAAAATACTTGCCGTCCTTTTCCATCACCTCGAACGGATCGCTGTCCCAGGGCTGGCCGTCAACGGGGACAACATCCGTATGCCCCGACAGCACAATCGCCCCCTCCTGCCAGGGACCGACATGCGCAAAAAGCGCGTGTTTCGGCTGTTCTGAGTCGACATAGCGATGGCTTTGAATGTCATGGCTGGCCAGATAGTCGGCCACCCAGTCGATCAACGGGATGTTCGTGTCTCTGCTCACCGTTGGAAAAGCGACAAGCTGCTGCATCAGTTCCAGCGGTGAAAGGCGTTTCGTCATAGTCGGTATCCTCCAGACACCACAAGCACGCTACCTGTGATAAAAGCGGCCTCATCGCTTGCCAAAAACCGGACCGCCGCTGCGATGTCCTGCGGTGTGCCGAGCCGTCCCAACGCAGTCAGATCGATAAAGGCCTGTCTCAGCGTCTCTTCGCGCGGTGTCTCATCCGTGTCAATCGCCCCCGGCGCAACGGCATTCACGCGGATGCCGCGCGGCCCAAGTTCCTTTGCAACGCCCCGCGTCCAAAGTTCAAGTGCTGCTTTGCTGGCACCATACAGACTGGCCCCGAGCGGTGGGTGTTCCGCGTTGACGGATGAGATGTTAATGACCGACGCACCCGGCTGAAGATGCGGCAATGCCGCTGACAAAAGCGCATGCGGCGCCAGCGTGTTGACATCAAAAATGGCGCGGTACGCTTTCGGATCGAACGTCTCAACAGGGGATGAAACGATCGCCCCTGCATTGTTCACGATCACATCTATTCGGCCAAATCGCGCCAGAACCGCGTCAACCGCAACCTGCGCAAAGGCCGGATCCGTCAGATCTCCTTGCACGGCCAGCACAGTGTCCGGGATCCAGTCCGGCACCGTTGTGTTGTGCAGGATGGCGACGTGGTGATCGCGCATCAAATTCTCAGAAATGCCGCGCCCGATACCACGCGCGCCACCCGTGACCAGAGCCACCTTTTGTTTAACCGGGGCTGATGTCATCGACGCAGGCCTAATAGCCGCTATCGGTTTCGAGGATCATGTGACCCGGTGCCACCTCGCGGTAAACCGAGGGCTGCGCCTCATAACTGACAGGATGGATCGGCGACGGTATCGGTTTGAAATTCAAATCTTTCTCGTCTTTTCGCTGACGTGGATCCGCAATCGGGACCGCTTTCATCAGCGCCTGCGTATAGGCATGTTGCGGGTTTTCAAAGACACTGGCACGCGGCCCAAGTTCCACAATGCGGCCCAGATACATGACACCGACATGATGGCTGACACGCTCAACCACGGCCATGTCGTGACTGATGAACAGGAACGAAATCCCCATCTCGGATTGCAGTTCCATCATCAGGTTCAGCACCTGCGCCTGCACCGACACATCCAGCGCGGAAACCGCTTCGTCCGCGATGATCAGCTTGGGGTTCAGGGCCAGCGCGCGCGCAATCGCCACCCGTTGCCGTTGCCCGCCTGACAGCTCATGTGGAAAGCGGCGCATGAAACTGCGTGGCAATTCCACCCGGTCAAACAGCATCGCGACCCGGTCCGCGACGGCCTGCCCTTTGAGCGTGGCGTAGTTATGGATCGGCTCAGCCACCTGATCGGCAAGCTGCATCTGCGGGTTGAGCGAGGCAAACGGGTCCTGAAAGATCATCTGCATGTCAAGACGCGCCTCGCGCAGACCTTTTGGGTCCAATGCCATGATGTCCTTGTCACCCAGCATGATTTCACCCGCCATCGGATCGACAAGCCGCAGGATCGACCGCCCTGCGGTTGATTTGCCACAGCCGGATTCGCCCACAAGGCTCAGCGTCTGACCCTTGTTTATGCTGAACGATAAGTCTTCAACCGCATGGACATTTGCCACCGTGCGGCGGAAAAACCCGCCCTTGACCGGAAAGCGCGTCGTCAGGTTTTTGACGCTCAGCAAGACCTCATTGGTGCCGGGGATCGGCGCGATCTGCGCGCCCTCGCGGCCCAGAAGCTTCATCGGTTCGGGGAATTCCTTACCCGTCATTTCACCCAATTTGGGCACGGCCGCCAGCAAAGCCTTGGTGTAGGGGTGTTGCGGGTTTTCGAAGATGGTTTCGACCGGGCCTTCCTCGACCTTGTTGCCGCGAAACATCACAACCACGCGGTCCGCCATCTGCGCCACCACCGCCATATCATGGGTGATGAACATCACCGCCGTGCCTGTTTCACGCTTGAGCCGATCGATGAGCGCCAGAATTTCCGCCTGAATGGTGACGTCCAGCGCTGTTGTCGGTTCATCCGCGATCAAAAGCCGGGGCTTGCAGGCCAGCGCCATGGCGATCACCACCCGCTGCCGCATGCCCCCCGACAACTCGTGCGGATATTGTGTCAGGCGCCGCTCGGGTTCGGGTATCCGAACTTCGCGCAGCAATTCCAGCGCGCGGGCCTCCGCCTCAGACTTGCTGAGCTTTTTGTGCAGCCGCAGTCCTTCGGTCAATTGCCGCCCGATAGTAAAGACCGGATTAAGTGCCGTCATCGGCTCCTGAAAAATCATCCCGATTTCGTTGCCGCGAATGCTGCGCATTAACTCCGCTTCTGTGTCTGCAAGATCCACATCCGCCGCTTCCGCCCGGTCAAAAAGAAGCTGACCCCCGGTGATTTTACCGCCACCGAATTCTACCAGTCGCATCAGCGACAGCGAGGACACGGATTTGCCCGACCCGCTTTCCCCCACCACGCAGACGGTCTCACCCGGATTGATGTCAAATGACACATCTTCGACCCCGAGGACCGGGCCGTCTTTGGTCTGAAATTCGACCCTGAGACTTTTGATCTGCGCGATCGGATGAATGTCCTGGCCTTGCGGTTCGTGATCTAGCATATGCGCCTCTGGTGAGTGTCACACGACGCTACGACCAAGAATGGACAACTGTCAAACCCAACACGGTCGTTTGGACTGTTTGCGGTATCAGAACCCTTGCATTTTCTCAAAAACATGCTGTGATGCTCGTAAGCGCTCAGTGGAGCCTGTTTAAAATGGCCGGCGGTTGCGCGCCGTGCCGAACCGGTTCCACCCTGCCGCTCAACAAAAAGGCGTTTAGAACGCATGGGAAGAACCGGCATTTCGGTGTCCAATTTGGAGATTATTATGAAACTGAGAACATTACTGATGGGCGCAATAGCGACCGCCAGCTTTGCTCCTGCCGTCCTTGCGGTTGGACATGAGGGCGAGCGGGGACGCGATGGCCAACTGAACATTATTTATTGGCAGGCCCCCTCAACGCTCAACCCTTTCCTGTCCGGTGGTACAAAGGAAAACGAAGCGGCAAGCCTTGTTCTGGAATCCCTGGCGCGGTTCAACGAAGCGGGCGAGATGGTCCCCTGGCTTGCCGAAGAAATCCCGACGGTTGAAAATGGTGGCGTGGCGGCTGATCAGACCTCAATAACTTGGACGCTGCGCGAGGGTCTTGTTTGGTCTGATGGCACCGCAGTTACGGCCGATGACATTCTGTTCACACATGAGTACTGCACCCATCCTGAAAGTGGCTGCGCATCGCTGAGCTATTTCGACGGCATCAGTTCAGTGGAAGCCGTGGGCGAGCGCGGCGTGAAAATCAGCTTCGACAGCCCCAAACCTTTTCCATACACAGCCTTTGTCGGTGCTGAGGCCCCAATCCTGCAAAAAGCGCAGTTTCAGGACTGTCTTGGCGCGCGTGCACCGGAGTGTACCGAAGCCAATTTCGGCCCGATCGGCACAGGCCCCTTCGTGGTGGAGGAATTCCGCCCGAACGACGTAATCATCTATGTTGCGAATGAAAACTATCGCGACGCGAACAAACCCGCTTTTGCGCGGGTCACATTGAAGGGTGGCGGCGATGCCGCAGCCGCCGCGCGCTCGGTTCTGGAAACAGGCGAATTTGACTATGCCTGGAACCTGCAGCTTGCACCCGATGTCTTGTCACGCATGGAAGAGGCTGGCAAAGGCACAGTGATCACAGCCTATGGCACGTCAGTCGAGCGGTTGATGATCAACCAAACGAATGCCGACCCATCGCTTGGCCCGGACAAACGTTCGGTCTTTTTGAACGGCGAAAACCCGCACCCCTTCCTGACTGACCCTGCCGTGGGACAAGCGCTTTCGATGGCGATCGACCGCGATCTGATCGATGAGATCGGCTATGGTGCGGGCGGCCAGCCGACCTGCAACGTTCTGCCCGCCCCCGAACTTTATGCGTCAACCGCGAATGATGCCTGCCTCGTACAGGACATTGACGGCGCGAACGCAATTCTGGATGCGGCCGGCTGGGTTGATACAAACGGCAACGGTGCGCGCGACAAGGATGGGGTCGAACTGTCCATTCTATTCCAGACATCGACCAATGCCGTGCGCCAGGACACGCAGGCCCTGATCAAGGATTGGTGGCGCCAGATCGGTGTTGAAACCGAGTTGCGCAATATCGACGGGTCAGTCTTCTTTGGCGGCGATCCGGGCTCACCGGATACGTTCCAGAAGTTCTATGCAGATGTAGAGATGTACACCAATAACTTCGCCGGGGTCGATCCCGAAGCCTATATGGGCAATTGGGTCTGCGCCGACATCCCGCGCCCGCAGACACAGTGGCAGGGCAACAACATGCAACGCTTCTGCGATCCGGAATACGACGCATTGGTGCAACAGATGTCCACAACCACCGATCTCGCCGAACGCGGTGAACTGGCCAAGAAAATGAACGACATGCTTGTCCAAAGCTGGTCGATCATCCCGCTCATCCACCGCGGCAGCCCATCAGCGCATGCCAATACACTCGGCGGGGTCAAGATGTCGGATTGGGACAGCGAGCTATGGAATATCGCCGACTGGTACCGCAACGACGGGTGACTGGAAATTGAGCAGGGCAGCGCCATCCGGCCTGCCCTGCTGATCAATCGCGACAGGGCAATTGCCAGACGGCAAGACGGCCCTCAAAGATAACAAGAACGACGCAATGAAAGCGCAGGCATGCTGACTTACACCATCAGGCGACTGGTTCTTGCAATTCCAACGCTGCTTTTCATCAGCATCGTTATTTTCCTTCTGTTGCAACTGGCGCCAGGCGATCCGATGTCGCAAGTGCCCCTGACGGTGCCTCCGGAAGTCAAACAGCTGATGCGTGAGGCGCTTGGTCTTGGTGAGCCGATCCATGTGCAATATTGGAAATGGCTGGTGCAGTTCTTCTGGGTCGAGCCGCAGGTTTTGATTGACCACTGGTTTGGCACGTCGTTTTCCGAAGGCAAATTGCGCGTCATCTCCTGGCAGACCCGCTCACCGGTGATGGATATCGTCATCCAGCGACTGCCACAGACCCTCTGGGTGGTTGGCATGTCTTATATCGTGGGTATCCTGATTGCCCTGCCAATCGGTATTTACTCTGCCTACAAACAGTATTCGCTCTTCGATCAGGCCGGCACATTCGTATCGATGATCGGTTTTTCAATCCCGCCGTTCTTTTCCGGCGTTCTGGTCATCGTGATCTTTTCGGTCAATCTCGGCTGGTTCCCGTCGATCTATGACACCACCCATCAGGTCACGGACTGGGCCAGCTTCAAGGTGCAACTCCAACAGATGATCATGCCTGTCATGGTTCTGGCCCTGCAAACCACCGCGCAGATCAGCCGCTTCATGCGGGCCTCGATGCTCGACAACCTCAATCAGGACTACGTGCGCACCGCCCGCGCCAAGGGCCTCAAGGAAAGCACCGTGGTCATGGTGCATGTCCTGCGCAATTCGATGATCCCAATCATTACCGTGATTGCTTTGGGCGTACCGTCCATCTTTGGCGGTGCCATCATCACCGAAACCCTGTTCAAGGTGAACGGGATTGGTCAGTTGCTGCTGACGGCCCTCTTTGCAAACGATTTGCCGATGGTCATGACGCTAACGTTCATTTTCGCGATCCTGATCGTTTTCTTCAACCTGATCGCAGACGTGCTCTACGGCGTGCTTGACCCGAGGATCCGCTATGACTGATCAGAATGCAGAAATAGAAGACTTCGGCGCGCTCAAGGATAAAGAACCGCAAAAAGAGCCGCGCTCGCAATGGAAAGATGTCTGGGATCAGTTTCGCAAGCATAAGGGCGCGTTGATCGGGGGCGGCTTTCTGGCCTTCATCACGCTTTTTGTGCTCTTGGGTCCGCTGATCTGGCAGGTCGACGCAAAAGCGCTCGACATCCGTAACAAGGATCTGCGCCCCATTTACACCGCGTTGTGGGACGGCGATGCCAAAGTGCTATGGTCGCGCCCGCTGGGCACGGACAATCTGGGCCGGGATATCATGGCCACGCTGATTGCCGGTGGACAGGCCTCTCTCGCGGTCGGCTGGGCTGCGATGGTGCTGTCTTTGGTGATTGGCACGGCGGTCGGGGTGACTTCGGGATACTTTAAGCGCCTCGATGGTATCCTGATGCGCATCACAGACCTTTTCCTGTCGCTTCCGATCCTGCCCTTGCTGCTGGTGGCCGTCACCCTTTTTCGTCAACCGCTGCGTGCCGCTTTCGGTCCCGAAGGAGGCATGTTCATCCTGATCGTCGGCGTCATCGGGATCACGTCGTGGATGCCCACAGCCCGGATTGTGCGGGGCGAAATCCTCGCACTGAAAGAACGGGAATTTGTGCTCGCCGCCCGCTCCATTGGCACCACACCATTCCTGATCATACGCCGCCACCTGCTGCCAAATGTGATCTCACCGATCATGGTCTCGGCAACCCTCGGGCTTGCCACGGCAATCATAACCGAAAGCGCGCTGTCTTTTCTCGGCGTGGGCTTTCCGTCAGACTTCCCGACCTGGGGCAAGCTCTTGTCAGATGCCGTCCCACGGATGGAAGAATTCCCGGAGCGCGTGATGCTGCCCGGTATACTGATCTCGCTGACGGTCTTATCCGTCAATTATCTGGGCGATGGGCTGCGCGACGCACTCGACCCGCGCATACGCGGACGCTGAGAATGCTGTGGGACGGCGGGCGGGGCGTCTTTCGCGTAGCCGAAAGAGCGCCGCTGCGCCGCACCCGAAAATACACCTGATCTACTCGACCTTGGCCCGTAAACGGCGGATGGCCCACCAGACAAACGCCACAACCGGCAACGTGACCAATGCGGTCAGCGTGCCCTTGGTGATACCCGTGGCCTGCGCCATCGGGTACAGAGTGTAACCAACCAGAGACACCGCATAATAACTGATGGCAACCACCGACAGCCCCTCAACGGTGCGTTGCAGCCGCAATTGCAGATCCGATCGTTGATCCATGCTTTCCAACAAGGCTTGGTTCTGCGCCGACCGCTCCACATCCACCCGCGTGCGCAACAGGTTCGAAGCCCGGATAGACCGGCTCGACATGGCATCGAGCCGACCCTGTGCTGACGTAACGGTGCGCATGGCCGGCGCATAGCGACGCATCATGAACTCGGCGAAATGCTGGCGCCCCTGAAACCGTTCCTCGCGCAGCGCTTCGATACGCTGATTGACAAGTGCCTCATAGGCCCCGGTCGCCCCAAAGCGAAAGGAGGATTGCGCCGACAATGTTTCAAGCTCAGCCGAAATAGACAGAAGGTCGTTCAATGTGTCTTCGGCGCTGGCTTTATCGTCCGACATAGCGCTCATCAGGCTGGTGAGTTGAGTATCGAGCGTGTTCAGCTTTGGTTGCAACACCCGCACCCGCGCGAACCCCAGCATCGACATGGATTTGTAGGTCTCAATCTCACACAACCGCTGGACGATCCGCCCGACACGCCGATCCGTGGTCCCCGTGTTGGCAAAGACTGCGAACCGCAAATGCCCATTTTGATCTATGCGAAAATCGCCTGCAACCACGCCTGAATTATCCAGAACACAGGCAGCGGCCAGACTCTCTGTCACAAACCATTCATCCAGATTTTCAGTGATTTCAGCATCCGTTTCCGGGCGCTCCCGAATGTCGATCAGCACAGATGTCACCCGTTGCCCGGGCGCTTGTTCAAGCCAATCTGCCGGAAAGACCTCAAATTCTGCCGGGTCAAACGCACGCTTGGGCGCGCTTTCGCGAAACACCGTGTACGTAACAAACTCCGTGTGCTGCTCCCACTTGAGCCAGTGTTTGCCGATCTGACCGTAGTAATGCGTTGCACCGGGTTGCGGATGAGGCGCACCATAACGATCCAGCAGCATGATCAGGTGATCAAGGTCTTTCTGGCGATCGCGGCTGACCGCGTCGTTAGGCTGCTTGATCGCAATATATGCCGCAGAACAAGGCGCTTCCATCGACGGAAACGGCCGCGCATGCAGTTCATTCGCCATTTTATAGCGTAACGGGTGATCGTCGATTGGCGGCATCAAATATATCTCCGGTATAGGTTGAGGGATAGCGTAGAACCAACCGATGTCAATTATTTTCTGAATAGTTTTCAATGCGTTAATAGAGTGCAATCGTATACAGACGACACAACCTCACCCGCAGGCCACTCCCGCGCAGCCTGAAAAGCACCGTATTAGCACCACTTAGCCACAACACGCCAAAGGACGCGCTTTTCGGCCAGTGCTTCTGGCAAACAAGGATTTTCCCCGGCTCTGCGACAGCTTGCACGTTTGCGCTATGTCGAACTACGTGCCTGCGATACGACG
Source organism: Roseobacter litoralis Och 149 (assembly GCF_000154785.2). Taxonomy (NCBI): domain Bacteria; kingdom Pseudomonadati; phylum Pseudomonadota; class Alphaproteobacteria; order Rhodobacterales; family Roseobacteraceae; genus Roseobacter; species Roseobacter litoralis. The sequence continues at coordinate 2,598,444 of NC_015730.1, forward strand.
TACATCAAGGGCGCAGGAACCAAAACCGCGCATTGGAACGGTCAAGTGCGAACAGTGACCAACAGTTTCCAAATCCCACTAAAAAAGCCCGATACGCGCGTATCGGGCTTTCTTTCTATTTCGCTTCCACGCCTCACTCGCAAGAGTTCCTGACGGGTGACGGCTTTAGTCGATCATCGGCAGGAGTTTATCAAGGCTGGCCTTGGCATCGCCATAGAACATCCGCGTGTTGTCTTTGAAGAACAACGGATTTTCAATGCCCGAATAGCCTGTCCCCTGTCCACGCTTGGACACGAAAACCTGTTTCGCCTTCCAGCATTCCAGAACCGGCATCCCCGCGATGGGAGAGTTCGGATCATCCTGTGCCGCAGGGTTCACGATGTCATTGGACCCGATTACAATCGCCACGTCCGTGGACGGGAAATCATCGTTGATTTCGTCCATTTCCATCACGATGTCATAGGGCACCTTGGCTTCGGCCAAGAGCACATTCATGTGTCCCGGCAAGCGACCCGCAACCGGGTGAATTGCAAAGCGCACAGTCTTGCCCTTGACACGCAGTTTACGCACGAGTTCGGCGACACCCTGCTGAGCCTGCGCCACAGCCATGCCGTATCCCGGAATGATGATGACGCTGTCGGCCTCATTGAGCGCTGATGCGACACCGTCCGCCTCGATTGCGATCTGTTCGCCCTCAACGGCCATCTGTTCGCCTGCAGGGCCACCGAAGCCGCCCAGAATGACGCTGACAAACGACCGGTTCATTGCCTTGCACATGATGTAGGACAAGATGGCGCCGGAGGACCCCACGAGTGCACCCACCACGATCAGCAGGTCATTGCCAAGTGAGAAACCAATCGCCGCCGCCGCCCAGCCGGAATAGCTGTTCAGCATCGAGACAACCACGGGCATGTCCGCCCCCCCGATCCCCATGATGAGGTGATAGCCGATGAACAACGCCAGAAGCGTCAAAAGCACCAACGTCCAGCTGCCCGAGCCACCGAGATACATCACGGTAAAGAGCAATGACAAAGCCGCCGCACCCGCGTTCAGCATATGACCGCCCGGCAACTTCTTGGCCGATGTGTCCACCTTGCCCGCCAGTTTGCCATAGGCAATCACCGAACCTGTGAAGGTGACCGCGCCGATCCAGATGCCCAGAACAAGTTCAACCTTGAGGATGTTGATCTCAACATTGGATTTCTTGGCGATCAACTGCCCGAAGGACGACAGACCGTCATAGATTTCCTTGGGCAGGCCAATGGCCGTATAGCCATCCGGGCCAACAGCCCCCAGCACGCCGCCATTTTCCACGAAAAGCGCGCTCATGTTGTTGATCATGATGTCGGCGTTAAAGCCGACAAAAACTGCCGCCAAACCCACAAGGCTGTGCATGATCGCCACAAGTTCGGGCATCTGCGTCATCTGGACCTTGGTGGCCAGCTGATACCCAACCGCCGCACCAAGCGCGATCAGCACGATTGAAACGATGCCAAGGCCCTGACCGGGGCCCATCAAGGTCGCGACAACCGCGATGGCCATACCGACAATGCCGTACCAGACGGCGCGTTTTGCGCTTTCCTGACCGCTCAGGCCGCCAAGGCTGAGGATGAAGAGAACAGCCGCAACCGCATAGGCTGCAATAGTAAATCCGAATTCCATTGTTCCCTACCCCTTACGATTTCTGGAACATGGCGAGCATGCGCCGTGTCACAAGGAAGCCGCCGAAAATGTTGATCGACGCCATAAAGACCGACAGCGCCGCAAGGATCGTGATCAGGAATGAACTTGACCCGATCTGGATAACCGCCCCCAGAATGATGATCGACGAAATCGCATTGGTCACCGCCATCAATGGCGTGTGCAGACTGTGCGCCACGCCCCAGATCACCTGGAAACCGATGAACACGGACAAAACGAACACGATGAAGTGCTGCATGAAACTGGCAGGCGCGACAAGGCCGACCGCCAGCACCAGCGCGGCACCGACCGCCAGCAAAGCCACCTGATTGCGGGTTTGTGTCTTGAACTCCGCCGTTTCCTTGGCGCGTTTTTCCTCGGCCGTCAGTTCCTTGGGCGCTTCTTTCTTGGGGGCTGCCGCGATGGCAGCAACCTTGGGCGCGGGCGGCGGGAAGGTGACTTCCTTGGCATGCGCAATCGTGGCACCGCGGATCACGTCGTCTTCCATGTTGTGATTGACGACACCGTCTTTTTCCGGCGTCAGGTCCGTCATCAAATGGCGAATGTTGGTCGCATACAGCGTCGAAGCCTGCGTGGCCATCCGGCTTGGAAAGTCCGTGTAGCCGATAATCGTCACACCGTTGTCGGTCACGATCTTTTCGTCCATCACGGTCAGTTTGCAGTTACCGCCTTTTTCCGCAGCCAGATCGACGATAACCGACCCTGCCTTCATGGATTTCACCATGTCTTCGGTCCAAAGCTCGGGTGCTTCGCGGTTCGGGATCAGCGCCGTAGTGATGACGATATCAACCTCTGGTGCCAACTCGCGGAACTTGGCAAGTTGTGCCTCGCGGAACTCTGGCGAGGACACAGAGGCATAGCCACCTGTTGCCGCACCATCCTGTTGCTCTTCTTCAAAGTCCAGATAGACGAATTCCGCGCCCATGGACTGAACTTGTTCGGCGACTTCGGGACGCACGTCAAATGCGTAGGTGATCGCGCCCAGAGACGTAGATGTCCCGATCGCGGCCAATCCGGCGACACCAGCGCCCACGACCAGAACCTTGGCCGGTGGGACCTTGCCCGCCGCCGTGATCTGACCGGTAAAGAACCGACCGAAGTTGTTGCCCGCCTCAATCACGGCCCGGTAGCCTGCGATATTGGCCATGGAGCTTAGCGCATCCATTTTCTGGGCGCGGCTGATCCGGGGGATCATTTCCATTGCGATGACTGTGGCGCCTTTGTCTGCGGCGGCCTTCATCTTGTCTTCATCCGCGACAGGGCTGAAGAAGGAAATCAGCGTCTGCCCCGCGCGCAGCCGTTTCATCTCGGCATCGGACGGCACCCGCACCTTGGCGACGATGTCCGCAGCCTTCCAAAGGGCGGCGGGGGTTTTGACAACCTCTACGCCTGCGCCCTCATAATCCGCGTCGGAAAAACCGGCGCTGTGGCCTGCGCCGCTTTCCACCACGCAAGTATGGCCAAGCTTTTGCAGTTGCAAAGCGCTGTCCGGCGTCATGGCAACGCGCGCTTCGCCCTCAAAAATTTCTTTTGGTGTTCCGATCTTCAATTTTAGCTCCCCCGTCTGATACGTTTTTGAGCAATCTGGTGCACAGAAGTGCGATGTCCACTAGCGTCAACAGGGCCAAGGTACAAGGTGCAAGATAGTCTGTGTTGGCTCAGACACCCTGTATGTCATAGCCAGCGGCGCGTTTTCTGGGCATATCGCGCGAAATCTGCCCGGAATGTGCGGCGCAATTTATCCTCTTCGGGAATGATGAAACGCGTCTCAAGCACCCAGAAAAGCGCGGGGACCAGCACGAGGGACAAGACCGCGTCCAGCCACAACATCAGTCCGGTGAATAAAATAACATCCCCCAGATAGATAGGATTTCGGCTGCGTTTGAACACGCCGGTCTGGATCAGTTGGGCAGGCGCCTGATGCGGAACGATGGTCGTTTTGTGACGTTTGAACTCCATCGCGGCCAGAAGGATCAGGACCACCCCCGCCCCGACGAGCAAGCCCGCCAGCAGCGATGTGACCGGGTGCGCAAGGCTCAACCCCAGCGAAAAAAAGCGCGCCTGAACCGAGGCAATCGTGAAAAAGGCCAGCGTCCAGACCGGCGGCAAGTCGAGCCATTTCATTGCACGTCTCCTGTTGTGCGGGTTTTCATGTCTCAATCGCATCGCCCTGAGGGTAGTGATCACCCCCGAAGAAAACGAACGACGCCCTTGCGTAACTTCATTTCCGATGGCCCGCAACGCTGCGACTTGCGCCATCGGATTTTTGATCCGCTGATTAAAGGTCAATCACAGCGCCGCACCCTCAGATCACGTCCCCGCACCGTCTTACAGGCTAACGTCACACGTTGATGATCACACCCGCCGCTTGCGCTGCGCGACGACCTCTCTAAACTGCTGGCAACCCAAGGGAGGGACATGCATGACACTGGCAAATGCACATGCGATTGTGACAGGCGGTGGCACAGGCATTGGGCTTGCCATCGCAAAAGACCTTGCCGCAGCGGGCGCGCAAGTGACCATTACCGGACGCAGGCAGGAGGTACTGGACGCGGTTGCGGCCGACACAGCCGGGCTGCATGCCATGGCGATGGATGTCCGTTCGGAAGATGATGTGATCGCCACGACAGAACGCGCCGTCGCCGCCCGCGGACCCGTTCAGATTTGTGTCGCGAATGCCGGTATCGCCGAGGGGCGCGCCCTGCACAAAACCGATCTGGACTTTTGGCGCAACATGATGGCCACCAACCTTGACGGGACATTTCTGACCATTCGTGAAGCGCTCACATCCATGCGTGGCGCGGAGTGGGGACGGGTGATTGCCGTATCCTCAGTCGCCGGCCTGAGGGGATTACAGGGCGCATCGTGCTACACCGCGTCAAAACATGGCATGATTGGACTGATCCGCGGCCTGAGCGAAGACTATCTGGGCAAGCCCATTACGTTTAACGCGCTGTGCCCTGCCTATGTCGACACTGAGATCGTAACGCGCAACACGGAGGCGATTGCAACCCGCGCAGGCGTCAGTTCCGAAGCGGCACGCGAGATCATGGTCTCTGCGAACCGCCATAACCGCCTGATCAGCCCGCAAGAGGTCTCAGCGGCTGCGATGTGGCTCGTTTCCGAAGCAGCAGCAAGCGTCAACGGTCAGGCCATCGAAATCGCAGGCGGGCAGATGTAGCCGTGTTTTTTTCAAACACCCACGTTTGCGTCAAAAGTGCCGACGTACAAACCGCTGCTTAAAACAACACATAGGAAAGCCCAGCGCGCGCCGAGGAGACTACCTGACCCAAACGGCGCAGCCTTGCGATCAGGCGACGCGTGCCGCTTGCGCCCTGCCCTGCGTCGCCCACATGCGCGCGGCATCCCCGAAGGCCGAGAACAGCTTGCGCGAAACGGGATCTGCCGCTGCGTTATATTCCGGGTGCCACTGCACAGACAGCGTAAACCCCGGCGCGCCCTCAATATAGATCGCTTCGGGCGTGCCATCGGGCGCATGGCCATCGATCACGATCCGGTCGCCTTCGGTTTTGATCCCCTGCCCGTGCAGGGTGTTGGTCATGACCTCTTGCGCGCCAATCAAACGGTGGAAAACACCCGCATCGGAAAAGCGCACGGCGTGGCGCAGTTCAAACTTTTCCTCCAACGTCCCGTCCGGCGGCATGCGGTGGTTCATACGCCCCGGAAGGTCGCGGATTTCAGGGTAAAGCGTGCCACCCATGGCCACGTTGACCTCTTGAAAACCACGGCACACCCCAAAGAACGGCTGCCCCCGTTCCACACACGCCCGGATCAGAGAAAGCGATACCGCATCGCGCGCACGGTCAAATTCACCATGTGCGGGGGTCTCAGGCTCGCCGTATTCCTCAGGGTGCACATTGGGCCGCCCGCCGGTGAACAAAAAGCCGTCGCAGACCTCAAGCAGATCAGGAACGCTGACGTAGCTTGGGTCTGAGGGCACGATGAAAGGGATACATTCGGACACCTCAGCGATGGCTGCAGAATTCATCGTCCCCCCCGCGTGCACGGGGTATTCATCATGCAACATGTAAGCGTTGCCAATAATTCCGATGACCGGACGAGCCATTCTGCATCCCTCTTGTAGCTTTCAGGTACTATACCTTCGACGAAACTAGGTTAACAGACCGTGTTCACAACGCCGATGACACGAATTAGAAATACCAGACCATCTGCCAGATTTTCGCACACGCAGCCTTCGCCCGGCCAGAGTCTTATCCGATTGCGACAGGGGGCTGTCGCGCGGTTGCGCCAAAAATGCGCTCCATCGAGAAACCCCGTTACAGCGAACGCGCGGGTTCGTTCATCCATACGATGAAAAAGGGCCCGCGCTACTCTCACTGTGATCGTCGACTTTTCGCAGACCCTTAGTCCTGAGCAAGAGCCTTCAACTCCAGCCGGCGTGCATGCAAGACAGGCTCTGTGTAGCCCGAGGGCTGAACACGGCCCTTGAACACCAGATCACAGGCGGCCTGAAACGCAATGCCATCATAGCCCGGTGCCATGGGCATGTACGCAGGGTCGCTGGTGTTCTGCGCGTCCACCACCTCTGCCATCTTGCGCAGCGCGGCCATGACATCCTGCGCATCGACCACACCGTGGTGCAACCAGTTCGCAATATGTTGCGCCGATATGCGGCAGGTTGCGCGGTCTTCCATCAGACCAACGTTGTTCATATCAGGCACTTTAGAACAGCCCACCCCCTGATCGACCCAGCGCACCACATAGCCCAGAATGCCCTGCGCGTTGTTTTCAACCTCGCGGCGCACCTGCTCGGTCGTCCATTTCTGATAGGTTGCCAGCGGGATATCCAGCACCGTGTCGACATAGGCTCGCCGACCGCCCGCGCGCAGTTTTTCCTGCACTGCGAAGACGTCGACCTTGTGATAGTGCAACGCATGCAGCGTGGCCGCTGTCGGGCTTGGCACCCAGGCACAGTTTGCACCCGATTTGGGGTGTTCGATCTTTTGCTCCAGCATCGCGGCCATAAGGTCCGGCATGGCCCACATTCCCTTGCCGATCTGCGCGCGCCCCGAAAGACCACATTCCAGCCCGATATCGACATTCTGGTTTTCATAGGCGCCAATCCACGCCTTGCGCTTGATGAAGTCCTTGCGGCTGAAGGGCCCTGCCTCCATCGAGGTGTGGATTTCATCGCCCGTCCGGTCAAGGAACCCGGTATTGATGAAGGCGACCCGCGATTTGGCGGCGCGAATGCATTCTTTCAGGTTCACGGACGTACGCCGCTCTTCATCCATAATGCCCAGCTTGACCGTGTATTGCGGCAGGCCAAGCACGTTCTCGACATGCGTGAACGTGCGATCCGCAAAGGCGACCTCTTCGGGTCCATGCATCTTGGGTTTGACTACATAGACGGACCCGGTCAGAGAATTGCCGCCCGCCCGTTTGAGATCATGCATCGCGATCAGCGTGGTGATCATAGCGTCCATCAGGCCCTCAAAGACCTCATTGCCATCGCGATCAAGAATGGCGGGGTTCGTCATCAGATGACCGACGTTTCGTACCAACATCAAGGCCCGGCCTTTCAGCACGACGTCCTGCTCTTGCGGACCGGTCAGCGTCACATCATCGTTGAGACGCCGGGTGAGTATCTTCCCACCCTTTTCAAAGGAGTCCTCGAGGTCTCCCTTCATCAGACCAAGCCAGTTGGCATAGGCCACGACCTTATCCTCGGCATCGACGCATGCGACAGAATCTTCGCAATCCATGATCGCGGACACCGCACTTTCCATCTGCACATCGGCAAGGCCTGCCTGATCGCGCCCGCCAATCGCATGCGTGCGGTCAAAGACCAGTTTCACATGCAGGCCGTTGTTGCACAGCACGATGCTGTCGGGCGCTTTGGCATGGCCCGTGTGTCCGATGAATTTTTCCGGGCTGACAAGCGGTTGATCATCCACCAGCAAGGCCCCCTTGTGCACGATATACCGCCGGGCATCCGCATGGCTGGTGCCGACAATCGGAAATGCCTCGTCCAGAAACACCCGCGCACGTGCTACAACCCGCGCGCCACGCCCCTGATCATACCCACCCTTAGGAGCCGGGCTGCCCATGGCATCGGTGCCATAAAATCCGTCATACAAGCTGCCCCAACGCGCATTGGCCGCATTGAGCGCATAGCGCGCATTGGTAATGGGCACCACAAGCTGTGGACCCGGAACGCTGGCAATCTCGGGATCAACATTTGCCGTATCGATTTCAAAGGCGGGACCGTCCTCAACCAGATATCCGATCTCCCGCAGAAAGGCCGAATAGGCTTCATGATCGTGGGGTTGGTCGCGATGCGCAATATGCCAGTCATCTATCTGTGATTGGATTTCTGCGCGCTTGTCCAGCAAGGCCCGGTTTTCGGAGCCGAACCCATGCACGAGGTCAGAAAATCCGGACCAGAAGGTCGACACCTCTATGCCCGTACCCGGCAATGCGCTGTCCTCTATGAAAGAGACAAGTACATCAGCGACCTGCAGTTCACATTTTGTCTGAAATCCGGTCATGCGCGCGCTTCCTTTTGTGCAGTCTTTTCACCACAAGCGCTTTAGGCAGTTTGCCACGATGAGGCAACCGGATCAGTGTCCGGAAACAAAAAGATATGTCATGTTGCAGGGGGCTTGCGCTGCCCACTGCATTTTTTCGAGCAGTAGCGCACCTCATCCCAAACTTTTTCCCATTTCTTGCGCCATGCAAACGGCCTGCCACAGGTGGCGCAGATTTTCTGCGGCAAATCCCCTTTTCGGCGCGTTTTCATGATCCAGTACCCTACGATTCAGGTGGGATGGCGTCTTGCAGATCGGCACCAAACCCAAAGATGGCGATCACGGCGGCGATACCGACCAAGCCGGCGATAGCCACACCAATCCAAATACCTAAAACCATTCTGCGATGCCGGTGTTTTTGTTTTTCGAGGTTAACGTCAGGCGCTGACATGGAGCTTCCTTTCAAGTTCTTGTGTAAACCCACCTTGTCGGCGGGCCCTTGTGGACCTAACGTCTGGCGCAACCCAATCGTTCCCAGAAAGATGCAGGACCTATGCGCGACGCAGCCCCCACCACGATTTATCTGAAAGACTATACGCCATTTGGGTTCGACGTTGAGAAAGTCGAGCTGACTTTTGATCTGCACCCTACAAAGACGCGGGTCAAAAGCCGTATTTCCTTTGTGCCAAAGCCCGGTGCACCCTCTGATATGTTCCTTGATGGTGAGAACCTCACATTGGTGTCGGCAAGTATAGATGGCACCCCTGTTCACCCTGAGGTTTCTGCAGAGGGGCTGACCTGCCCGGTGCCTGACGCGCCCTTTCTGTGGGAAGCAGAGGTCGAGATTGACCCCGAAAACAACACCGCCCTCGAAGGGCTTTACATGTCCAATGGCATGTATTGCACGCAATGCGAGGCGCAGGGATTTCGCAAGATCACCTATTACCCGGACCGTCCCGATGTGATGAGCGTTTTCAACGTCGAGATCAACGGGCCCCATCCGGTGCTGTTGTCCAATGGCAATGTGATCAGCACGTCGCAAGGCCATGCCGCATGGCACGACCCATGGCCCAAACCCGCCTATCTCTTTGCGCTGGTCGCCGGTGATCTGGTGGCGCATTCGGACAGTTTCGTCACTGCTTCAGGCCGCAACGTCGATCTGAACCTCTATGTGCGTCCCGGCGACGAGGGCAAATGCGCCTTTGGCATGCGCGCCCTAAAGGCGTCGATGACATGGGACGAGGAAGTCTATGGCCGTGAATACGACCTTGATCTGTTCAATATCGTGGCGGTGGATGATTTCAACATGGGCGCGATGGAAAACAAGGGCTTGAACGTGTTCAATTCCTCAGCCGTTCTTGCCTCGCCTGAAACCTCCACCGACGAAAATTTCTTGCGGATTGAGGCGATCATCGCGCATGAGTATTTCCACAACTGGACAGGCAATCGCATCACCTGCCGCGACTGGTTCCAGCTGTGCCTCAAGGAAGGGCTGACGGTCTATCGCGACAGCCAGTTCACCTCTGACATGCGCTCGGCGCCGGTGAAACGCATCACGGATGTGATTGATCTGCGCGCACGGCAATTCCCCGAAGATCAGGGCCCGCTCGCTCATCCGGTACGGCCCGAAAGTTTTCAGGAAATCAATAACTTCTATACCGCCACTGTCTATGAAAAAGGCGCTGAGGTCATTGGCATGCTGCGCTGTCTGGTGGGGGCTGAGGCTTATGGCAAGGCGCTGGATCTCTATTTTGAACGACACGACGGTCAGGCCTGCACCATTGAGGATTGGCTAAAGGTGTTTGAAGACACCACCGGGCGCGACCTCGGCCAGTTCAAACGCTGGTATTCGCAGGCAGGCACCCCGCGCCTGACCGTCAAGGACGCATGGTATAACGGCACCTATATCCTGTCCTTTACCCAGAACCTCCCGGCCTCGGAAACAACGCCGGACCCGCAGCCACAGGTCATCCCGATTGTGACCGGGTTGCTCAGACCTTCAGGCGAGGAAGTCGTGCCCAGTCAGGTACTCGAGATGACGCAAGCGACACAGTCCTTCACCTTTGAAGGGCTTAAGGAACGGCCCGTCCCTTCGGTGCTGCGCGGTTTTTCGACCCCCGTCGTGCTTGAAAGTGAACTCGCAGCCGAACATACCGCGTTTTTGTTGGCCCATGATACGGACCCGTTCAACCGTTGGGAGGCAGGGCGCAGTCTTGCGCGCGCCAGCCTGCTCAAGATGATCACGGACGATGCCGCACCCGATCCTGCCTATCTGGATGGCATCCATGCGGTCGTGGGGGACGCAACACTCGATCCCGCCTACCGCGCGCTGATGCTCAACCTGCCGGGGCAATCCGATCTGGTCAAATCACTTTGTGACATGGGCGAAACGCCTGATCCGCAGGCCATCTGGGACGCCTGCCGCGCCATGAGCCACGCACAGGCGGAGCGGTTGCAAGATATGTTACCCGCCCTCTTCGATGCCCATCAGGTAACAGAGCCCTACGAGCCAAATGCCGATCAATCCGGGCGGCGCAGTCTGGCCAATGCGGCCCTGCGGCTGGTGTCGCTGATCGACGGCCCTGACCGCGCGCGCGCGCAGTTCACCAGTGCCGACAATATGACACAGCAACTTTCAGCACTTGGCGTGTTGTTGCGCATCAATGAGGGCGCGGATGAGCTTGAGGCTTTTGAGCAACAATGGAAACATGACCGGCTCGTGATGGACAAATGGTTCGGGATGCAAGTGATCCATGCCGACCCCAACGAAACTGCTGCGACCGCCGCCCGCCTGACGGAACATCCGGATTTCAATTGGAAGAACCCCAATCGCTTCCGCGCCGTGATGGGCAGCCTTGCCGCGCATCATGCGGGCTTTCACTTTGCCGACGGGCAAAGCTATGGCCTGCTGGCTGACTGGCTGATCCGGCTTGACCCGGTCAACCCGCAGACAACCGCGCGCATGTGCTCGGCTTTGCAGACATGGCGCCGCTATGACGACGCGCGCCAACAGAAAATCGCGGCAGCCCTCGACCGTATCCTCGCCACGCCCGATCTGTCGCGTGACACCACTGAAATGCTGACCAGAATAAGAGGGAGCTGAGCGATGAAACCTATCATGCTGATCACCGGAGCCTCTGCCGGAATAGGCGCGGCCTGCGCCACCATCGCCGCCAAGCGCGGTTTCGATCTGGCGCTGAACTATCGCTCGGATGATGCGGGGGCTGAAGCCGTGGCCCAAAGCTGCCGCGCCGCAGGTGCTGAGGTGCTGATGTGCAAGGGCGACGTATCTGACCCGGTGGCCATTGATGCGATCTATGCCAGCATTGATGCGACCTACGGGCGGCTGGATGCACTGATCAACAATGCAGGTGTGGTCGATCAGACCGCCAAGGTCACCGACATGACCTACGAGCGTCTGCGCCGCATGTTCGACATCAATGTCATCGGGGCCATTCTGGTGGCCAAAGCCGCCGTGCAGCGGATGCAGGCGCAGGGCGATGGCGGGGTAATTGTAAATATATCCTCGGCGGCGGCGCGTCTGGGGTCGGGCAATCAATACGTGGATTACGCTGCCTCCAAAGCGGCCATCGACACCTTTACCAAGGGGCTGTCGGATGAGGTTGCCGCCGATAATATCCGCGTCATGGCCATCCGCCCCGGCCTGATCGAGACCGAAATCCACGCCAAGGGCGGCGAGCCGGGACGCGCCGACAAGCTGGCCCATATGGTCCCGATGAAGCGTAAAGGCTCTGCCGAAGAAGTGGCGCAGGCGATCCTGTGGCTGTGTTCTGACGAGGCGAGCTATGTCACGGGGTCCACGCTGGATGTGACGGGTGGACGCTGACGATTTCAGCTTTCGACGTCAGGGACGCAGCCGCGCCGCTCTTTTGACCGTTGCGGGCGTATGGAGCGTGCTGATCGTGTTGAGTGTCACGGTGGATGCCGCGCTCTGGCTGATGCTGGCCATCGCGGCTTTTACCCTGCCCGCACTTTGGGAACTTTACACGAACCCGGCCTCGGGCCTCGATTTTCGCCCCGATCAGATAACGTGGTTCACCGGGCGCAGGCAGGCGGCGATCAACTGGTCCGAGATTGACCGCTTTCGCCTTGATACCCGGCTGGATTTTTCAGTGCGGGCGACGGCTGTTCTGACCAGCGGGCGCAAGATCAGACTGCCCTATGAATGCACGCCGCATCACGAATTGCTCGAAGCGGCGCTCAACGCCCGGGGCATCCTTACCGAGCGGCATCATTTTTCGCTGATTGGCTGATCCGGCGGCAATCTACTCGCTTTGACAAAAGGGCTGATCGTTGAGCCATCCGGCAATGTCACGCTTTTTGGAGGGCACGCGCAACGGCCCCCAGTCCGCTGCCACACCACGCCATCGCCCGTCATAATCCTCGATCACGCCATCGCGCGGCACGGTCACCGCCATGATCCGGATTGCGCAACTGAGGTTTGCGCCGCCGTCCTTGAGTGCCTCGCCCGAACCTGCCTGACAGTCATATCCGCGCGCGGTCGCGGGCGATATCTGGAGCAGCCCGAACCACTTGCCATTCGGGTTCACGGCGGTGGGTTTGTAGGTGCTTTCGTGTTTGGCCAGTGCGGACATGAAGCCGATCCAGAAGGCTTCGCGTCCCGCTTCGTCGGCCTCAGGATAGGCCGGGCACCATTTTTCTATGTCTTCCGGCACCATCTGAACCAGCGGCGCGCCGTGGCCATCAAGGGCCTCAAGTGCGGCCTCATTCCATTCTGCCTGTCCGGGGGCGGCACTCCAGCGCATCTGCGGCAAGTCCGTGTCTGACAAGGCCCCGGCATTACTGCTTGCTTCCTGACACCCTGCCACCAAAAGAGCACTCAAACTTATAACAATCGCGTATTTCATAATCTGATATGCGTCCATTTTTGTTGTCCTGACAAGACACTACACAACTGATCGGCGGCAATCCGCAGGCGTATTCAAGGCGAGACCATGTCAACCCGCTGACATCGTTCGTGATCCGGGAACAACCCCTGCATATTGTTCACCTTTCGGGGTCAATCATCGTGATATCTCCGCGCGCGCGCCTTCTTTCGGCCCCAAACCAACGGCAGTTTAAGGGCTGTTGAAGCTGAGGACGCGGGTAGATGGTTTTGTCGACAATGCTTGGATTGAAAGACCTGTTCAGACCGGTGCGCCATGCCACACCGGCACCGGCGCTGTTCGGGCAGGATGATCCGGCAGAGCATGCGCTCGATGCCTTGACTGTTCCCTGCCCTGATCCAACCGAAGAAGAACGCATTCGCGATGCTCACCAGATGCGCGGACAATTCCTCGCCCGACAGGAGAAGTGGCAAACACTGAGCCGGGAAATCGCCGTCGCAGACCTGACGCGCTCAATCACGCCGGCAGCGATGCCCGTGGCAGAATTGTTGTGCTACGGCGCGCGTGCCGATGTGGTGGCGGCTGTTGAACATGCCTTCGTGGATGGCTGCCCGCCGCGCGGCGCACCGCTGTTTGAGGGGATCGACGCGCTGGAACGGATGATCGCGAACGCGCCGGGCGACCCGTACCGGGCCATTACCGTGGCACAGGCGCATATGGACATCGGCTGGGCCAGTCGCCGAAGCGAAGGCAAACTCCGCGGATCACCCCGGAAGCAGCCGGCTTTTGACACGCATTTCGAGCGGGCCCGCGCCATTCTCGCGCCATTCCTGCATCTGTCCGAGAGTTCCCCGCTGTTTTACACAACGTGGTGCATGCTCAACGCGCAAAGCATATCGCCACAGTCGCGTCTGGCGCGGGATTACGAGACGCTGATTGACCTGAACCCGTTGAACCCGGCGTCGATGCGCGCCTTGGGGACCTATCTTTCGCCGCGCTGGTACGGCAGCCATGAAGACGTCGAGATCGAAGCCCGCCGCACGGCGGCGCGCACGCATAATGCGTGGGGTGCTGGTGGGTATACCTGGGTGATGTTCGACACACTGACCGATGACCCTGTGGCCTGCGCCAATCTGGATGTGACATTCTTTATCGAGGGCCTCGAAGATATACTGACTCGTCAGACCGATCAGCACACAGCGAATATGGCGGCGGCCTATTGTACCCAGACGATTGGCGCACAGCGGACCGGCAACCCCAAGGCGGATGGCGTGCGTACACAGATCGCAGATTGCGCACACTGGATCGTGCGCAAGCATCTGAAAGAAGTGCACCCCATGGTCTGGGCGCACGCCGCCTGCGGATTTGATAACGCTGCGCGCGTGCGCTCATCACGCTGGTTCGCAGCCAAGGGACGGCAGACAGCACTGCGCACCCTGGCAAAATTGTTCCGGCACGAGATCGGCAAGGGACAGCACATCACGTTTACCGTCGACGGACCCGTCGCCGCAGATTGCACAAGCAAGCAGGAAAGGACACATCATGGGACAGATACCTGACGACGCCGCCCATTGGGACACTGGCGATTGGATAGAATGGCATCGTACCTCTCTGGGGGTCGATGACAGCCCTTGCGCGGCTGCAGCACAGGACAAGCTGGCGCAGATCACGGCGCTTCACATCAGCCTGTTGCGCGCCGCCAAAGGGTATTTCGAGATGACAGGCCACCACCTGCCGGTCTACCAGCACATCGCACATGTACATGCCGCGATTTTCTGTGACCTTCCGCTGGAGGGGCCAGACCGTACCTGCGCGCAGACAGGTGTGGAAATAAGCTGGCTGGCGCCGCACAGCCGATCAGACGACGTGGAGGTCGATCTGTCGCAACCCTTTGTGACTTTGATCGTTGTGAAAATTTCGGATGATTTCTCGTCAAAGGCCCGGATGATCAGCCGCGCTGATCTGCCCAAATCCAAAGACGGGCCCTACCGCGTCGCATGGAAATCGCTGCCTCATGCTTTTTAGGCCGGACCGTCCCTGTCAAAACACCCGGCATGCGACGCGCCCAGCCGCACACAACAGACACTTGCAGCAAGTGGCCCACTGGCCTAAACCCTCGGTCGATGACGTGTGACCTGAGGGAGACTGCCCATGCTCGATCTGACTTATGAGACCCCCGCACCCAAGGTGATTTCCGGGGCGAAACATGACTGGGAACTGGTCATCGGTATGGAGGTGCATGCGCAGGTCAACTCCGCTGCGAAGCTGTTTTCGGCGGCCTCGACCCAATTCGGAGCCGAGCCGAACAACAACGTGTCCTTCGTCGATGCGGCCATGCCCGGCATGCTGCCCACGATCAACGAATTCTGCGTTGAGCAGGCCGTGCGCACCGGACTTGGCCTGAAGGCAGAGATCAACCTGCACAGCGCGTTTGATCGCAAAAATTACTTTTACCCCGATCTGCCGCAGGGCTATCAAATCAGCCAGTTGTACCACCCGATCGTGGGCGAAGGCGAAGTTCTGGTAGAAATGGGCGATGGCACCGCGCGCTTGGTCCGTGTCGAACGCATTCACCTTGAACAGGACGCGGGCAAGTCCATCCATGATATGGACCCGAACATGTCTTTTGTGGACCTGAACCGCACAGGCGTTGCCCTGATGGAGATCGTCTCCCGCCCCGACATCCGCGGGCCCGAAGAGGCTGCGGCCTATCTCGCCAAATTGCGGCAAATCCTGCGCTATCTCGGCACCTGTAACGGCGACATGCAATCGGGTGCCATGCGCGCCGATGTGAACGTGTCGATCTGCCGGGCCGGGCAATATGAAAAATACCAGGCCACGCAGGATTTCAGCCATCTGGGCACGCGCTGCGAAATCAAGAACATGAACTCAATGCGGTTCATACAGCAGGCCATTGACGTCGAGGCGCGCCGCCAGATCGCAATTGTCGAGGCAGGTGGAACGATTGATCAGGAAACCCGCCTCTATGATCCGGACAAGAATGAGACACGCTCCATGCGCTCCAAGGAAGAAGCGCATGATTACCGCTATTTCCCCGACCCCGACCTGTTGCCGCTCGAGATCGAACAAGCTTGGGTGGATGACATCGCCGCCAACCTGCCCGAATTGCCTGACGCCAAAAAGGCGCGGTTCCGGGATGATTTCGGGTTGTCGGACTATGATGCCTCAGTGCTGACCGCCGATCTGGATTCGTCGGGCTATTTTGAGGCTGTGGCGGCTGGCCGGGATGGCAAGATGGCGGCCAATTGGGTGATCAACGAACTGTTCGGGCGTCTCAAGAAAGAAGACCACGCCATTACGGACAGCCCGGTCAGCCCCGCACAACTAGGTGGCATCATTGATCTGATCGCCTCGGATGCGATATCTGGCAAGATCGCCAAGGATGTCTTTGAAATTTGCTATACCACCGGGCGTGACCCGGCGGAGATTGTCGAAACCGAAGGCATGAAGCAGGTCACCGACACAGGCGCAATCGAAGCCGCCGTGGATGAAATCATCGCCGCCAACCCCGATCAGGTGGCCAAGGCGCGCGAAAACCCGAAACTTGCCGGCTGGTTCGTGGGACAGGTGATGAAAGCAACGGGCGGCAAAGCGAATCCCAAGGCCGTCAACCAACTGGTCGCCAAAAAGCTGGCAGGCTAACGCCGTCGACGTCAGGCGCGCTTTGCAATCATATGTCACAACTCTTGTCCGATGTATCGTCAACTTCCTCGGCGGCGTCCGTTGTCGTTGGCTAGATCACCGCGCATTGTGCTTCCCCGGTGTCCGGCATGATATTCAAGCCAGCTCCTACGGCACCCGTGAGTATCGCTGTGGTACCCTTTGATGTGCTCTACGGGGTGCATGACCCTCATCCATGACCACCTCGGACAGGTTTTCGGCAAGAGCGATGGCGTTTAAAGTCATAAGCATATAACGCCAATTATAATACGCGGCATTCGAGCGGTGGACTCACACCCGTGGTACATTCATCATTCATGCGGGGTTTGAACGGTCACGATTTACACCGCTCAATTGCAAAGCCCTCGCAGGGAGAAAACCTTTTGAGCAGTGCTTCGACTTTGCTTAGTCTTTCGCCTCAGCGCAAATGTCGTAATCTTTTTGTGGAGGCCTGAATTGTCCCTCTCTGTTCCCTTCCGATCCTCCGTTGCACGCGTGCGCCCCGAATGGATCGACTATAACGGTCACATGAACATGGCCTATTACGCGGTCTTGTTTGACGAGGCTGGCGATGAAATCTATCCGGAAATTGGATTTGGGCCTGACTATCAGAAAACCGGATTTACGACCTACACGGCGGAATTCCACATTTGCTATCTGCGCGAACTTCACCTCAATGATGCTGTTACGGTAACGCTGCAACTGATCGATTTTGATGAAAAGAGATTTCACTTCTATCAGGAAATCTGGCACGAGGACGGCTGGTGTGCCGCCACAGGCGAGGCGATGGGCCTGCATGTCGATCAGTCCGGGCCGAAGGTCGCAGCCATGCCGCCCCATGTATTAGCAAACCTGAAAAAGCTGCATGACGCCCATGCCAAATTGCCACGCCCGCACAGGGTTGGCCGGCGGATCGGAATTCCGCGATGACATGCAATTGCGACGCCGCGTCCCGATTGCGCGGCACCCACAAATACAACACGCCCAACACCTGTTGCGCATGAGACTTTCCGCCTTCACAATCCGTTGTTATAGACCAACGGGATAAAGCCGTTGGAGGGTGCATGCAAAGATATGAATACCGGGTCGTTGCCGCCCCGACACGCGGCTTGAAAGCCAAGGGTGTTAAAACAGCGGAGGCGCGGTTCTGTCATGCGCTCGAAGAGGCGATGAACACGATGGCAGCAGAGGGTTGGGAATACCTCCGCGCAGAAACGCTGCCCTCGACCGAACGGGCGGGATTGACCTCGACAACCACCAAATGGCGAAACATGCTGATCTTCCGTCGACCGGAGGCCTCGAGCGCAGTATCGGAGACCGTTGAAGAAACCCTCACGGATGAACCCGAGGTAGAGGTTCTGCCAGAGACAACGACACCAGAGACACCACAAGACGACGCTTCGCAAAGCGCCGGTGCCAGCCGAATGCTGCGTGACAATGGCGTTGAGGAGGTCAGCGATGTCTCCGGCGTCACCACGTCTTTGAAACAACTGGCAGAGACGCGAAAAACAGACAAATCAGATGGTTAAAACGCCTTCTTAAACGTTTACATCAAGTGCCAAAGCGTGAATTTTCGCAATCAGCTCAGGCCCGAGAGCGCTATGGATGGCACGATGTCGCGCGACGCGGCTCATCGAGGCGAAATGATCGGACCGGATCATGACGTTGAAATGGCTCTCTACACCCTCGGTAAAGCCCGCATGTCCCCTGTGGCTTTCGGTATCGTCCACCACCTCCAGCACGCGCGGCGCGAAGGCTTTTTGCAAACTGTCCTCAATATCTTGCCGTTTCGACATTTTTTTCTCTCTGCCCCCTTCAATCTTTCTTCAGTCAGTCTAAACTATGCAACCTCGACTCGTATAGGTGCCAATGATGACAAAACCTGATCCATTCGGATTCGACATGTCCGTTTCTTCGTCCAAGAAGAAAAACCCACGCAGCAGACGCGGCATGTCGGGCGCATCCGAGACGTCAAGACGCATCTGCGACAAAGAGGGCTGCAATGACCCGGGCAAATACCGCGCGCCCAAAGCGCCTGATGTTCTGGATGACTATTTCTGGTTCTGCCAGACGCACGTCCGTGAGTACAACCTGAAATGGAATTTCTTTGACGGCACCACAGAGGCCGAGATGAACGCCCAGATGTCCAAGGACAAGGTGTGGGAACGCAACACAAAACCGATGGGCGACCCCGAAGCGCGGGCATGGGCCCGCCTTGGCATTGAGGATCCGCATCAGGTGCTGGGGTCGAACGCGACGCAGAACCCCGGCAAAGGGGCGCAGGCCGGGCGTCGCCTGCCACCAACCGAACGCCGTGCGCTGGAGATCCTCGAGGCAAAGGATACGTGGAGCAAGCCGGATGTGCGCAAAGCCTATAAAGCGCTCATCAAGGTATTGCATCCGGACATGAACGGGGGCGATCGCAGTCAGGAAGAACAATTGCAGGAAGTCGTTTGGGCGTGGGATCAGATCAAGGGCAGCAGGAACTTCAAAAGCTGACGGGTAATCATTGCCCATAATTGGCACGCCCCTTTCCCTTGCACCTCACTGCAATATGTTGCACGAGATGGCGCAGGTTTGCACCTGCTCCTCAACCAAGTTATTCGAAGGACCAAAGCTCATGGCCGATGGCGCACTGGACATTAATACAAAGCCCACCGAAGACATTAATGTCCGCGACGTGTTTGGCATCGATTCCGATATGATCGTGAAAGGTTTTGCGGAACCCAGCGACCGCGTTCCCGATGTTGATTCCACTTATAAATTCGATCCCGATACGACCCTCGCGATCCTTGCGGGCTTTACGCACAACCGGCGGGTCATGATCCAAGGGTATCACGGGACAGGTAAATCGACTCACATCGAACAGGTGGCCGCGCGTCTGAACTGGCCCGCCGTGCGCGTAAACCTCGACAGCCACATCAGCCGGATCGACCTGATCGGCAAGGATGCGATCAAGCTGAAAGACGGCAAGCAGGTCACCGACTTTCAGGAGGGCATCCTGCCCTGGGCGCTGAGCAATCCGACCGCCATCGTGTTCGATGAATATGACGCGGGCCGTGCGGATGTGATGTTCGTGATCCAGCGGGTGCTGGAAGTGGATGGCAAGCTGACCCTGCTCGATCAGAACAAGGTCATCACCCCGCACCCCTATTTCCGCATTTTCGCGACGGCAAACACTGTCGGGCTTGGCGACACGACCGGCCTTTATCACGGCACACAGCAGATCAATCAGGGCCAGATGGACCGCTGGTCGCTGGTGGCTTCGCTGAACTATCTCAGCATTGATGCCGAAACTGCCATCGTGCTCAGCAAGAACCCGCACTACAACACCGAAAAGGGGCGCAAAACCGTCAAGCAGATGGTGACCGTTGCAGACCTCACACGGACCGCCTTCATGAATGGTGATCTGTCCACCGTGATGTCCCCGCGCACCGTGATCGCATGGGCCCAGAACGCCGAGATTTTCCGCAACGTAGGCTATGCTTTCCGCCTGTCCTTCCTGAACAAATGCGACGAGCTGGAGCGTCAGACCGTGGCCGAGTTCTACCAACGCCTGTTCGACGAAGAACTGCCCGAAAGCGCGGCAAGCCTGAGCTTAGGGTGACCCACCGCGCCCTATATGCCGTTGCGGTCGGTCTCGCTGGATGCACAAGCTTGCAGGAACAAAACAACAAACCCCTCGCCTACGTGCCACGTGCGGAAAATCCGATCTGTGCCGTTATCAGGGTCGTTGACGGAGATACGATTGACGTCGCCTGTCGAGACGGACGGGCGAACGTGCGTCTCACCGGTTACGATAAGCCCGAGACGTTTCGACCGGGTTGCGCGCTCGAAAAGCAGATGGGCACGCGAGCCGCGCAACACCTTGAAGACAGGCTTAGGGGGGCAACACTTGTCGGCCTGTCGCCTGAAGGTATCGACAAGTACCGACGCCCATTGGCCAATGCGGTCATTGACGGCGTTCCGGTATCGGAAATAATGGTGAAAGCAGGGCTGGCCGTGCGGTATGATGGCGGCAAAAGGATAAACTGGTGCGAAAGATTGAAAGCCTGACATGACCAAACCATCCGACAATCCCGCAGATGCCTTTAAAAAGGCACTGACCGAGGCGACGAAGGTCATGGCGGATGATCCTGAGCTGTCGGTCAGCTATTCGGTGGACCCGGCGGGCCTGTCCGGGGATGCGATGCGTCTGCCGCAGGTCAGTCGTCGTATGACGCGCGCCGAGGTTCTGTTGGCGCGCGGCACGGCGGATGCTCTGGCGCTGAACCGGCGCTATCATAATGGCGAAACACACGCACGCTATGCGCCGCAGGGCGAAATGGCGCGCGAGTTGTACGAGGCGATGGAAACCGCCCGCTGCGAGGCTGTGGGCGCGCGCGACATGCCGGGCACAGCGGGCAATATTGACGCCAAGATCGCGCATGAAGCGATGCGAAAGGGCTATGATCAGGTCACGCAGGCGGCGGATGTGCCGCTGGCCACGGCGGCGGGGTATCTGATCCGTCACCTTGCGACGGGGCGCGATCTGCCTTCCGGGGCGCAAAACGTCATGGATCTGTGGCGCGGTTTCATCGAAGAGCAGGCGGGCGGTACGCTTGACGCATTGGATGAGACGTTGGCGGATCAGGCCGCGTTTGCCAAGTTTGCACGTCAGATGATCTCTGATCTTGGCTACGGTGACCAGCTTGGGGATGATCCCGATCAAATCGATGAGGATCAGGAAGACGACGCCGAAGATGGCAGCGAGGATCAGAACGAACCCGACAGCACCGGGCAGGATGATCAGGACGAGGAAGACGCAGACGCCTCCCCCGAACAGAGCCAGGAAGATCAGCAAGATGCCGCGCAGGCACAGGTCTCCATGGATGACATGGCCGATCAGGAGATGGGCGACGAAGCGGAAATGCCCGAGGGCGAGGCCCCGCTTGAACCGCCCGCCCCGCAGCCGGTGTCGGATGCGGATCCGAACTACATGGTCTACCTCGGAGATCATGACGAAGAGATCAACGCCGAAGACCTTGCCGAACCGGTTGAGCTGGAACGCCTGCGCGCCTATCTCGATCAGCAGCTTGAGCCGCTCAAAGGGGCCGTGAGCCGCCTTGCGAACAAACTGCAACGACGCCTTCAGGCGCAGCAGAACCGGTCATGGGAATTCGACCTCGAAGAGGGGATGTTGGATGCGGGCCGATTGGCGCGCGTGGTGGCCAACCCGACCACGCCGCTCAGCTTCAAGGTCGAGAAAGACACCGAGTTTCGCGATACCGTGGTGACACTGCTGCTGGACAACTCCGGCTCCATGCGGGGGCGTCCCATTTCGATTGCAGCGATTTGTGCCGATGTGCTGGCGCGCACGCTGGAGCGCTGTAACGTCAAGGTGGAAATCCTCGGCTTTACCACCCGCGCGTGGAAAGGCGGACAGGCCCGTGAGGCTTGGCTGAACGATGGCCGCCCCCAACAGCCCGGCCGTCTGAACGACCTGCGCCACATCATCTACAAATCAGCGGATGCGCCTTGGCGGCGGACCCGTCCCAATCTGGGCCTGATGATGAAAGAAGGGTTGCTCAAGGAGAACATCGACGGTGAAGCGCTTGAATGGGCGCACCGGCGTATGCTGATGCGGGCCGAGGCGCGCAAGATCCTCATGGTCATCTCGGATGGTGCGCCGGTGGATGACAGCACGCTGTCCGTGAACCCTGCGAACTATCTGGAAAAACACCTGCGCGACGTGATCGCCTTGGTCGAAAAGCGCAAAGCGGTTGAGCTTTTGGCCATCGGGATCGGTCACGATGTCACCCGCTATTATGAGCGGGCGGTCACCATTACCGATGTCGACCAGCTTGCCGGGGCGATGACTGAACAACTGGCGGCTCTGTTTGACAGTGATCCACGCGCACGCGCACGCGTCATGGGCATGCGCCGCGCAGGCTAAACCCGGCTACAGTTCTATCGCGGCAAAATCAAAGGGACCCATCGCTATGTTTCAGTCATTTGAAGTCACAGCCCGCCCGGAACAGGGCCCCCCGCGTCTCGCCGCACTGCGCGACCGTATGGCAGAGGCCGAGTTGGACGGTTTTCTGGTGCCTCGGGCAGATGCGCATCAGGGCGAGTATGTAGCACCGCATGACGAACGGCTTGCATGGCTGACAGGCTTCACCGGATCAGCCGGGTTCTGCGCGGTTTTGCAACCGGTGGCGGGCGTGTTCATAGACGGGCGGTATCGCACGCAGGTCAAGGCACAGGTCGCGGCAGACTTCACGCCCGTGCCCTGGCCCGACGTATCCTTGGGCGGCTGGCTGAAAGAGCAGATGCCCAGTGGCGGTATCGTCGGATTTGACCCATGGCTACACACGCCCGGCGAAATCGAAACGCTGGAAAAGGCGCTGAAAAACAGCGGTATCACCTTGCAGCCTTGCGCCAATCTGGTGGATGCGATCTGGCATGACCAACCCGCGCCGCCGATGGCACCTGCCAAAGTGCACCCCCTTGAATTTGCAGGCGAAAGTCACGGCGATAAATGCGCGCGCCTCGGCGCGACCCTGAAAGAAGCAGGCGAAGCGGCAGCGCTGATCACCCTGCCCGACGCCCTGTGCTGGCTGTTGAACATTCGCGGTGCGGATATCGCGCGCAACCCTATCGCGCAGGGCTTTTGCGTATTGATGGCGGATGGTCATGTGCATCTGTTCATCGCCGAGGCCAAATTGAGCGAGGTACGCGCGCATCTCGGGGACGGCGTTACGATCCACGCACCGGACAGGCTGCCGGGCTTTCTGGACGATCTTGCAGGGCCGGTGCGCGCGCACAAAGCGACCGTACCGCTTTATCTGGCGGAACGTCTCGGAGACGGCGTGGTCTGGGGGGATGATCCCTGCGCATTGCCCAAAGCCTGCAAGAATGAGGCCGAAATAGAAGGCGCGGCGGCGGCCCATTTGCGCGATGGTGCGGCTGTGGTGGAACTGCTGGCATGGCTGGATCAGCAAGCGCCGGGGAGCATCACCGAAACGCAGGTGGTCACACGGCTTGAAACGCTCCGGCGCAGTGACAATGCCTTGCAGGATATCAGTTTTGAAACCATTGCGGGTACCGGGCCAAACGGGGCCATTATGCACTACCGCGTCACCGAAGAG
Source organism: Roseobacter litoralis Och 149 (assembly GCF_000154785.2). Classification (NCBI taxonomy): domain Bacteria; kingdom Pseudomonadati; phylum Pseudomonadota; class Alphaproteobacteria; order Rhodobacterales; family Roseobacteraceae; genus Roseobacter; species Roseobacter litoralis. Next base: position 2,622,336 of record NC_015730.1, read on the forward strand.
ACCGACAGCCTGCTGCAGGAGGGGGAGTTGATCGTGCTCGACAGCGGGGGCCAGTATCTTGACGGCACGACCGATATCACCCGCACGATCCCCATCGGCGCCCCGCCCCGCGCCGCTGCCGAAGCCTTTACCCGTGTGTTGCAGGGCATGATCGCCATGAGCCGCCTGCGCTGGCCCGTCGGTCTTGCCGGACGCGAGATCGAAGCGGTCGGACGCGTGCCGCTCTGGCTGGCCGGGCAGGATTTCAACCACGGGCTGGGCCATGGCGTCGGCGCATATCTGAGCGTGCATGAGGGGCCACAGCGGCTGAGCCGGGTGAGTTCGGTGCCCCTGCAACCCGGTATGATCCTGTCGAACGAGCCAGGCTATTACCGCGAAGGCGCATTCGGCATCCGGCTCGAAAACCTGATTGTTGTGATCAAGGCCCCCGCCCTGCCCGACGGCGATGCGGAACGCGAGATGCTGGAATGGCGCACCTTGACCTATGCCCCGATTGACCGACGCCTGATCGTCAAGGAGATGATGACAAGACCGGAAATCGACTGGATCAACAGCTATCACGCGGATGTGGCCGATAAAATCGGCCCACGGGTCAGTGCAGATACGCGGAAATGGCTGGAGGCTGCGACCGCACCTCTCTGAAGGCGCTCCACGGATGCCGCGTTTACAATCATGTGGCGTGAAAATAGAGTGGCGCACAACATGGAAGGAACCAAGATGGCACAACATATTACGATACGGAAAGCAGACGGAACATGGTCTGTGCGTGCAGGCGGTGCGGTTTTGGGCGAAAGCAGCGAAGCTTTGGAATTGATCGAAGGGGATTACCCGCCGGTCATCTACTTCCCCCGCGACGATATTGCGATGGCTTTTCTGGATACGTCAGAAAAATCAACGCATTGCCCCCATAAGGGCGATGCCAGTTACTTTTCGGTCGTCACCAAAAGCACGACACTGAAAGACGTCGTGTGGAGCTATGAGGCCCCTGCCGAAGCTGTGTCGCGCATCAAGGGCCATCTGGCATTTTTCACAGATGGGGATGTCACTGTCGAACAGATCTGAGCAGGGTCACGAATGCTCTTCTGCGGCAGTGGCGGCAAGGGCGCGATTATAGACCTTGAGGGCGTCAACATGGAACAAGGCTCCCACCAGCTCTGGTGGCCCCTCCCCTGAGGCTTTCGAGGCGACTGGCACAAAACTACGCCCGTCTTCAAACAGTGGCATTGCCGCTTCCAAGGTTGCGTTCGGGCTGAGAAAAACGCCTTCTTCGATCATCGACATGCAGGCGGATTCATCTGCCGCATTCGGATCACCCCGTCCGCGCACAAGGCCACTGACCCGGAACATAGCCAGCAGATAGGCCTGCGGCCCCGCCGCAAGGTGAATGTTGCGCCGTTCAAGCTGGGACAGGAAAAAACTGCGCGCCACAAGCTGCGTCGACAATGCCGTGGACAGCGACACCGCGACCATCACCGCAAGACCTGTTTGCCAGTCACCGGTCAATTCAAACACGATGAGTGTCGTCGATATCGGCGCGCCCAGCACAGCGGCAGCCACCGCCCCCATGCCCGCCAAGGCGTAAAGGGATATTGACCCGGACACATCCGGGAAGATGCTTGTTGCGATCAGACCAAAGCTCAGCCCCGTCAACGCACCGATCATCAGCGAAGGCGAGAAGACTCCGCCCCCCATGCGCCCGGCCATGGTGATTGCCACTGCCGCCGTCTTCAGCATGGCAAATACAATCGCATCCCAGAGCAATAACTGCCCGTCCAGTGCGAGAAAAGTCGTCTCATAGCCGACGCCGATGATGTGGGGAAAGTAGATTGCGATGCCCCCGAGCATGGCACCCGCAATCGCAGGGCGCAGCCATCGCGGGATTGAAAAGCGGTCTTGTATCTTATTGCCCACATCTTCGGACCAGAACACAGCCTTCATCAAGGCCACCGCAACCAAGCCACTGACCAGTCCGAGAATGATATAGGCGGGTAATTCCTGATAGAATTGTACTTCGTTCACAGTCGTCAGCGTGAATTCGGTCACGCCGCCAAATTCAAGCCGGTTGATCACGGTGCCCGCGGCACTGGCAATCACAATTGGCGCGAAGGCATGGACCGCGAAATGACGCAGCACAACCTCAAGCGCGAATAATGCCCCGGCGATGGGCGCATTGAAACTCGCTGAAACCGCCGCAGCAACGGCACAGCCCAGAAGGTCGCGCCCCGTGATGCCGTCGGCAAGGATACGGCGGTTGACCCACGTCGAAATCACTGCCGCCAGATGCACGACAGGCCCCTCGCGTCCGGTAGAGCCGCCCGTGCCCAATGTGATCATCGACGCCAGCGCCGACGCGAGACCGGCTTTGGTTTCCACCCGACCATTGTTCATCGCGGCCCCGTGGATCACATCCGCAACCGAACGGGCACGGCCATCGTTCGTAAAGAGATGCAGGATGATCCCAACCACCAAACCGCCGCCAATCGGGATGATCAAAATCATGTACCACGGCAGTGACTCCGCAAAGCTGTGCAGCAGACGTACGTCTTCGGTCCCGTAAAGATAAGTTTGTAACGCATTGATCCCTTTGCGGAAAAACAACGCCGCAAAGCCGGCGGCCACGCCCACTGCCAAAGCGATAAACCAAAACTGTATCTGGCTCGGCCCACGGTGGCGCAACAATCGATACGCCTCCCCGAGGAAGGTCTTCAGCCTTTCGACCTGCTGGCTGAAAAAAGATCGTTTATCCCCGGACATTCATTTTGCCCCTTGCGCCTTTCCTGTCTAGGTCAAGCCAGACGCAGGTGAAAGCCCTTTAGTGCCAGTCAGCCTGCCAACAATGCCCGCGCAGCCCCGCGCGCCTCTTCGGTGATCGTGTCTCCGGCGAGCATGCGCGCGATTTCATCGACACGCGCAGGGCGCGGCAAAGCGGTCACAGTCGAGGTCGTCATGCCGTCCGAGACATGCTTTTCCACCCGCCAGTGATGCGTGCCCAAAGCTGCAACCTGCGGCGAGTGGGTCACGACCAGAACCTGCCCACCATCTGCAATCGCCGCAAGCCTGCGCCCCACAGCATCTGCTGTCGCCCCCCCGACGCCCCGGTCTATTTCGTCGAAGATCATCGTGACACCGCTCTGGCTTTTGCTGAGGCAGACCTTGAGCGCCAACAGAAACCGGCTGAGTTCCCCGCCCGAAGCGATCTTGTTCAACGGGCCGGATGGCGCGCCGGGATTGGTCGCAACGCTGAACGCGACAAGATCGACACCATCAGGTCCGGCGGCGTCTTCAGTGATCCCGGTTGTAAAGATGGCCCGTTCCATTTTCAAAGGAGCAAGCTCGCCCGCTACAGCTTTATCAAGTCGAGCCGACGCTTTGCGCCGCGCCGCCGTCAGCTTGGCCGCAGCATCAAGATACTGGTCCTCGGCCTCCCTGGCCGCTATCTGCAAGGCGGACAAATCCGCATCCCCGGCATCCAATGCGTCCAACTTTTGACGCAGGCTATTGGCATATTCCGCCAGATCATCCGCCAAAACATCATACTTGCGTGCCAAAGCACGGATGGCGAAAAGGCGTTCTTCGGTGTCTTCCAACTCGGCAGGGTTGAAGGTCAACCCTTCAATTGCGCCGACGATGCCGTCCATGGCCTCGTCCAGTTCCGTCATGGCGCGGGCCAAAGCCGCCATCGGTGCCTCCAAAGCGCCCTCTGCACGCTCCGCTGCGCCATCAAGCCAACGCAGTGCATCCGAAAAAGCGGCCTCTGCCCCCTGATTTCCCAAAACTTCATGCGCGCGGATCACATCATTTCGGATTTTCTCAGCACCCTGCATTGCGCGGCGTTGCTGATCCAGTTCTGCCTCTTCGCCGGGCAACGGCGCGAGCGTATCCAATTCTGCCACCGCGTGCCGCAAAAAGTCCTCTTCGTCGCGAATAGCTGCCATCGCAGCCTCTGCCGCAGCCAGTGCCTTTGCCGCTTTTCCTTTTGCGGCCCATGCTTTGCGCACTTTTGATTTCAGCGCATCAAGCTTGCCAAATTCGTCCAAAATGGCCTTGTGACCACGGGGGTTCAACAGCCCACGGTCATCATGCTGCCCATGCAGCTCCACCAGCGTTTCCGACAAGGCCCGCAGTACCTCGCCCGAACATCGCCGATCATTGACCCAAGCGGTCTTGCGGCCATCTTGCATGTTCATGCGGCGCAACAACAGCTCATCACCGTCCGGCAGCCCCGCCTCCTGCAGAATGGCATGTGCGGGGTGATCCTCGCTCAGGTCGAACCATGCTGTCACCTCCCCCTGCTCCGCCCCCTGACGCACCAGATCAGCGCGACCGCGCCAGCCCAAAACAAAGCCGAGCGAATCCAACAAAATGGACTTGCCCGCACCGGTTTCACCAGTCAGCACGTTCAGACCCGGCTCGAAGGCAAGCTCAAGCCGGTCGATGATCAGCATGTTTTGAATATCCAGCCCGCGCAGCATAGGCCCTATCCGTTTTTCGGTAATGCAGGTCGCGTCAGAGCCATTCGCCACGTACGGTCTGACGGTACACCTGGCCGAGCCATCCGTCCCCAGTTGCCTCCGGGCGCAACCCCTGCCCGGTCAGCAGTGCAAAACTGTCCTGATACCAAATCGTGGATTGATAGTTGTATCCGAGGATAGCCCCCGCCGTTTGCGCCTCATCCGTCAGACCAAGTGACAAATAGGCCTCAACCAGCCGGTGCAGCGCTTCTGGCGTGTGCGAGGTGGTTTGAAAGTCTTCTACCACAACGCGGAAGCGGTTGATCGCAGCGGCAAAATGGTCGCGACGCAGGTAGTAGCGGCCGATTTCCATTTCCTTACCCGCAAGGTGATCAAAGGCGAGGTCGAATTTCAGGATGGAGGCGCGCGCGTACTCGCTGTCGGGATAGCGTTCGATCGTTTGGCGTAACGCCTGAAGCGCCTGAAAGGTCAGCCCCTGATCGCGCCCGACTTCGTCGATCTGATCGTAATAGCTGAGCGCCAGCAGGTACTGCGCATAGGCGGCATCATCATCATCGGGATAAAAGTCGATGAACCGCTGCGCGGCTGACCTGCTGTTGGGATAGTCCTGATCTTGATGATACGAAAACGCCTGCATGATCAACGCGCGGCGCGCCCAATCCGAATAGGGGTACAGCCGCTCGATCTCAGCGAAATAGAAGGCAGCATCGTCAGGGCGGTTACGGGTCAGTTCGAATTCGCCGCGTTCAAAGATCTGCTCGGCCTCGAAAGCCTCCAGCGGCACTTCCTGCGGATTGAAGAAGGTACCGGTTGTACGACCGGGATCGCTGGTGCACCCGGCAATGCCGACAACCACGAGCGCAATCGCTGAAAAACGCTGTGCAGATCCTCGCCAACTCATGCCCAGATACCTTCGATTCTTCCTCCGCAGCAGACTTTCACCCACCGCGCCCGCTTGTCCTAGCATAGAATTTCGGGAGGCAAAATGCCATTTGCGTTCACGAAGTGTATAAGCTTGTGTGACCTACCAAAGAATTTACCGGGTGATGCCGACAGGACATTCTGCAAGTGGAATTATTCACGCTACGGCGGGAATTTCATCCCACACCAGACCGTATCCCGGCAGGCGTGACGCCGCAGCCTCATCGCAGACGATCATGCGTACCGCATCCGGCGTCGCGAACAGGGTGCGCAACAGTGTGTTGGTCAGGGAATGACCGGCACGCACGCCTTTGTAGTGTCCGATCAAAGGCGCACCAGCCAAGGCCAGATCGCCCAGAGCGTCGAGCATTTTATGGCGCACAGGTTCGTCGCTGTGACGCAAACCGCCCGGGCTCAGCACGCGATCCCCTTCGAAAACAACCGCGTTCTCACCAGAGTTGCCGCCCAATGCCAGACCGTTTGCGCGCATCGCATCCACGTCGGCCTGACGGCAGAACGTACGGCTGTCGCACAGTTCGCGCGCGAAGCTGCCGTTGTTCATGACCAGAGATTTCTTTTGGTGCCCGATGGCCACGTCTTCGAAATCGATCTCGAAATCGATCTTCAATGTTTCAGCAGGCGCGAGAGTGGCCGAAGCAACTCCATCCGTGACGGTTACCTGTTTCAGAACTTCGAAAGCACGCACCGGTGCGTTCAATGTCCGCAACCCGCGCTGCATGATCCCGCGTACGAAGGGGGCCGCCGATCCGTCAAGAATAGGCACTTCGGGACCGTCGATTTCGATCAGAGCGTTGTGCACACCACATCCCGCAAGAGCAGCCATCACATGCTCAACGGTCGATACCTGCAGACCGGTTGCGTTCTCAAGCTTCGTGCACAGGGGTGAGCGCAACACCGCATCCCAGCGGGCCGGGATCATCCGATCGCCAACAGCAACATCGGTACGCGCAAACCAGATCCCGTGCTCTGCCGAAGCGGGGCGGATAATCATGCTAACGCGCTGGCCTGAGTGCAGACCATAGCCGAAAAAGCTGATCGATGATTTGAGCGTCGTTTGCACGTGGCCTCCAAAAACGGCGGACTACTGTCCGGTTGCTTAGGTAACTAAGGACTGGCGAGCAAAGGCTCAACTCAATCTTTGCAACCGTCTGAAACACAACTGTTACAATTGAGCGCAAACACGCCATCATAATATTAAGCGCATGATATAAAACGAAAAAAGACCACCCTAAGGTGGCCTTTTAACGTCATTTCGTGATCGGTTTAGTTGGCTTGACGGCGCAAAAACGCGGGAATTTCGATGCGTTCCTGATCCGAGTCATCGTGGTCTTGCGGCACTGCAGCGGGCGCTGCGGCCCGGTTCTGCATTTGCGGCTGTTGCCGCGGCGCAGCAGGCTGCCCCGCCTCCGCGTGCCCGGTCATGCGATTGATCAGGGAATTGATCCCGAACCGAGGGCGCTCTTCCGTGGCATCGGCTGCCACGGCTTGTGGTCTCACCTGGCCACGTGGAGCGGATTTTTCCGCCGCTGCGCGCAGGCGTGCCATCGCTTCCGGTGACGGTGTGCCCGGCGCGGGTGCGCGGGGTGCCACGAAACTGTCAGCCGCTGTGTCGACCATGTCCCGTGCCGGTTCGAATGCAGGTACATGTGGCTGATACGCAGGCGGCGGCAGATCGTTGACTTCATCCTGCGCCGGTTGCACGTCGAAAAAACCATCGTCGCTTGCAGGGGCTGCATCGCCCGCACCGTCAAGGCCTTCGAACAAGGAAGGCTCTTCCACGTGTTCGGCACTGGCTGCTACTTCCTGCGGGATTTCTGCCGCTGGCATGGTCTCTTCAAGTGGTTCCTGCACGACAACGGGAGGAGAAAGCGGTTGCGACATGGAGCGGCGCGGCACTGGAATATCCGTATTCACATCCACCGCATCGATACCGGTTGCCACAACGCTGACCCGCATCAATCCGCCCATGTCCGTGTCGAGCGTTGAGCCAACGATGATGTTTGCATCGGGGTCGACCTCTTCGCGGATGCGGTTGGCCGCCTCGTCCAGTTCGAACAGCGTCAGATCGTGACCACCGGTGATGTTGATCAGAACACCCTTGGCACCGCGCAAAGAAATCTCGTCCAACAGCGGGTTGGCAATGGCTTTTTCAGCGGCCTGAATGGCGCGATCCTCACCGTCTGCTTCACCGGTGCCCATCATCGCCTTGCCCATTTCATCCATGACAGCGCGCACATCCGCGAAATCAAGGTTGATCAGGCCAGGGCGCACCATCAGATCGGTGACACCCTTGACGCCTTGGTACAACACATCATCCGCCATGGAAAACGCCTCGGTGAAGGTTGTTTTCTCGTTGGCAAGCCGGAACAGGTTCTGGTTCGGAATGATGATCAGCGTATCCACGACCTTTTGCAGCGCCTCAACGCCGTCTTCGGCCTGACGCATCCGCTTGCCGCCTTCAAACTGAAACGGTTTGGTCACAACGCCAACAGTCAGCACACCCAGTTCGCGCGCGGCCTGCGCGATGATAGGCGCGGCCCCCGTCCCGGTGCCGCCGCCCATACCAGCGGTGATGAAACACATATGCGCACCCGCCAGATGATCGACGATCTCTTCAATGCTTTCTTCGGCAGCTGCGGCGCCAACTGTTGCGCGCGCGCCGGCGCCAAGACCTTCGGTTACCTTGACGCCCAGTTGAACCCGGTTGTCTGATTTGGCCTGCTGCAGCGCCTGCGCGTCTGTGTTCGCGACCACGAAATCGACGCCGTCGAGCGCTTTTTCGATCATGTTGTTTACCGCATTACCACCAGCGCCGCCGACGCCGAAAACTGTAATGCGTGGTTTGAGTTCCGCCTGTCCCGGCATCGATAAAGTAAGTGTCATGATCAAATCCGCCTGTGCTGCTGCCCGCATTCGCGGGCGTTTTTTTCTGCCAATCCCGTAGCAGTGTACCGCCTGTGCGCCAAAGGGTCACGCAAAAAACGCATAAACACCACAAAATATGGGGAATTTTAGTGCTTTGGCCGCTCAGAGTTGACCTGATCGGCAATATCTTGCGAAAAGTTGCCGTGCTGCCATAGGCCGGCGCGCAAAGCCTTGGCGCCGGTCCCTTGAAGCACCGGGGTATTTTCGTCTGTGCGGGCGGACTGCTCGGTCTGCCTTTGGGGTGTTTTCAGCGTCTGTCAGGTCGATTCGACCCCTGCGCCGTTATTGTCACCAGTTGTCACGGAACCACTTGACCGCGCGCTTCAAAGAGCGGTGCGGGTAGCTGTCCGTCGGAATGTCAAAATCCCACCATTCATCCTGCGGGTGAGCGGCAAACAGCGACAGGCCGACCACCGAGGAAAACGCGGGGCCGGTGGCGGCTTGCGGCAAACCATGAACCCTGAGCGGGCGACCAAGGCGCACCTGTTGACCCAGAATTTTGCTGGCCAGACCATCAAGCCCGGGGATTTGACTGCCCCCTCCTGTCAACACGATCTGCTGGCTTGGCAGATGCTCAAAACCCGCAGCGTCCAATCGCGCGCGCACCTCTTCGAGTATTTCTTCGACGCGCGGGCGCATGATGCCAATCACTTCTGCGCGGCTTGCCGTGCGTCTGTCGTGTTCGAAATCGCCCGTGTCCCCCCCGATTTCGATCATTTCGCGGTCATCAACACCCGTGGCATGGACACCGCCGTAAAATGTCTTGATCCGTTCCGCATTCGTCATGGGAATTTGCAACCCCATCGAGATATCCGAGGTGATATGATCCCCACCCATGCGCACGGTATCCGCATAAATCATGTGCTTTTTGATAAAGATGGACACGCCCGTCGTGCCCCCGCCCAGATCAATACAGGCCGCACCGAGTTCCTGCTCATCCTCCACCAGCGAAGAGATGCCGCTGACATACGCCGAAGAGGCAATCCCCGCGAGTTCCAGATCACATCGTTTGATACAATGGGCAAGATGTTGAATGGCGTCACCGTCCACCGTCAACATGTGCATATCAACCGACAGGCTGTTGCCCAACTGTCCGCGCGGATCGCGCAGGCCGGAGCGGTGATCCAGTGCGAAATTTACCGGCTGCGCATGCAGCACTTCGCGCCCGGCCCCATAATCCGGCACATCGCAGGCTGCCAAAACGCGCGCCACGTCATTTTCACCGACCGCCTCACCTTCCAGCGGCACCTGCGCGTCCAAACCATAAGACCGCGGCTCAGCCCCGGCAAAACAGGCGATTACATGATCCACACGGATCCCCGCCATCTTCTGAGCGCCCTGCAAGGCGGTGCGAATAGCTCTTTCCGTTTCGGGCATGGCGCTGATCTCACCGAACCTCACCCCGCGCGAGCGCGTCGTGCCCACGCCGATCACCCGAAACCCGGACTGCCCGGCCAGCGAGCCAATCTCCCCCTCATCCCCAAGAGGGGGCGCGCCATCAAATCGCAAAACGAGGCTGGTAATTTTGCAGGTGCCAACGTCAAGAATGGCCACCACACCACGTTGCATCGCGGCTTGGCGCATGTTGCGCATTTGTCGTTGGCTGTCATATAGATCGGTCATCATTTATTGCCTTGATACCTGCCGGATTTCCCACCAGACATTGGTGGCATAGTCACTCATTTTAACGGTCGGCCGCGCGCCCAGACGTAGATCCACCCGGTTGACATCGCGGCTTAAGATATCTTGCGCAGTATCCAGAGCGATCACACGGTCGAGCGCTTCGACCGGGCCTTCTTTGGGCAGCATGATGCGCTGGTCACGGTCAAGCACGATGTCCCACCTGCGCTCTCCAACCCGCACAATCCCCCGCAGACGCGTCCCCAAAGGACCCGCCGCGCGATAAAGGTTCAGGGCCTCTTTGACATGTTCCGTAGCACCCGTTCCAGCAATCAATGGCAGGTCAGGCCGGTCCATGCGCTGCGCGATCGGACCCACGTGTATTCCGTTGACATCCACCGCCGTGAGGCCCTGCGGATTGCGCCAGATGACCACCGGGATACGTGGCTCCACATCAATATGCAGAACACCACCCGGCCGGATACGCACGGTGGCAGATTTCACCGGATCAAGTGCTACGATACGGTCGCGCATATCACTCAGGTTGAGATCAAATGAACTCAGCGGGAAGTCCAGCGGCACTTCCTTGCGAATTTCTGCGGCCAGCGCGTCTGTCGCGCCATCAACAGCCATCAGTTGCACCATGAACTCTGGTCGTGTCTCGAAACTGGCGCGCGCTTCGGCCACCGTTTCCCAGATGGCGGCACGTCGGTCCGTATCCGACAGCCACCAGGTCGCCGCACCAAAAAGCACCAGAACAGGCACCCCGGCACGCAAGAAAAGCAGAAACGCAGGCGTCAGCAACAACCGCTGCATGCGCCACGCCCACCGCGAAGGGGCCGGATCAACGCCGCGCTCTGACGCTCTGTTTCGCATCAACGGTCGCATGAGGCGTCCTCCACCATCCACGCGCAGAGCTTGCCAAAGGGCATGCCCGTGGCCGCTGCCTGCTCAGGCGAAAGCGACGTGGCCGTCATGCCCGGCTGCGTGTTTGTCTCAAGCAGGATCAGGCCCGCGGCACCCTTTGTTTCATCCCATCGGAAATCCGTGCGGCTGACACCGCGACAGCCCAAGGCATGATGCGCGCGCAGGGCATAATCCATGCACATATCAAAGATATCGGCAGGAATATCCGCAGGCACAACGTGATGGGACCCACCGGGTTTGTATTTGGCATCATAGTCATACCAGCCGTCTGTCACGATGTCGGTGACGGTCAGCGGTCGATCCCCCACCACCGTTGTGGTCAATTCACGCCCCGGGGCAAAGGCTTCGACCATGACCTCTTGTGGCATATCCTCCGAGAGCTGTGGCGGGCCGTTCGCGGCCTCATGAACGAGGTAAACGCCCACGGAGGACCCTTCGTTATTGGGTTTGACCACATAGGGGGGCTGCATCACATGGCCTATACGCACATCGGCCGCCTTGGCGATGACGCTCGGGACCACTGGCAAGCCTGCCGCGACGAAAGCCTCTTTGCTGCGCTGCTTGTCCATCGCGAGGGCGGAGGCCAGAACACCGGAGTGGCTATAGGGCACGCCCATCCACTCCAGTAGGCCCTGCACGCAACCATCTTCGCCCCAACGACCATGCAGGCAATTCAAGACGGCATCCGGGCCCACGTCGATCAAACGCGCGCCAAGATGCTGGCCCGCGTCAATTTCGACGACGTCATATCCTTCGTCCCGCAAAGCGGCAGCGCAGGCTTGCCCACTGGACAGCGACACTTCGCGTTCAACCGAAGGTCCGCCCAATAATACTGCCACTTTCGGGGGTGTCCTGCTCGACTGACCCACCTTGGTGCCTCTGGTATGAGCCCATTCAGGGCCCGTTTTATTTTTAGTCGTCCGACTTTTGCGCCGGTTCACCGTCAATTTACATGCGGATTTTAATTCAATTTGAGTTAATCTGGACTTAACTTCTCACCGATCCGCATAATTTCCCATTCTAGCGTGATACCACTGGAATCGTAAACCTTTTTTCGCACCTCTTCGCCCAATCCTTCCAGATCGGCGGCGGTTGCCCGCCCGGTGTTAACCATAAAGTTCGAATGCATCTCGCTCATCTGCGCACCGCCAAGCCGCGCCCCGCGCATTCCTGCATCGTCAATCACTTTCCACGCCTTGAGGTCATGCACATCGTCGCTTCTACCTGTGGATGAAAATCCCGACGGGTTGCGAAAGGTCGACCCCGCACTTCGCTCTTTGGTGGGTTGCGTCGCATCGCGTTTGGCCAGTTGGTCGGCCATCCGGGCATGTAACGTATCAGGATCGCCGCGCGGGGCATCAAAGATCGCTTTTGTCAGAACGGCCCCCTCGGTCAACGTGCTGTGACGATATCCGAAGTGCAGATCACTGGCCGACAAGGTGCTGACCTCGCCCGTGCGGCTGACAACCTGCACTTCGACCAGCACGTCAGCTGTATAGCTGCCATAACATCCCGCATTCATACGCACAGCCCCGCCAATGCTCCCCGGGATCGTGCGCAGGAACGTCAGATCAAGCCCGGCATCCGCCGCTTTGCGCGCCACATGCGCATCCAGCGCCGCAGCCCCGGCGACAACACGGGAACCGGTAATTTCAATCTGGTTGAACCCCCGCCCAAGGCGTATGACCACGCAGCGCAATCCGCCGTCCCGCACAATCAGGTTTGATCCCACACCCATGGGAAAAACCTCGACATCCGGTGGCAAGCTGACCAGAAATGCATACAAATCCTGCATATCCGCGGGCTGAAACAGCCAATCTGCAGGCCCGCCCACACGCAACCATGTCAGATCGCTCAAGGGCCGTCCCTGCGTCAGGCGGCCCCGGACTGCTGGCATATCACTCATGTGCGCTGTTTAACGCAACGTGCGGCGTTTGATCCAGCGCCCAAAATAAATGACCGGCCATCTCAGCACCGACATGCCTGCACCAAGGATCAACATGCCGACCCAAGGGCCATGTTGCGAGGTGACATAGCCCACGATCGGGATGCCCACCGCGATCAGCATATAGGCGTTGCGCCAGTGGTGATCCCGACTGGGCGTCATTGCAAGAACGTTTGCCAAAACAGCCCACAAAGCCGCCAGTGTCAGAGAAATGCTCATGAAGGAAACTCCTGCGCCATCAAGCGGCCCCTTTTTGCAATCGTGCCGGCAGACCGTTGGCCCAGGTGCTGATCGTCCCCGCCCCAAGGCAAACAACCATATCACCGGGGCGGGTTTGTTCGCGCACCAGACGTTCCAGATCATCTTCGCCGACCACGGCGCGTGCGTGTCGATGCCCGTGGCGGATCAACCCTGCGACCAGATCGTCACGACCGGCGCCCGGAATGGGGTCTTCGCCCGCCGCGTAAACCTCGGCAATACCGACCACATCCGCATCGTTGAAACAGGCGCAGAAATCATCAAAAAGGCTTGAGAGACGGGAATACCGATGCGGCTGGTGCACCGCAATCACGCGACCCTCCGTGGCCTGCCGCGCAGCTTTCAATACCGCCGCAATTTCAACGGGGTGGTGGCCGTAGTCGTCAATAATCGTCACACCGTCAATTTCGCCCACACGGGTAAACCGACGGTTAACGCCGCCGAACGCGGCCAAGGCTGTCTTGATCACCTCGGCCTTCATGCCCAGATGGCGCGCCACCGCAATGGCTGACAGCGCGTTGGAGACATTGTGATCCCCCGGCATGGGCAGGCTGCAATCCTCGATCACGATGCCTTCGGCCTGAAGGGCAACATCGAAGTGCGCGACACCTGACGCATAGCGCAGATTGACAGCGCGCACGTCGGCCTGCGCGTTAAACCCATAGGTGATCACCCGCCGGTCGGTGATCTTACCCACCAAAGCCTGCACTTCGGGATGATCCGTGCAGCACACCGCAACGCCGTAGAATGGGATGTTGGAGACAAAATCGAGAAACCCTTGGCGCAGCGTGTCAAAATCCCCCCAGTGTTCCATATGTTCGGGGTCAATATTCGTGACGATCGCAATCGTTGCAGGCAAACGATTGAACGTGCCATCGCTTTCATCGGCTTCGACCACCATCCATTCGCCCTCGCCCTTGCGCGCGTTTGAGCCATAGGCGTGGATTATCCCGCCATTGACGACAGTTGGATCAAACTCCCCCGCATCCAGAAGCGTCGCCACCATGGTTGTCGTGGTGGTTTTGCCATGGGTACCCGCAACTGCGATATTTGATTTCAAACGCATGAGTTCAGCTAACATCTCAGCGCGGCGCACAATGGGTAATCCACTGGCACGGGCCGCATCGAGCTCCGCATTGCCCGGCTTGATCGCGCTTGAGATGACCACAACTTCAGCGTCTTCAATGTTTTCGGCCCGCTGGCCTTCGAATATACGCGCGCCAAGCTCTTCAAGGCGCCGCGTGATGGGTGTAGGTTTCAGATCAGAACCCTGAACACGGTAGCCGTGGTTAAGCAAAACCTCGGCAATGCCAGACATACCGATGCCGCCAATACCGACGAAATGAATGAGCCCAACATCGCCGGGCAGTTTTGTTGCTGCGTTCATGTCCCTTGCCCTTTTTCTGCCAGCCCTTCGACCATTTGTGCCAACATTTCAGTGGCCTCAGGTCTGCCAAATCGCGCGGCAGCGGTCGCCATTTGCATCGCAGCGGTCGGATTGTCCAGCACTGAAAGTATCTGGGTGGCCAGCGCCTCTGGGGATGCCTTGGATTCGGGCACCATGATGGCACCACCTGCCTCAACCAGCCCGCGCGCATTCGCGGTTTGATGATCCCCGGTGGCTGCGGCAAAGGGGATCAATATGGACGGCCGTCCGATCACAGAAAGGTCCGCGACAGAGGAAGCACCGGAACGGCTGATCACCAGTTGCGCCTCGGTCATACGACGCGGCACATCCTGAAAGAAAGGCTGCACCTCGGCCTGCACGCCATTGTCCGCATAGAATTTCGCCACACGCTCTTCGTCTTCATCGCGCGCCTGATGGCTGACCCGGAGGTTCCTGAGCATCGCCATCGGCAGCGATGCGATGGCTGGGGGGATCACATCACTCAGGATGCGCGCACCCTGACTGCCGCCGATCACGAGCACTTCCATCGGATAATCGCCGGGGCAGATATATCCCGCCTCCGCCCGCTCCAGAATGGCTTTGCGCACCGGGTTGCCGGTGTGATATCCCTCAATGCCTTCGGGTAAATCGGTCGGCCAAGTACCGCAGGCAATCGCATCAACACGGCTGGCAAAGGCGGTATTCACCCGCCCTAAAATCCCGTTCTGTTCATGGATCATGCGGGGCAGCTTCATCACAAAGGCCGCAGCAAGCGCCGGGATTGTCGGATAGCCGCCAAAACCCACTACCACGGCTGGTCGATCCCGCCGAAAGCTCAGCAAGGCGCGCAAAACACCTGCACCGATCTTGAATGGAGCGACGATTTTTGAGGCGATACCGCCGCGCGCGAAGGTCGCGCTGCTGATCTCTTCGATTTCTGTCGAATGCGGAAAACCGCTGGTGTAGCGTGCGCCACGCGCATCCGTGGTCAGCTTGACGCGCCAGCCTCGGTTCAACATCGCCTCAGCCAGGGCCTGCGCGGGAAACATATGCCCGCCCGTGCCCCCGGCGGCGATCAACAAGAGCGGCGCGCTCATCGGGTGCGTCCACGCGACAACAAATCGCTGATCTCACCCTGAGGGCGCGTGCGCGTAAAGGCCAGCAACATGCCAACGGCGATCCCGGATGCAATCACGGATGAGCCCCCGTAACTGACAAAGGGCAGCGTCATGCCCTTGGCGGGCAACAGACGCACAGCCACGCCCATGTTCACCATCGCCTGCACGCCGAGCATGCAGGCAAGACCGGTTCCAGCCAGACGAATGAACGGATCACGCTCACGCACCAGACGCATCAGCGAGCGTACAACCACACAGGCATAAAGCGCGATCACGACAAGCACGAGGATCAGCCCGTATTCTTCGGCGGCAACAGCGATGATAAAATCTGTATGCGCATCAGGTAGGGACCATTTCACTTGCCCCTCGCCCACACCGACACCGAAAAAGCCACCTTCCTGAATGGCATTGGTGGCGTAGCCAAGCTGCGTTGTCGGGTCCACCTCAGCGCTCAGGAAACCATCAATGCGCCGCGCAAAGTGTTCCGAGTTGGAATAGGCAATCGCCCCACTTGCCACCACAAGCGCCGCCATGCCGACCAGCAAGAGCATCGGCGCACCCGCAACAAAATAGATGACACCCCAGCCAAACAGCACCAGACAGGCCTGTCCAAAATCAGGTTGCAAGGCCAGCATCAGTACGATCGTCACGCATAAAACAAACGACCATGTCTTGCCGGGCGGACCGTTCACATCAGCCGAAGCCGCCATCATCCATGCGGTGACAACCACAAAACCGGGCTTTAAAAACTCTGAAGGCTGCAAGGACGCAAAGCCCAAGCCGTACCAGCGCACAGCCCCTTTGCCGAAATCTGTCCCGAAGAAAGGCAACAACGCCAAGGCGATGAAGGCGCAAATAAAGCCAATAACCGCCAAGCGCCGCACCAGCGTCGGCAGCATCATGGAGGTGATGATCATTGCCAGCAGCGCAAATGTGCCAAAAAACGCCTGTCGCTGCACATAATGAAAGGGCTCAAACCCGTTTTTGGCTGCGAGCGGCGGCGAGGCTGCAAGCCCCAGCAAAAGGCCCACGGCAAAGAGGATAAGCACGCAGGACAGCGACCACTTATCGATTGTCCGCCACCACTTGGGGAGGATCGGTTCGCCATCACGAACCGGTACCGCGCCATAGACCATTTCCGTCATGGATGTCTGCCTTAGTAATTCACTGCCGATGCGCCCCGTTTTCGAGGTCTATTCGCAGAGCATAGCCTGATTTGAACCGCAAAGCTAGCCTCAAGCCTTGTAATATCTGTCGTTTCAGGCCAGTTGGCCGCCATGCAAGTTGATGTGGCAATAATTGGCGCAGGTGCCGCCGGCATGATGTGCGCCGCCTATGCGCCGGGGCGCATTCTGCTGGTGGATCACGCCCGCGCGCCCGGTGAGAAAATCCGTATCTCCGGCGGCGGGCGGTGCAATTTCACGAATATGCACTGCGGCCCGCATGCCTTCCTGTCAGAGAACCCACATTTCGCCAAATCCGCCTTGGCGCGTTACACGCAGTGGGACTTTATCGATCTGATTGATCAACACGGGATCGCTTGGCACGAAAAAACACTGGGCCAGTTGTTTTGTGACACTTCCGCGAAAGAGATCATCGCCATGCTGCGCGGTCTTATGCAAGAGAACGGCGTTGATTTGCGTTTACAAACACAGGCGCAGGACTTTGTGAAGACCGTCAATGGCTATGAATTCAACCTCGTAAAGGACGGCCAGACCACCCGGGTGCACTGCAAAACGCTGGTGATTGCCAGCGGCGGAAAATCCATTCCCAAGATGGGAGCGACCGGGCTTGCCTATGATATCGCACGCCAATTCGGGTTGCGCGTCACTGAAACCCGACCCGCGCTGGTGCCATTCACCTTTCCCGAAGGGCGTTTTGCCCCGCTCGCGGGCGTGGCGGCGCCTGCACGCGTCACAACAGGTGGCACAAGTTTTGACGAAGCGGTTCTTTTCACCCACCGCGGGCTGTCCGGACCGGCCGTCTTGCAGGCTTCCTCCTATTGGCGTGAGGGCAGCCCGATTGATGTGAACCTGATGCCAGACACCAATCTGTTTGAGGCCCTGAAAGAAAAACGGAGCCAGTCGGGCGCGCGCAAGCTGACCAACGAGCTGTCGCATTTCCTGCCCGCGCGGCTGGTGGAGACGCTGGCGCAAACCCTCGACCTGAGCGGCAATATCGCGGATCAGTCCGATGCAAAACTCGCCGGCATTACCGGAGCGCTGGAAAAATGGACATTGCACCCCTCCGGCACGGAAGGTTACCGCACAGCCGAAGTGACCTTGGGCGGCATCGATACCGATGATCTGTCGTCAAAAACGATGGAGGCCAAGAAGGTCCCCGGTCTGTTTTTCATAGGTGAAGCCGTGGATGTCACCGGCTGGCTCGGCGGATATAACTTTCAATGGGCGTGGTCGTCCGCCATGGCGACCGCCCGCGCGCTGGCATGAAACCGGCGGTTAAAGGTACTTGGCGACCTCTTGGGTGAAATCGTCGCCACGTTGCTCAAAATTGTCATATTGATCAAAGCTCGCCGCCGCCGGTGCCAGCAGCACAACATCGCCCGCCTCGGCCTCGCGCGCCGCTTTTTCCACGGCCTGCGCCATCGTTGTGCAAATCTCGGCCTCAACCGGGAGCTTCATGGCAAAAGCCGCCGCTTCGCGACCGATGACATAGGCTTTGACCACTGAAGCGCTCGCGTCGCGCAAGGCGTCCATCCCGCCATCTTTTTCCAGCCCGCCGCAGATCCAGCGGATGGATGGAAAGGCCGCCAGCGCCTTGGCGGCGGCATCGGCATTTGTCGCCTTGCTGTCGTTCACAAAGCGCACACCGTCTTTTTCGCCGACCAGCTGGCTGCGGTGCGGCAGCCCTTGAAACGAATGCAGCGCCGCCTCGATCACTTTGGGCGCAAGACCCAAGGACCGGCACACAGCATAAGCCGCGCAGGCATTCTGGTGATTATGAACGCCCGGCAGGCCCGGCACAGACCGCAGATCAATCGACGCGATCTGCTTGCCCTTGCGGTATTCAGACAAAAACCCTTTGCGCGCAAAAACCTGCCAACCGGGTCCGGTCAGCTTTTGCGCAACCGAAATGCGAATAACACGATCATCCGCGCGACCCTCCGCAAGCTGCCCCGCCAGAGACAGCCCTTCGTCCTCGTCAACCCCAACGATCGCACGGTCCGGCCCGCCTTCGGCAAACAGCCGGCGCTTGGCCGCAAAGTACCCGCCCATACCCCCGTGCCGATCCAGATGATCTTCGGACAGGTTGGTAAACACCGCCACATCGGGCGTCAGACTGCGCGCAAGGTCCGTCTGATAACTGGACAGTTCCAGAACCACGACTTCGCCATCATGGGGCGGGTCAATATCAAGCACCCCGCGGCCTATGTTTCCAGCCAAGGTCGCCGGGCGGCCCACATGTTCCAGAATATGGTGGATCAGCGCGGATGTTGTCGATTTTCCGTTGGATCCGGTGACGGCCACAACGCGGGGGGCGATGTCAAAATTGGACCAATCCTCCGTCGCGAAGGACTGAAAGAACAGGCCGATGTCGTTGTCCACCGGCACCCCTGCCTGCAACGCGAGACGAACAACAGGGTTCGGGGCGGGATAAAGATGCGGAATACCCGGGCTGACGATCAGCCGGGCGATGTCGTCAAAATCAGACACCGAACGAAACGGTGTGCAGTCAAAGCCCTCGTTTTGCGCACGTGCGCGGGCGTCCGGGTTGTCGTCCCAGCACAACGCCAGCGCGCCCCCTTCTTTCAGGGCACGCGCGGCACTCATGCCTGTCCGACCAAGCCCCAGCACAGCGACTTTTGCGCCTCTCAGCCCCTGAACCGGGATCACTTCAGAGCCCCGTTGCGGGTCAGGTCCAGAATTTTGTTCCGCACGATACCCAGCATCAACGCACTTTCAGCGTGGCAAGTCCGATGATCGCGAGGATGAGCGAAATGATCCAGAAGCGGATGACAATGGTGCTTTCCGCCCAGCCTTTCTGCTCATAATGGTGATGGATCGGGGCCATCAAAAATACGCGCTTGCCGGTAGATTTGAAATAGAGCACCTGAATGATGACGCTGAGCGCCTCAATCACGAACAGACCACCCACGATGGCCAGAACGATTTCGTGTTTGGTGGATACCGCGATTGCGCCCAATGCGCCGCCCAAAGCAAGGCTGCCGGTATCGCCCATGAAGACGGCTGCAGGCGGTGCATTGTACCACAAAAAGCCCAAGCCCCCGCCAAAGATACCGGCCGTAAAGATGAGGATTTCGCCCGTTCCCGGCACGTAATGCACATCAAGGTATTCGGTGAAATCAACCCGGCCGACCGCATAGGCAATCACGCCAAGCGTGCCTGCCGCAATCATGACCGGCATGATCGCCAGCCCGTCCAGCCCGTCCGTCAGGTTAACCGCATTCGCCGCCCCGACAATCACGATCACCGAAAACGGCACAAAAAAGTAACTGAGGTTGATCAGCGTATCCTTGAACACCGGCAGGGCCAGCCGGTTCTGCAAGGCCTCGGGGTGGTATTGCGCCGCCCAATAGGATGCGATGGCCGCGATCACGAGACCCAGCAGGAGCCGCACTCTGCCCGGCACACCCGCCGTCGTTTGTTTGGAAACCTTGGCGTAATCGTCCATGAAACCGATGATCGCAAAGGAAATGGTTACAAAAAGCACAATCCACACAAACGGATTGTCCAGTCGCGCCCAGAGCAGCGTGGAGGTCAGCAATGCCCCCACGATCAGCAAACCACCCATGGTCGGTGTTCCAGCCTTTGCAAAATGGCCCTGGGGACCATCATCGCGAATAGGCTGGCCCTTGCCCTGTCTGCGCCGCAGCACGTTGATCAGGGGGCGTCCGAACAGAAAGCCGAATATCAATGCCGTCAGAAACGCGCCGCCTGCCCGAAATGTGATATAGCGAAAGAGGTTGAAAAAATCCCCTCCGTCCGACAGCAGCGTTAACCAATAGAGCATCGCGAATTCCTATTCTTCGTCGAGCGGGGCATGTCCCATTTTGCGGATGGCGTCAACGACGCAGGCGAGCTTCATGCTCAGTGACCCCTTGGCAAGGACCACATCACCGCTGTCGATATGTGTTTTTACGCGGGTGGCGGCCTCTTCAGCGGTTTCAAACCACGTGCCGCGCTGCGGCTCCGGCAGAGCGTCGTAGAGCGCACGCATGACCGGGCCGATGCAGTGGATCACGTCGATTTCTTTTGTGGCGGGTAAATGCGCAAGGCCCGCATGCAACGCGACTTCATCAGGTCCAAGCTCTTTCATGTCGCCGAGATAGGCAATCCGCCGCCCCTTCGAGACGCGCCCGATGTCGTTTGTCACCTTAGCGGCAGCGAGCACCTCAAGGGCTGCCGCCATTGAGGTCGGGTTGGCGTTGTAGCTGTCATCAATCAGATCTACGAAAAGCCGCGTATCGACGCTGTCGAGATAAATGCGTTCCCGCTGGCCGCGGCCCTTATAGGGTGTCCAGCGCCCAAGCGAGCCCAAAGCCAGCGCCACATCCGTACGCAGGGCGGCCATAACAGCCACTGCCCCCAGCGCATTCATCGCAAAATGCCGCCCCGGCGAGTTGATCTTGTACAGGATCGGCACCTCGCCCATCTGCGCGCGCACCACAGTTGTGTCGCCTTGCAAATCCGCGCGCATCAATTTGAAATCATACCCGTGTTCGCCAAACGTAATGTCGCGCAACCTGCAGTCCTGTGCCTTGGCCATCAGAATTGCGGATGTTTCGACATCTGCGTTCAGGATCGCGACACCGTTCGGCACGACGCCCTCAAAGATGGATGCTTTTTCGACAGCAATCCCCGTGATGTCCTCAAAGGCTTCCAGATGCGCCGCCGCAACCGTGGTAATCAGCGCCACATGCGGCGCGGCCATCTTGGCGAGCGGTGCGATCTCTCCGGGGTGGTTCATGCCGATTTCGATTACCGCGAATTCCGTGTCACGCGGCATGCGCGCCAGCGTCAGCGGCACCCCCCAATGGTTGTTGTAGCTTGCAACCGAAGCATGCGTTTTGCCTTGATCGGACAACATCGCGAGGAGCATTTCCTTGGTCGAGGTCTTACCGACACTTCCCGTCACCGCGACCACTTTGCCGCCCACGCGGGCGCGGCCCGCCCGTCCAAGGTCTTCGAGGGCCCTTTGAACATCCTTGACCATCAACAGAGGCGCGTCCTCGGGCACACCTTGCGGCACATGGCTGACCAGTGCTGCTGCCGCCCCTTTGTCCAACGCTTGTTGCACAAAATCATGCCCGTCCCGCACATCGCTCAGAGCGACGAATATATCCCCCGCTTGCAGGGTGCGTGTGTCAATGGACACACCTGTGGCCTGCCACTCCGGCGTCGTTGTGCCGCCGGTGGCCGCTGCCGCCTCTGCGGATGTCCAAAGGGTCATGCCAGCCTCCCGTCCAGAGCAGCGACCGCCACGCTTGCCTGTTCCGCATCATCAAAGGGCAGCACATCATCGCCCACAACCTGCCCGGTTTCATGTCCTTTGCCCGCGATCAACAAGGCATCCCCCGGCCCCAGCGCGTCAACGCCGCGCAGGATCGCCTCCGCCCGGTCGCCGACTTCGATCGCTTCGGGCGCACCGAGCAAAACCGCCGCGCGGATGGTGGCTGGGTCTTCGGAGCGCGGATTATCGTCTGTCACAAACACCACATCCGCATTTTCCGCCGCTGCCTGCCCCATCAGGGGGCGTTTGGTCGCGTCCCGATCCCCGCCTGCACCGACAATGGCGATCAAACGACCGACAACATGCGGTCGCAGCGCCTTGAGTGCCGTGGCAATCGCATCGGGCGTATGGGCATAATCGACAAAGACCGTGGCCCCATTGTCGCGCGTGCCCGCAAGCTGCATACGGCCCCGCACGGTGCTCAGATGCTCCAGCGTGTCAAATACGTGCGGCGGTTCTTCCCCGCAGGCGATCACCAAAGCCGCCGCCAGCATCACGTTTTCGGCCTGAAAGCCGCCGATCAACCCAAGGCGGCGCACATATTGCTTGCCATGATGCATGAAACATACCACCTGCCCGGTAGCATCGACCTGAATATTCCCCAGATGCAGATCGCCACTATCCCGTCCTACGGTAATCACGGGACAATTGCGGGCTTTGGCAATCGCGGCCATATCGACACCGCGATCCACATCAATGTTGATGACGGCCTTGGCGTCTTCGGGCAGCACGCGCGCAAACAGCCCCGCCTTGGCGGCAAAATAATCCTCGAAGGTGGCGTGGTAATCCAGATGATCCTGCGTGAAATTCGTGAACCCGGCGGCGGCCAGCGTCACGCCGTCCAGCCTGCGCTGATCAAGCCCGTGGCTTGAGGCCTCCATCGCGGCATGGGTCACACCCTCCCGCGCGGCCTCAGCCAACGCGCGGTGCAGCGTGATCGGTTCCGGAGTGGTGTGGGCTAGCGGCGCGCTCCATGCGCCTTCGACGCCCGTTGTGCCCAAATTGATCGCCTCATGCCCCAGCAGCGTCCAGATTTGCCGCACAAAGGTCGCAACGGATGTCTTGCCGTTCGTCCCTGTCACCGCGATCATGGTTTTTGGCTGCGCCCCGAACCATAAAGCTGCCGTGCGCGCCAGAGCTTCGCGCGGATCATCGGATATCACGAGGGCCGCGTCGCTTGCGCCCAGTTCGGTGGCCGCCAACCGCGCGCCAACGATATCCGTCAGAATGGCTGACGCGCCCATGCGCAAAGCGTATTGGATGAACTCAGCGCCGTGGATCCTCGACCCGGGCAAGGCCGCAAAAAGATATCCGTCTTTCACATCGCGGCTGTCAACGGCAAGCCCCGTCAGCGCCGCCTGCCGCCCATCGCGCGCTGTGAGCCCCAGTTGGGAAAGTGTTTTTGTCTGCCCGAGCATTGCACCCGCCTTTGCGGTTTAATTACTGGTCAGGGTTATATCGCGCGTGGCCAAGGGTTCAACGGTTGGTCTTAGCCCAAGCAAAGGTGCGACGCGGCGGATCATTTCAGCCGCGACAGGTACGGCCGTCCAGCCCGCTGTCCTGCGTGGTTCATCGCTGGTGGTTTCCACCGGTTCATCAAGGGTGACAATCAGAACATACTTCGGGTCATCAATCGGGAAAATGGAGGCAAATGTGGCGATGACCTTGTCTTCATAATATCCGCCCCGACTGCCCGGTTTATCCGCTGTGCCGGTTTTGCCGCCGACCGCATAACCTTCCACATTGCCAAAGCTTGCCGTGCCTTCGGTGACAACCTGACGCAACATCTTGCGCGACGCGGCGGATGAGCTTTCGCTGAACACACGCGGCCCTTTTTCAGGGTTGGTCGCTTTCAAAATAGTCGGCTGCACGCGGTAGCCGCCATTCGCAATGGCCGCGTAGCCCGCCGCCAGATGCATAGGAGACGTGGACAAACCATGCCCATAGGAAATCGTCATCGTGCTCAATTCAGACCAGTTGGGCGGCAAAAGGGGTCTGCCGGTTGCGGCTTCGACAATCTCAAAGCCAGTGGTTTCAAGCATCCCAAGTTCGCCGAGAAATGCCTTTTGTCTCGCAACGCCAATATCTTGCGCGATACGCGCCGTCCCGATGTTCGAACTTTTGACAATCACCTTTGTGACCGACATCTCATCGCCGTAATTGCGGAAATCGCGAATACGGTGCTTGCCCCAGCGCAGCGGGCCTTTGGTGTCGATTATGCTGTCAGGATTGACAAGGCCAAGGTCCATCGCCTGTGCCACTGTGAATATTTTGAAGGTTGATCCCAATTCGTACACGCCCTGCACCGAGCGGTTGAAAAGCGGGCTGTCCGACGCATCACCAGAGGTCGCGGGGCGCGGCCTGTTGTTGGGGTCAAAGGTGGGCAAGGACACAACGCTGATCACTTCGCCAGTGTGCACGTCCATCAGAATTGACGTGGCGCCCTTTGCATTCATCAGTTTCATGCCACCATAAAGCACGCGCTCAGCTGCTGCCTGCACAGTCAGATCAAGCGATAATTGCAAGGGTTGGCTGACCGTTGCAGGATCGCGCAGATACTCGTCAAAGTATTTCTCGACCCCTGCGACCCCGATGACCTCGGCCGCTTTGACGCCTTCCTTACCAAAGCTGGCACCGCCCAAAACATGCGCAGCAAGTTGACCGTTGGGATAAAGACGCATGTCGCGCGTCGCAAAAAGCAGGCCCGGATCGCCAATTTCATGCACGGCTTGCATCTGCTCGGGGCTGATCTTGCGCTTTACCCATAAAAACTTGCGCTTGCCGGTGAAGTCTTCGAGCAAGTCCGCCGCATCCAGATCGGGAAAGACCTTGGCAAGTTCCTGCGCTGCGTGCTCGGGGTCGATCATTTGCGGCGGTTGCGCGTAAAGCGCGTGGGTTTCGAAATTCGTCGCCAAGAGGTTGCCGTGACGATCCACGATATCTGCCCGCGCGGCATGAATTTGCGCACCGGGTGCGTCGACGCGCGGCTCGGTCGGTTCGGAGGTGGCCAGCATCCCCATGCGCAGGCCGACAACACCAAAGGCCACAACGAAAAACAGCCCTAACACCAAGAGCCGCCCCTCGGCACGCTGGCGCGCCTGATCGCGCATCTGTTCGTGGCGGATGCGGATATTTTCACGCTCAATGGCATCGGGGTTTTCGCCCTTGCTGCGCGCATCAAGTATTCGGGCAAGCGGGCGTAGCGGTGTCCGGATCATTGGCCTACCTCGGCGTCTGTCTCTGTGAGGTTCGCCAGTTCAACGATGTCGCTGATCTCAATCAGGGGGTCTGGCGGATAAGCGACCTGATCCACATGACCGAACTGTTCAGGGCGCAGCGGCAACAAACCAAGGCGGTCAAAATTAATCTCGGCCAGATCGCGCAGCCTGTCCGGACGGTTCAGATAGGCCCATTCCGCCTTGAGCATCGACAGGCGTTCATGCGCGGCACGGATGTCCTGCCGCAATTCGCGTGTTTCCGCCAGCGCTGCCTGCGTTGCGTAGTTCTCACGATAGGCCCAGAACGCCAGCGCGATAACGCCGAGGGTGGTCACAATAAACAAGAATGTCCGCATCAGTTCCCCGCTTTCACGACCGGCATGCCGACCGATTTTGCATCTATCTCACCCGCTGGCGCATCCGTGCGCACCGCGATGCGCAATTTGGCCGACCGCGCGCGCGGGTTTGCCGCGACTTCCGCGTAGTCCGCCACGATTGCCTTGCGCGAGCGCAGAGTAAAAGCGGGCGCATCCCGCTGCACTTCGGGTGCGAAACGGTTTGCATTGCCGCCCGCGCCTGCCCGCGCGGTCAAAAACCGCTTTACCATGCGATCCTCAACCGAATGAAACGTGACAACGGCCAACTGACCACCCGGTTTCAAGGCCCGTTCAGCGGCCATAAGCCCCTGATACAACTCACCGTATTCATCGTTCACCGCAATCCGCAGGGCCTGAAAGCTGCGCGTTGCGGCGTGCGATTGACCCGGCTTGGAGCGCGGCAGACAACGCTCAATTATTCCGGCCAGATGCAGCGTCGTCGTGATCGGCGCGATGGCACGCTCGGTCAGGATGGCCTTGGCGATCCGTCGGCTTGCGCGCTCTTCGCCGTATTGGAACAAGATGTTTGCGATGGTTTCAGCGGAGGCCTCATTGACGATATCCGCCGCAGACGGGCCCTCCTGGCTCATCCGCATGTCCAGCGGACCATCGCGCATGAAGGAAAACCCGCGCTCCGCCAGATCCAGCTGCATGGAGGAGACACCAAGGTCGAGCACCACACCGTCAAGCGCGTCGGCATATGTGTCCATCTTCGAGAAAACACCAAGTTGCTGCACCAGCCGCGCGCCATATGCGTCAGCCCAATCGGCCGCCATTTCGAAGGCCAGCGGATCGCGGTCGACCGCGATCACACGATCTGCACCAGCCTCCAGAAGCCCGCGCGTATATCCGCCAGCCCCGAACGTGCCATCCAGCCAATCGCCGTGTACGGGGGCAACCGCGTCCAGAATGGCGGACAGCAAAACAGGGATATGGGGCGGTGTCGTGTCAGCTGTGGCAGCAGCAGCCATACCTTACCCCCCCTGCTCACCAGTGCTGCGCACATCGTCAAGACGCGCACCGTCCAGCAAAATCAGTGGGTCGAAATCATCCGGCAGATCGTCAAGCAGGGCTTCGGTCTTGGCGGTTTCTTCTGTGTCATATGTGTCTGGGTTCCAGATCTGGAACGTATCGCCCGCAGCGATGAAAAACGCTTCCTTGTCGAGGCCAATCTTTTGACGCAGCTTTGCTGGCAAGACCAGCCGACCGGTTTCGTCCACCGCAATCGTCAAAGACTGCCCCTGAAAAAGCCGTTGCATGATCTTGCGTTCGGGTGTTCCGCGCGCAAGATCGGCGATCTTGGCATCCACCTCATCCATCGCTTCGATGGTGTAGCATTCCAGAAAACTGCGGCGATGATCGCCATAGACGATGACAAGCTCAGGTGCCGCGCCGGACGTCCAGTTCGGGTCACAAGCCTCAATCACACGGCGAAAAGAGGCTGGAATAGACACTCGCCCCTTTGCATCGACCTTGTGATGGCTCTCGCCTCTGAACCTGCGGCTCACTGCCTTATCCCAATCTCATGCGTCACTTTAAGATTGACGCTTATCCCCCTGTCTTGAAATGGAAACGGCGGGTTGATCTGCTGCCACTGATCAACCCGCCGCCCTCGTCCCGCTGTGCGGGGAAGTCCAGCTGCGCGCGCCACCTGGGGGGATGTCTGCTCGCTCACGCGCCGGATCTCTGTCGTGATGAAAGCGAGATGCCTGTATGAAACCTGCTAGAGTTTTTATCTGCGTGGGGTCGTTTGATGCCCCGGTCCCGTTCTCATCTTGTGAGGACAGGTATAGTATGGGAATTCATGGTGAAGCAAGGGAATTTTTTGAAATTTATCACAACTGTGGCCAATTCACGCTGAGCGATCATTAGCAATAATTCCGAAAATCGCAACAGCCTAATACATATTGGCATCAACCTGCAGATGACACACCATATGTGGTCCGAAATAGCGCATCATGAAATTTCCCCTCAATTCCCGGAAATCCTAAGAGATACGCGTGAAATCTGGGAAAACGAGTACATTTTGCAGCCTTTACACAGATGAATACAGCAGTCGACCAGAATCAAATCACAGAACCAGCAGCATTTTAGCCAGTTCCCATAATTTCCCGTGTCAGCACAAAGAGGCGCATGCGCGACGAAAATTCACGTAGGTCAAGCCATACCGCCTTTGATAAGACCGTCCGCGATACGGCCATAGGCCTGCGCCATGGCACTTTCTCCCACCGCAATTGGTGTGCCGCCATCCCCGGCAAGCCGGGTTTCGAGGTCAATCGGTAGCGTACCCAACAATGGCACGCCAAGCTTGTCCGCCTCGGCGGCCACACCGCCCTGCCCGAAAATCTGGTGTTCCGATCCGCAGTCGGGACAGACGAACATCGACATGTTCTCGATCAACCCGAGCACAGGTGTCTTGAGCGTCGCGAACATATCCAGTGCTTTGCGCGCGTCGATCAACGCCACATCCTGAGGGGTCGACACGACAATTGCGCCCGTCAGTTCCGACTTTGTACATAGCGTCAGTTGCACATCACCCGTACCGGGCGGCAAATCGACCAGCAACACGTCAAGCTCGCCCCACTCTACCTGCCCCAACATTTGCTGCAGTGCGCCCATCAACATAGGACCCCGCCAGACAACCGCCTTGCCCTCTTCCATCATGAAGCCGATCGACATCAGCGTCACACCATGGGCGTGCAGTGGGATGATGGTCTTGCCGTCCGGGCTGGCGGGCCGCTTGTTCACGCCCATCATGCGCGGCTGGCTGGGGCCATAAATATCCGCATCCAGCAATCCAACCTTGCGCCCCGCCTTGGCCAGAGCAACAGCAAGGTTAGAGGACACCGTTGATTTCCCGACGCCGCCCTTGCCTGAACCAATGGCCAAGATGCGCTGCACGCCGCTCGGCTTGGTCGGACCGGCTTGCGGTTTGGGGTGCCCCCCGATTTTTAGGCTCGGCGCTGCGGGTTTCGCCTCTGCAGGACCATGCGCTGTCAGTGCGACGGATGCCGATTGCACGCCGGGCAATTGGGACACGGTCTTTTCAGCCGCGTCGCGCAGAGGGCCCATCTGGCGGGCAACCTCGGGGCTTGGCGCTTCGATCACAAAGCGCACAGTGCTGCCATCAATCGCCAAAGCGCGAATCAAATCATGCGCAATTAGACTGCGCCCATCCGGCAGCAGGACACGATCCAGCGCGGCTTCGATTTCAGCTTTCGTGATAGACATGCCTAATTACCCCTCATATTCGCCACTCCATATAGCAACTGAAAACCGAAGTACCACCGGCAGCATTCAATTGCCTAAAAGTTGGGCGACACGCACAGCATTCACCCTCTTCCCCCATGCAATTGCTGCATAGCAGAAATGTTGACGGTAACCATTGTGCAAGCGCAGCATTATCCTAAGTATGGTAGCAAGACATGACCAGTTGAGAGTACGAGCAAATGACATATTACAACGACATCAAATCACCGAGCGCGCTTGAGCGGTTGCTGGCGCGGGTTGCTCACGGGTTGGAACAGACAGCCGTGACGCACGCGCGCTACAGAATTTATCGCAACTCGCTGAATGAGCTGCGCGCTCTGAGCGATCGTGAACTCGAAGACCTTGGCTTGAGCCGCTATGCGCTGAAGGACATAGCGATGCAGGCTGCAACGAAACAAATGGCTCACCGGGCCTACTGACGTTCGGGCTTTATCTCCTCCCTGAGACGCCCGCATGTTGGCGGCGGCATCTATCCTCCTCCCAGATGTCGCCGTTCACAAACAAATGCATGTGGTTTTACCCATGCGCTTACCGACGACAGGGTCGTTCGTAAGAACCGGATCAGATCATTCCTTCCTCCTCCCTGGGATGGTCTGTTACAAGGCGGTGGCGCCTATCCTCCTCCCGGGCGCCACCGTCCCTTTTCAAGCACATAAGAGACAACATCCCCTCTCGGGGTTACCGCCGTACGGTAGTCGCGTTTGGGAAAGATCAGGCGCGCAAAACCAACAGTTCTTCAAACCGCGTCATATCCGCAAACCTGCTGAAGGCGGGGGTTTTAAGGGGCACCACGGGCGCTTCTTTGACAAGGTCTGCGTGGATGGATTTCAAAGCGCTCTCCCAAATCGGCACTTCGTCGTCGCTCAGCCAGTCAATGCAATAGCCAAACGTCATATGAAATTCATATGTGTCGTGCGTTTTGTGCCTGTACCCAAAGGGTTTGGTCAATGCGTCACGCCATGCACGCAGTATCTTTTCGTCCCGCACTGTCGCCCCCTTCAGAGCGAGCCCTGTGGGTACAACCTTCCCGACACGCACAGAAAATGCAGGCGGTGGCGCAAAGTTGGAAAGCCGTTCAATCACATGCGCCGTCACATCGTCCATGTCCGCCTGCCGATCGAGGCCAGACGGCCATGCATCTGCGGTGCGGCGGGTTTCGATGGCACCTTCAAACACGGTCATATGCAAGCTGGAAGCTGGCGTGAACAGAAACCGTTTGGCACCGGGCAGCGCTTGAATTCTTGATCGCGCATGCAGTATCGCGCGATGGCCCGGGTGGTCTGTATCGAGATGGCAGATGACCGTATTGCCAGCTTCGGGTAGAAAAGCGGTATGACTATAACGCTGGCCAAGCCGCGCCGGTTCGTTAGGGTTGTTGCGTTTGGCTACTTTGAGAATATGGGGGTTCGTCATAATGTACTTGTGCTCCCATAGGCAGTACCGTTTCAAGCCCAACGATAATGGGTTTCGATTATCATCGGGCAAGCTGTTCGTGGCTCACGGCAATCACCCAACTGCTACCGTAATGCATATCTACAGAGACTATTTCCTCAAAATGGGATGTCATCTGCTGCGGTGATAAACTTGGCAACGACCTTTTTGGTGCCCGCCTTTTCAAACCCGATCTCCAGCTTATCCCCTTCGATCCCGGCTATGGTACCGTAACCGAACTTTTGGTGAAAAACGCGCTCTCCAATTACAAAACTGGACAGTGCCGATGCGTCGATGACCGTGTTTTTTATTTCGCGTGGCTGAGCAACAGAACGCTCCTGACTGCGCGCCTGCAACCGTCGCCAACCGGGGGAGTTATATACATTCGCCTCCGCCGCCTGATCATGCAAGGTGCTGCGCGGCGCGGCTGCCCCGTATCCGCCCCCATAAAGTCCGGGCGGCGTCAGCACTTCCACATGCGCTTGCGGCAACTCGTCGATAAAACGGGACGGCATAGCGTTTTGCCACTGCCCGAAAACGCGACGGTTCGACACGAAGGATATGGTGCAGACCTCTTCAGCGCGGGTGATCCCCACATAGGCCAGCCTGCGCTCCTCTTCGAGGCCCTTGAGCCCGCTTTCATCCATGGAGCGTTGCGAGGGGAAAAGCCCGTCTTCCCACCCCGGCAGAAATACCATGGGAAATTCCAATCCCTTGGCCGCGTGCAACGTCATGATCGACACTTTAGCGCCGCCATCATCGCTTTCATTGTCCATGATCAGGCTGACATGTTCCAGAAATCCCTGCAGGTTTTCGAAGTTTTCCAGTGCTTTGACCAGTTCCTTGAGGTTTTCCAGACGCCCCGGCGCCTCGGGTGTTTTTTCGTTTTGCCAATGGGTCGTATACCCGCTTTCGTCGAGGATAACCTCAGCAAGCTCAATGTGAGAGAACGCAAGCGCGCCCTCGCCCCCGTCGTCAATGACCACATCCCCGTCCACATGTTTGCGCTGATGCAGCATAGCGATCCACCGATCGATCCCCTCAACCAGTTTGCGCAGTTCTGTGCCACCCTTGCCTTTGATCAACCCTTGGGCAACGGCCAGTCGCGCGCCTTCAAAGAGGGAAACGCCATTTGCGCGCGCTGTCACCTGAATGGTCTGTTGCGCCTTGTCGCCAAGGCCGCGTTTGGGAGTGTTCACGATCCGCTCAAACGCCAGATCATTATCCGGGCTGACGACGACGCGGAAATAGGCCATCGCATCGCGGATCTCCATCCGCTCATAAAAGCGCGGGCCACCGATCACGCGGTAGGGCAGACCGATGGTCAGGAAGCGATCTTCAAAGGCACGCATCTGGTGGCTGGCGCGCACAAGGATCGCGATTTCTTCTGAATTGAACCTAAGAAACACTGGCTCCAACGACAGGCCTTCTTGTTGCCGAGTTGTTAGTTCCCACAACAAATCACGGTTTTTTTCCTTTGAAAGAAAGCTCTCGTGCTGCTTCAAACGTTCCAAGAGTTGCTCAATACTGTTGAGGCCCAAAAGCGCATCGTTATTATCAAGACGCTTCACTTCTTCCATAATTTGCTGAGACCGCGAATTCTGCCTTCTCTTAGCGAGGTAAGAACTACCATCACAAAGTGCTTCGATGTCTTCCCCTATCCAGCGGGCCTCTTCCTCGCCGTCCCAATGACCGATGAGACGAATTCTCTCGCCTTCGTCAGCAGCAGTCCAAAGTGTCTTGCCCAACCGCCCTTCGTTGCCTTCGATAACGCCGGATGCGGCCGCCAGAATATGCGGGGTGGAGCGGTAATTTTGCTCCAAACGGACCACATGGGCGCCGGGGAAGTCTTTTTCGAACCGCAAGATGTTGCCCACCTCCGCCCCGCGCCAGCCATAGATCGACTGATCATCATCCCCCACACAGCAGATATTCTTATGCCCCGCCGCCAAGAGCCGCAGCCACAGATACTGCGCGACGTTCGTATCCTGATACTCATCCACGAGGATATAGGCGAACCAGCGCTGGTATTGTTTCAGCACGTCGTCATGCGTCTGAAATATCGTCACCATATGCAGCAGCAGATCGCCGAAATCGACCGCGTTCAGCTCGATCAGGCGTCGCTGATACTGTGCGTAAAGCTTGACGCCTTTGTGGTTATAAGCTCCCGCATCCGCCGTCGGCACCTTTTCAGGGGTAAAAGCGCTGTTTTTCCAGCCATCTATGATGCTGGCCAGCTGCCGGGCAGGCCAGCGTTTGTCGTCAATGCTTTCGGCAGACACCAATTGCTTGAGCAAGCGCAACTGATCATCTGTGTCCAGAATGGTGAAGTTCGACTTCAATCCAACCAGTTCCGCATGGCGGCGCAGCAGTTTGACACAAATCGCATGAAAGGTGCCAAGCCATGGCATGCCTTCGACCGGTTGGCCCAACATTGCACCAACGCGGTTTTTCATCTCGCGCGCTGCTTTATTGGTGAAGGTCACCGCCAGAACTTCGTTCGGGCGTGCGCGCCCTGTGTTGAGCAGATGCACGATCCGCGCAGTCAGCGCCCGCGTCTTGCCCGTCCCTGCGCCGGCAAGCATCAGGACCGGCCCGTCCAATTGCTCCACGGCTTCTCGTTGCGCGGGGTTCAACCCGTCAAGATACGGCTGCGGGCGCGCGGCCATCGCCTGCGCGGAGAGCGAAGCGCCCTCAAAAGCGTCCATGTCATCAAAATTGCTCATAAACGCACCCTAGCGCGCGGTTGTCCGGAGATAAAGAGAAGTTCACACTCTGTTCTGCAGCTTTTCCGCTCTGGACAATCCTCTGATCTGGCAGGCAAATAGGCGCATGAGCCTGCACAACCGCTATCCCGCGATTGCTGATCTGCGGACCCGCGCACGCACCCGCATGCCGAAATTCGTGTGGGAGTATCTTGATTCGGCGACAGGCACCGAGGCAACCCAGCGCCGAAACCGCAGCGCGCTCGACTGGATCGGCCTGCATCCCTCGATCCTGCATGGCGAATTCACCCCGGATCTCGGCACGCAATTCCTTGGTGTCGAACGCCCCCTGCCCTTCGGGATCGCCCCGGTGGGCATGTCCGGGCTGATGTGGCCCGATGCCGAAGGGCATCTGGCCCGCGCCGCTGCCCGCGCGCAGATCCCCTATTCGCTGTCCACCGTTGCAAGCCAATCCCCCGAAGACGTCGCGCCGCATCTGGGTCCGGATGCGTGGTTTCAGATGTACCCGCCGCGCGACCAAGCCATTCGTACCGACATGCTGAAGCGCGCGCGCGCTGCTGGTTTCAGCACCTTGGTGCTGACGGTGGATGTGCCCGTCGCCTCGCGCCGCGAGCGTCAGACCCGGTCTGGCCTGACACAGCCCCCCCGCCTGACACCGCGCCTGCTGGCACAGGTGGCGACGACACCGGCATGGGCCTGGGGGATGGCACAGCGCGGCATGCCCCGTATGCGCGGGCTTGAGAAATATACCCCGAAAACCGAAAGTGCGCTGTCTTCCACACAACACGCCGGATATCTTTTGCGCACCTCCCCCGACTGGGAGTATGTCAGTTGGTTACGCGACGCCTGGGATGGGGCTTTTGTACTCAAAGGCGTGCTGCGCGCCAGGGATGCACAGCCCCTTAAATCACGCGGCGTTGATGCGATCTGGGTCTCAAATCATGCGGGTCGCCAATTTGATGCAGCCCCTGCCAGCATTGACGCCTTGCGTGAGATCCGCGCCGCGACGGACCTGCCGCTGATTTTCGACAGCGGCATTGAGGGAGGCCTTGATATTCTGCGCGCCTATGCATGCGGTGCAGATTTCGTCATGCTGGGAAGGGCGTTCCACTATGCGTTGGCCGCCCTTGGACCGATCGGCGTCGATCATCTGATTGAGATTCTGACCAAGGATATTGAGGCCAATATGGGACAGCTCGGCGCGCGAACGATCAGAGAATTGCCGTCGCCGTTTGATCTGAGCGCCTCCGGACCTGTGGCTTGAAGGGATGAGGGTCTCTTGGTGCTTTACTTTACGTCAGCGAAATGCTGCACTGCGGCAGCGCGAAAACCATCCGTTAGTACGCGTTTACGATACACCCAAACCCGCCTAGACAGGGTAACGACACCGCTGAAATCAAGAGAGTCACATGCCTGAATTCAAAAAAATCCTCATTGCCAACCGGGGCGAAATCGCGATCCGCATCATGCGCGCCGCAAACGAGATGGGCAAGAAAACCGTCGCCGTTTTTGCCGAAGAGGACAAACTGGGCCTGCATCGTTTCAAAGCGGACGAAGCCTACCGGATCGGCGAAGGCATGGGGCCGGTTGCCGCCTATCTCAGCATTGATGAGATCATTCGTGTCGCCAAGGAAGCGGGCGCGGATGCCATCCACCCCGGATATGGGCTGTTATCGGAAAACCCCGATTTTGTGGATGCCTGCGATCAAAACGGCATCGTCTTTATTGGACCGCGGGCCGAAACCATGCGTGCGCTTGGGGACAAGGCCTCTGCCCGTCGGGTGGCTGTTGAAGCAGGCGTGCCCGTGATCCCCGCCACCGAAGTGCTGGGCGATGACATGAAGGCGATCAAGGCCGAGGCGAAACAGGTTGGTTATCCGCTGATGCTCAAGGCGTCATGGGGCGGCGGGGGGCGCGGCATGCGTCCAATCCAGCAAGAGGACGAGCTGGAAGAAAAGGTCCTTGAGGGGCGGCGCGAGGCGGAGGCTGCCTTTGGCAATGGTGAGGGCTATCTGGAAAAGATGATCCTCAGGGCGCGCCACGTGGAGGTTCAGATTCTGGGCGACAAACATGGCGACATGTATCACCTGTTTGAACGGGATTGCTCGGTCCAGCGGCGCAACCAAAAGGTCGTTGAGCGCGCGCCTGCGCCATACCTGACGGAGGCGCAGCGTGCTGAAGTTTGCAAACTGGGCTATGATATCTGCAAACATGTGAATTACGAGTGCGCGGGCACGGTCGAATTCCTGATGGATATGGATGACGGCAAATTTTACTTCATCGAGGTAAACCCGCGCGTACAGGTTGAACATACCGTCACCGAAGAGGTGACAGGCATCGACATCGTGCAGGCTCAGATCCTGATCGCAGAGGGCAAAACCATTGCCGAGGCGACGGGCAAGCCGACACAAGCTGATGTCCAGCTGACGGGCCATGCGCTGCAAACCCGGATCACCACCGAGGACCCGCAGAATAACTTCATCCCTGACTATGGCCGCATCACTGCCTTTCGCGAGGCAACGGGCATGGGCATCCGCCTTGATGGTGGTACTGCATATTCCGGCGGCGTGATCACGCGCTATTACGACAGCCTGCTGGTCAAGGTCACCGCCAAGGCGCAAACACCGGACGCGGCCATCGCCCGGATGGACCGCGCCCTGCGCGAATTCCGTATTCGGGGCGTGTCCACCAATATCGCCTTTGTCGAGAACCTGCTCAAACACCCGACGTTTTTGAACAATGAATACCACACCAAATTCATTGACGAGACGCCTGAGCTTTTCCAGTTCTCCAAACGGCGTGACCGCGGCACCAAAGTGCTGACCTATATCGCGGACATCACGGTGAACGGCCATCCCGAGACCAAAGCGCATCCGCGCCCGCCAGCCCATGTCAAAGACCCACGCGCCCCAAAGGAACGCGCAGAGCCTATGATGGGCACGCGCAACCTGCTTGAACAAAAAGGTCCGCAAGGGGTTGCGGACTGGATGAAACAGCAACGCCAGCTCTTGATCACCGACACCACCATGCGCGACGGGCACCAGTCTCTGCTGGCCACGCGGATGCGGTCCATTGATATGATCAAGGTGGCGCCGAGCTATTCGGCCAATCTGCCGCAACTCTTTTCGGTTGAATGCTGGGGGGGCGCGACGTTCGATGTGGCCTATCGGTTCTTGCAGGAATGTCCATGGCAGCGCCTGCGCGATCTGCGTGCCGCGATGCCAAACCTGATGACCCAGATGCTGCTGCGCGCCTCAAACGGGGTGGGATATACCAACTATCCCGATAATGTTGTGCAAGAATTCGTGCGCGTTGCCGCCAGCACAGGGGTGGACGTTTTCCGCGTTTTCGACAGTCTCAACTGGGTTGAGAACATGCGCGTTGCGATGGATGCCGTGATTGAGAACGGCAAGGTTTGTGAAGGGTCCATCTGCTACACCGGCGACATCAATGACCCGGATCGGGCAAAGTATAACCTGAAATACTATGTGGACATGGGCAAGGAACTGCGAGACGCGGGGGCCCATGTTCTCGGCCTCAAGGATATGGCGGGCCTGCTCAAACCCGCCGCCGCGCGCCAGTTGGTCCGCACCCTGAAATCCGAAGTCGGCCTGCCCATTCACTTTCATACGCATGATACCGCCGGGGTTGCCTGTGCCACGATCCTTGCCGCGTCCGAGGCTGGTGTGGATGCCGTGGACTGCGCGATGGATGCGCTCTCGGGCAACACCTCACAAGCGACGCTGGGGTCTGTCGTTTCGGCGCTGAAACACACCGATCGCGACACCGGGCTGGATATGTCCGCGATTCGCGAAATCTCTGATTATTGGGAAGAGGTGCGCAATCACTACGCCGCCTTTGAAACAGGTATGCAGGCCCCCTCCTCCGAGGTTTATCTACATGAAATGCCCGGTGGTCAGTTCACGAACCTCAAGGCGCAGGCGGCAAGTCTGGGGCTTGCCGACCGCTGGCATGAGGTCGCACAGACCTACGCCGAGGTGAACCAGATGTTTGGCGATATCGTTAAGGTGACGCCATCCTCCAAGGTAGTGGGCGACATGGCCCTGATGATGGTATCGCAAGGGCTAAGCCGCGCAGACGTGGAAAACCCGGATACGGATGTTTCCTTCCCGGACAGTGTTGTGGATATGATGCGCGGCAACCTCGGCCAACCGCCCGGCGGTTTTCCGGAAGCCATTGTCAAAAAGGTGCTCAAGGACGAGCAGCCCGTCCTTGACCGCCCCGGCAAACACCTGCCCCCCGCTGATCTGGAAGCCCTGCGCGCAGAGGCCTCCAATCTGATGGAAGGCAAGCTCGTTGATGATGAGGACCTGTCGGGATATCTGATGTATCCCAAGGTGTTCCTCGATTACATGGGCCGTCACCGGACCTATGGGCCGGTACGGGCACTGCCGACCAAGACGTTCTTTTACGGCATGGAACCGGGCGAAGAAATCAGCGCTGAAATCGACCCCGGCAAGACGCTTGAAATACGTCTGCAGACGGTCGGCGACACCGGCGAAGACGGTGAGGTTCGGGTATTCTTTGAACTCAACGGCCAACCCCGCGTGATCCGGGTGCCCAACCGCCTCGTGGCGGCGACAACCCAAAAACGCCCCAAAGCCGAGACTGGGAACGCCAAACACATTGGTGCGCCGATGCCGGGGGTTGTAGCGTCGGTTGCAGCCAAGGGAGGGGGCAAGGTCAAGGCGGGTGATCTGTTGCTCACAATCGAAGCCATGAAAATGGAAACGGGCATCCACGCCGAAAAGGCGGCCACGGTCAAAACCGTACATGTCAGCCCCGGCGGGCAAATTGACGCCAAGGATCTGCTTATCGAATTTGAGTAACCCCCAAAAGACACCGGCGAGACGCACGGTTTATTCGCCTTTCACGCGAAAAACCGCTTCTATGATGTCAACTTTTGTTGACACAGCTCATCGGTAGTCTGTACGCTATGGCCAAGGCACACGATGATTGTCGAAGGATGCATTGAACTACGGCCTTGGGGGGACTAAATGTCGGATCAGAATTCCCCGCGCGCGGCGAGAGATGAGGATCGGTATCGCCAGGTTCAGACGGATGTTTTGCAGCTCAAGGCGCGTCTTCCCGAGGCTGATGTCGGTGATATCGTTTCAGAAGTATTGAACCGCGTTACTGCGCTCAGAAAAGTAAACGGCGACAGAGTCAACCTGCCAACGCGGGAAAAAGTTGAAAAACTCTGCTATGCGCTGATTTCAGACGACATGAATGAAGGTGCCGCGTTCATTCATGATGTGCAGGAAGAAGGCGCGACCCTCGAAGCAGTCTATCTGAACTATCTCGCCGAAGCCGCCGGAGTTCTGGGCGAGTGGTGGGATGATGATCACGTCACTTTTCTTGAGGTCACGATTGGCAGCAGTCGGATCTACGCAATCATGCGCGACCTTGGCTATCTGTTTGTGCCCGATCGCCTTGTTGAGGTGAAATCAGCAATCTTCGCAACTACCCCGAACGAAACGCATGTTCTTGGCGTACAGATGGCGGCGGACCTTTTTGGCACCGAAGGCTGGAATATCGACGTCATGACTGGCCTGTCCCATGAAGCGCTTGTCCAACAGATCACGCAAAGCCCCTATCACATTCTGGGCCTGTCTGCAGGTGGCGCACATTCTGCCGGTGCATTGGCACGGTTGATTGTCGCTGTACGACTGGCCCGACCTGATATGCGGATTTTCCTAAGCGGACAGATTGTGCAAGCTTGCCCCGACCTTGTTACCGTCATGGACCTTGACGGTGCTGCCGATGATATCGAAGACGCCAAGCGTATTCTGCAAGAGCTTTGGTCGGAGTCGTGCGCACAACCGTCCTGATCCTGAACGAAGACGTCTTCCGTAGGGGCCAAAAAAATATACTTATCGTCGATTTACCTCTTGCAGCATATGGCTCCTGTATGTATCTCAACCTCACCCAAGGATGCGGGCGTAGCTCAGGGGTAGAGCATAACCTTGCCAAGGTTAGGGTCGGGCGTTCGAATCGCCTCGCCCGCTCCAAAATTACCAAAGCCTTACAGTTGTTTAGCTTAAAACACCTGTAAGGCTGGTAAATTTTTTACTTCATGCGAACGTTTGACCGGCCCCACTTGAGTGGTGCAATTTGAAAGTTAGTGCATGATTGGCCTTTGGTCCATCGGAACGATGGCTTCTGGCGAGGGTGGGCGGTAGCCCAATGCACTGTGCGGTCTCTTTGTGTTGTAGTGTTCCCTCCATTCTTCAATGATGATTGGTGCTTCTCTGAGCGAGTAGAAAATTTCGCCGTTGAGGAGTTCATCCCTGAAGCGACCATTAAAGCTTTCACAATACCCGTTCTCCCAAAGTGATCCTGGCTTGATGTAGGCAGTCTTGGCACCGACAGCGGCAATCCAATCCCGAACGGTCTGAGCAACGAACTCAGGGCCATAACACCTTCGGAATAACGCTGATTGAGAGGCTGTGATTGCCTGCGCAGCCATCAAATAGCGCAGCAGGTGGTCATAGCCGGGTCTCAGGTCCCTACAGTGGTTTTGCACAAACCACACCGCAAAGGAGACCGACTATGACCGAGATGACTATTGCACAAGATACACCTGTTTTGGTTGCCATCGACATTGCCAAAGCGCGGCATGAAGTTTTGATTGCTGTTCCAGATAAGAAACGCCGACGCCGTTTAACCGTCTTGAACAGCCTTGCCGACTTTAACCGCCTCGTCACCGCGTTGAAGGAATACGGACGTCCAGTTCGTGTAGCCTTTGAGGCGACCGGTAATTATTACCGGGTCTTGGCGTACCATCTGGCAACCGCAGGCTTTGGAGCTGTCCCGCTTTAGTGCCGCCCCTAGTGCTCGTTTAAGCCACCTTCCGTTCGAATGCGACAGGGCTTTTCCATCCCAGTGCTGAGTGACGGCGGCGTGGACTGTAGAAGCCGTTGATGTATTCAAAGATTGCCATCTCAGCGTGCCGCCTGGTTTCCCATGACCGCCGCCAGATCAGCTCGGCCTTGATGGTTTTGAAGAACGTCTCGACAGCCGCATTGTCGTAGCAATTGCCCTTCCCAGGCATCGACACCTTGAACCCATGTTGGCGCAGAATCTTTTGATAGTCGTGAGAACAATATTGGCTACCGCGATCCGTGTGATGGATGCAGCCCTTTGGTGGCGCACGGAATACGATGGCCATGTTCAACGCCCGTATCGCTAGATCACGCTTCATGCGGTTACTGACGGCCCAGCCGATGACACGGCGAGAATGCAGGTCCAAGATCACAGCCAGATACACCCAGCCTTCACGGGTCCAGACATAGCTGATGTCGCCCGCCCATTTCTGGTTTGGCGCATCTGCCGCGCAGTCACGATCCAGTAGGTTCGGTGCTATATTGAACTTATGATCTCTATCCGTCGTGACCTTGTGTTTGCGTGTTCTGACCACTGATATGCCGTTCTGGCGCATCCACTGCCCGACAGGCGATTTGGCAAAGCCAAATCTGCCGAGAGGGGGCGGCCAACACGGCGGTGACCGATATCCAGGCCAATCTCTTTCAACTCCTCAGTCATGCGCGGCCTGCCATAGCTGCCAAGGCTCAGACGAGATTGTTCTTTGATGTGCGCCAGCGTGACCAAATCAGACCGCTGTCTGCGACTGGCTGGCCGGCTTCGAAATGCGCGTAGCCCGCGTGTGCTGACGCCAACGACATCACACAGCCGATTGGTGGGGAAGCTCTCGCTGTGTTCTTCAATGAACCTAAATCTCATTGCTTTAGGCCCGCGAAGAACTGGGTGGCCTTTTTTAAGATCTCCCTCTCCTCCTTGAGAATACGGTTCTCGCGGCGCAGCCGGTCATTCTCTTGAACGAGGCTCATATCCTCTTTTGACACCACATCCGTGTCTCGATGCGCTGTGATCCACTTGTTCAGTGTGGACATACCTACACCCAGATCGTCAGCCACCTGTTTGCGTGTCAGCCCACTGGTCAGCGCGATACGCACCGCATCTTGGCGAAATTCGTCCGTCCGTTTCAGTCCCATAGTCAGTCTCCTTTGTTGCAGTAAATGCTATCAAAGGGGCGGCATCAAACCGCGACAGGTCCAAGGTTGCATCAGAGAGGCGCGGATGATGACGCAACGTAGGCGTCGCAAATTTCTATGGTGTTCGTTCACACTGCCCCTCATTGATGGGCGTTTCATCTTGTTCGGCCACAGAAGCCGGCAGATCTTCGAGCCATAGCTCCTGTCTCTGTATCGCGTTCGATCTTTCCCGAAGGTTTGCTAAATGCCAGTTTCTACAACTTGGTGATGCGCAAACCAAGCGCTTAAGCAGCAAAGAATAAGGTCAGATCACCACGCAAACAATGCGAATGGGGGCGCTAGACCACCCGAGATATGCAGGCGGTGCGCCCCGTTTTAGACGCCGTCAATGATCCTCCCCCAAAGCATCGAAAGCTGTGGGCAGGTCAGGTGGGCAGGGCAATCTTTTGCGCTCGGCCATGAACACCGGCTCCGTTGCAGAGCATTATAAATCAGGCAGAATCCTTGGCCATCCCAATACAGCAGTTTGATTCAATCGCCGCGTTGGCCCAAGGACGCAACTACCGCCCGTTGGCCAGCAACGACACCTACGACCACCAGCCGCATCTGCGCTAAACTCAATCGTACCACCCAACGAGAAATACCCTAAATTCCATGAGGAACAAA
Source organism: Roseobacter litoralis Och 149 (assembly GCF_000154785.2). Lineage (NCBI taxonomy): Bacteria > Pseudomonadati > Pseudomonadota > Alphaproteobacteria > Rhodobacterales > Roseobacteraceae > Roseobacter > Roseobacter litoralis. The sequence continues at coordinate 2,664,146 of NC_015730.1, forward strand.
CTCGTAGAAAGCACACGGCTTCGAATGGTGTGGTCTAATCCATGGATACAGCTGTGCGAGAAGCAATAATCTGTCTACAATATCACGCCTTTATGTCGAGGCCTCCGTGGCGAGGGCAGTGTTGGTGAACTTTGCCACCGGGCGTAGCACAGACTAAGCATTCACTGCAGTTGATTTGAAACCCAACTCTTCTCGATCGTATTGGAGACTCCGATTGCTGAACTTCGACCCCATGCGGCCTGCTTTTACAACTTGGCATTGCGCACGAACTCGGCAGGTATGAGATCGCTCAGCGACGGATGCAGCCAGATTATTTGCTCCTACTTTCATCATGTGATCTTTGATCGGGTTGATGCGAGAGACAAAAAATGGGTCTCGTTCACGTATGCGTTGCGAAAGCTGCCGTTGGAATTCTGAATGAAAGCATTCTGTGTCGGCTTGCCCGGAACAATATTTTCAATCGATCTTCGTTTTCTGACATCATTTCAGCACCGCCGACCAAGCGCTTTCCGCCAGGTTATCACTGACAATTGCTTAGGACATTCTGCGCGCCCAAATGACTGCTTTCAGCGTGCGGGTACGTGCACCCGAGACAACAATGTACCTAGAAAAATTGCCATACGCACCCGGCTGAAATCATCCACTACGGTCAGCAGACGGAACCGACATCAACACTCCGTAACATTCGGTTCATGATATCCGTGTCGTTGGTACTGACAGTGCCGGCACCCTTGCCGTTTCCAAGTCGATTGCCAGATCAAAACAGCTCCAAATCGTTTCCGCTCGGCTGGGATTGGACGGGTACTTCTTTGGGTAAAGCCTCATCCGCTCGTACTTTTTGCATGACACGACCCGACGCAGGCCAGAACATGATGTGACGTGCCGAGTCTCCTCCAAGCGAGTGCCCTTCACAGGCAATGCTCTCTTGTCGAAGAAAGTCCAATGTAAACTGACTATTGAGCAACCCGACATCACTGAGCCCGGCCACCATGCGAGCGCCACCAAAGGCTTTTGCGCGCAGCCGACTTCGTGCGCCACCAAGCTTGAGAATATCGTTTATCAGCAGTTCCATGGCGTTGATGCCTGCCAGATTACAAGCACCCGAGCTTCTGGTGCTGACCGTCAAGAGCATGTGGTTCATACCACCTACTTTGGCAACAGGATCCCAAAGACAACACGAGACACAAGATCCCAAAATTGTTGATATCGCCCGCTCAGGATCAGCTGAGACAGCCCACTCACCCTGCGTTATATGTTTGCGGTTTTTTGTCATTGCAAAGGCACCTTGGTCGTTCTGTGGGACGTCTTCGCCGTTCTATTTTTACTCTCACGAAGCGCGTCACCGATTTTGTGTATTGGTAGTTGATGCTGAACAGCGCCAAGACTGAAGGCCACGCGCGGCATACCGTAAACCACTGACGTTTCTTCATCTTGACCGAATGTAATGGCGCCACCCTCTGCGAGTTCGAGCAGACCTTGCGCGCCGTCCCGACCAAGGCCAGTCAGGATCGCAGCCGAGACATTTTTGGCCTCTGAGGTTGCAGATAAAAACAAGGTGTCAACAGACGGGCAATGTAAGGCAGCAGGCTCATTCTCGACGAACCGACACTGCCAGCCATCTACCCTCCTAACGACCTGTGTATGCTTGCCAGTCCCCGGCGCAAGGATCACATCTCCTCGACGCAGCGGCACACCTTCTTGGGCGAGTTTTACGTTTTGAGGCAATTGTCTTTCCAACCGTTGGGAAAAGCTTTCCAGAAAGTTGCCGGGCATGTGTTGTACGATGACGACGGGCGGCCCGTCGGGTTCAAGCTGGGGCAATACGGCCTCGAGAGCGGAGACACCGCCGGTCGATGCGCCAATCAATATCAGCGAGCCGCGGCGACAGCTCTGGCCCAGTGCCGGCGCATGGCGCGCAACAGCCTGTCGACCGGGTTGCACCGCACCTTCCCCAGCGCTTATGCGGGCGGGGCGCGTGCAGGCCGCCTGAAAAACGCGCTCACAAATGTCGCGCGACAGATCCAGATCGTACCCGTCTGTCGGTTTCAAAATACAGTCAATTGCCCCTCTTGAAAGCGCTTGAATGGCGGCGTCGCTGCCTTTGCTTGTCAGACTGGACAACATCACGACGGGCATCGGGCGCGCTCGCATCAGGCGCGTCAGAAATTCCAGACCGCTCATGCCCGGCATTTCAATATCAAGCGTCACGACATCTGCGGCATTGGCCCGTAAAAAATCGCGCGCCTCTACGGCGTCACTTGCCTCTCCCACAACCTCAAGGCGTCTGTCCGAAGCCAATACAGTGCGCAACCACATCCGGATCACCCGCGAATCATCAACGATCAAGACCTTTTTGACCGATTCGTTGGATTGATGCCCGTTCGTATCGCTATGCAAAACCATGCTCTGTTCCGTTTGGAGACCCGCAGCGCGCCCTACCTCAGACGCGCCTTTCCCAGATATGCCGCACAGATGTAAATTGAGGCTTAATGGCCCACGACCGCTTTTCAAAAAATCGCTGAAGCGAACGTCAGGTGCCGTGCTCGGCGATCATCTGGCGCGAAATAATGACGCGCATGACTTCGTTGGTGCCTTCAAGGATCTGGTGCACACGCAGATCACGCACGATTTTTTCGATACCATAATCGGCCAGATAGCCATATCCGCCATGGAGTTGCAGCGCATCGTTTGCGACATCAAAAGCAACGTCCGTTACATACAATTTTGCCATCGCACAGTATTTAGTAGCGTCCGACGTCTTGTTATCCAGTTTTGAGGCCGCCTGCCGCAGGAATATCCGTGCGGTCTGCAACTTGACTTCCATATCCGCCAATTTGAACTGCAGCGCCTGAAACTGATCCAGCCGTTGCCCGAAAGCCTTGCGCTCAGCGGTATAGGACAGGGCCGCATTCAGGGCCGCCTGCGCGCCACCAAGGGCGGATGCGGCGATGTTCAGTCTGCCTCCATCAAGGCCCGCCATCGCATAGGCAAACCCCTGCCCTTCCTCCCCGACCAGATTGTCCGCCGGGATCGCACAGTCATCAAACTGCACCTGTGCTGTGGGTTGCGCGCGCCAGCCCATCTTGTTTTCAAGAGCGCCAAAGGACAGACCCGCCCGCCCGTTTTCGATCAGCATGGCGGAAATACCCTTGGGGCCTGCATCCCCTGTGCGCACCATCGTCAGATAGGCGTCAGAATATCCGCCACCGGAAATAAACGCCTTCGTGCCGTTCAACACGTAGCCTGCGTTGCTGCGCTCCGCACGCGTGCGCAGGGCGGCGGCGTCCGACCCTGATCCGGGTTCGGTCAGGCAATAGGAAAACACGGTTTCCATCGCACATAGTTTGGGCAGCCAGTGTGTTTTCATGGCGTCAGAGCCATAGGTGTCGATCATTCCGCCGCACATGTTGTGGATCGACAGAAAGGACCCGACCGAGGGGCAGGCCATGGCCAGCGCTTCGAAAACCAGCGTGGCATCGAGCCGGGACAGCCCCGAGCCGCCGTGCTCTTCTGAGACATAGATCCCGGCAAGGCCAAGTTCAGCCACTTTGGGCCACAGCGCCTTTGGAATGGTTCCGGCGGTTTCCCATTCTTGGGCAAAGGGTGCGATGTTTTCCTGGCCAAAAGCATAGGCCATGTCGAAAATCGCTTGCTGTTCTTCGGTGAGCGAAAAATCCATTGGCATCCTCAAATGATCGTGTGGCCCAAGCAGCCCAGTCCAAGGCATATCATCCCAGTCAGACGCTGCAAGGGGCCGCTCAGTACCCCGTCATCTCAAGATAGCCGCGCCCGCCGTGCGATCCCGTGATCTGAACGGGGCCCTCCCAATAGGGAATGGACGTGGTCATCCAGGCCGCGCCATTCAAAGCCTCCACCGTGACATCAACGCCTTTTTGCGGCAGTTGCGCGCGCCATTTGGTCGGCACGGCCCGGCCCGCCACATCCGTGGTGGCCAGCGCGGTTGCCGAAAACGCGCCATCGGGAAAGGCGGTGGTGGTGCCATCCGGTTCGATCCACGTCGCTTGCGTGTAATCGCTGCCATCCTCGTCATGCAGCGTGAACCCCATGAGGCGCACCCCGTCGTCAAAGACCATCGAGAACCAGTCCCAGCTGACCTGCGTGGCAGCCAGCGGCTGCGAGGCCCATTCACGGTCCAGCCATGCGGTGCCTGTCACCTCAACCGGACCTTCCGGCAGAAACAGCGTTCCGGCGACGGTATAAAACGGCTGTGAATAGTAGTAACTGGCCCGCCCGCTGGCGGATTTCTGCGAATAGCCCGCCTCGCCATGAAAGATCAGCGGGCCTTGCGCGGTCAGTGTGACCTCATAGCCGAAATCAGGGCCGGAGGCGCGCATCGCAACCTCGTCGAGCGTATCGCCAGACATGTGCCAGTCATCAATCCATGCGCTGAAGGGTGCAGCGGTGACACCCGCCTGCCCGACCCCGCCGCGCGCAATCCGTTCGGTTACGAAATGCGCATCCTCAGTGGTGACCGCCGCATGGCCCATCCACAGTTGCGGGCTGGCCCAGCCGGGTTTTTCTTCGGGCGCCATGGCGGATCGGAACAATGTCCATTGCAGCCCCATATCCCGCCCGGCGGCATCGGTCAGGTTTGCCGTAACGTACCACCACTCAATCTGGAAATCCGGATGCGCGCCGTGATCTTCGGGGAAGGAAAACACATATCCGCGCTCGGGTTGGCTGAAGGTGCTGGCGTCCCGCCCCAGACCCGCAAAACCCTGTGCTGCGGCCTGCGCGGCCACCACGATGCCGATGCAAAAGATCGACAACCAAAGTCTAACGTTCATTGCTGAATACCTTCAAAAGAGATTGCGGATCGGTGCGCGCAAGCCGGATCGCGGGCCAAATCGCAGCCAGCAGCGCTGCAACAATCGTCAGCAGGCCGAGGCGCAGATAATCGAGCGGAAAGACATACATCGGCAACCGCCAGCCAAAGGCTTCGACATTGACGACGGCCAGCAAAACCCAGGCCAGCATCAAGCCGACGGGCAAAGCCAGCACACCAGTCAGGGTCGCAAGACAAACCGCGCGCACGACCTCAAGCCGCGACAGCGCGCTGCGCGTAAGCCCCAAGGCCCAGACCGGCGCCAGTTGCGGCAAGCGCATCGTCGCCAGTGTCAGCAGGCTGATCAGGATGGCAAGCCCGGCCACAGAAAGCGTCAGCACATTCAGCGCTGCCGTCACGGAAAACGTTCGCTCAAAGACCTGCATGGAAAACTGTTTGAGATCGGCCTGATTGATCAGCGCATCCTCCCCCAGCCCAAAGCGGTCGCGCAAATCGTCGGCCAGCGCCTCGGGCGTGTCCGTGCGCACCCCGAACCGCAGGCGTGGTACATCCGGGTAACGCATCGAGAACAGATCCTCGCCCAGCACCAGTTGGCCCACCGCATTCCCGTAATCGCTGTAGATACCGATCAAACGATCCCCGGTGGGCAATGTATCCCCCACCTGCCAGTCCTGCCGCCGGGCCAGTTGTTCGTTGATCAGCGCACCCTGCCCTGCGGCCAGCAAATCCCACACCTGTGCATCGGCGCTGAGCAACGGCCAGTTTTCGCGGTAGGTGGCATGATCGCGGATGCCAAAGACTTCAGCCGGAAGCCCGCCGAGCCGCGTGTCAATCGACACAATTGGCAAGACCGCCTCCGCCTTGTCCTCAAGATAGGCCACCAAGTCCGCAGCTTGCTCTGTATCCTGCGCATTGACGTAAAGCTCCGAGGCCAGCCGCTGGTCAAGGTAGTCCACGAAGGTCAGCCGAAAACTGGACACCATGGTGGAGACCCCGATATTGGCCGCCATCGCCAACAGCAAAGCCATCAGCGCCATCGACAGCCCCGGCAATTGCTGGCGGCTGTCCGCCCAGAACCACTGCACCAAGGCGCGTTTGCTGTGGCGTTCGGCAAAGCTCAGACATTGCGCCAGCAGAAAGGGCAGCAACAGTGCAGAGCCGATGAGCAAACAGGCCAGCAAGGCAAAGCCAGCAACCAGACCCTGCCCGAAAGTGGCAATCGCAACGCCTGCGATGAACAGCCCAGCCGCGATCAGCGCCAGCCACTGCCCGGCGGCGAAAGCCCCGATGCTCATCGCACGCGGGTGGTTAAATGAGAGCAACGGCATATAGGCCAGCTTTGTCAGGGCCGCTGCCGCCGCAATCGCCGTGCCCCCCAACGCCATGGCCAGCCCCGACAGCCACCACGCTGCGCGCAATTGCAACTGTCCCGCGACTTCGGCCCCGTAAAGACCGCGCAAGGTCGCCGCCACATCCGGTAACAAGGCCGCCGCGATCACATAGCCCAAAGCCACACCTGCGCCACCAGCCAAGAGGGCGAACACCCCCAACTCCAGAATAAGCAGCAACATCAACCGCCTGAGCGGCATACCCAAAGCGCGCAGGGTCCGGAATACCGCCCGGCGCTGTTCAAAGGCCAGCCCAACCGCGCCGTAGACGATGAAGATCCCCACAGCAAAGGACAACAGACCGAAGGCCGTGAGGTTAAGATGAAAGCTCTGCGTCAGGCGCGCCACATCCGCCTGCACCGAAACCTCGGCAATGCGATACGCGTCCGGCAAGGCCCCAAGGCCCCAGGGACGCTGGTTACTGACCAGCAGCCGCCTGATGTCCCCCTGTTCGCCCAGCAATCGGTCCGCCTGCGCGATGTCCATCAGGATGTTGCCGCGTGGTCGGTTTTCATCCACCCGCAAGGTCATTCCCGGCAGCGTCAGCCCGATGTCATCCGGGTGTGCGAAACCGACCGGATCATCGCCGATCATGTCGGGAAACCCACCATCCTCCGAAATACTTGCGGGCAAGGCCACAGGAAAGCTCAGCGGGTCAATGCCGACGATGCGCAGTTCAGCACCGGCAATATCAACCGTGCCTTCCAGAACCGGGCTGACCGGCCAGCCAAGCCTGCGCAGGGTCACATATTCCTCGACCGTGAAGCTGCTGCCATCTTGTTTCAGGATACGGTTTGTGTCGCCCGCCCCCAAGACATCGGAGGCAGAGGCGTAGCTCGCGCGCGCTTCGGCGTTGATCGCCTGCACACCCGACCACAGCGCGGTGGACAGGGCCAACCCGGCCAGCAAGGTCAGCAACTGCCACGGATTGCGCCGCCAGTGGGACCAAAGTGCAAGAAACCCTTGCCGCGTCATGGCACCGCCACGGGTCGCATGGGCGCGTTCGCATCCTGCACAACCCCATGCGACAGACGAATACGCCGCCCCATCCGGGCCGCCTGACGGGGGGAATGCGTGACCATCAACACGGCCGCACCCGCCTCTGCCGCGCTTTCCAGCATCAGGTTCAAAACCGTATCCGCCGTGTCCTCATCCAGATTACCCGTTGGCTCATCCGCGAGGATCAGGCCGGGGCGCGCGGCAAGGGTGCGGGCAATGGCCACACGCTGTTGCTGCCCGCCGGAAAGCGCCTCGGGGTATTTGGTCATATGGTCTGCCAGCCCGATCTGTTCAGCGACGTGACGCGCCCATTCCGGGTCGAAGCGTTCGCCAAGTCGGGCATGAAACGCGATATTCGCCGCGACGCTCAGGCTGGGGATCAGGTTGAACTGCTGAAAGATAATCCCGACCGTTGTGCGGCGCAGCTGTGCAGATTTTGCATCCGACAGACCAGCGACCTCTAGCCCGTCCAGCACAATGCTACCGCCCGTTGGCACATCCAGCCCGGCGATCAGGTGCAACACCGTGCTTTTCCCACTGCCGGATTCCCCTTCGAGCGCCAACGTGCCCGCGCGCGGCACCTCAAAACTCACATCCCGCAGAACCGGCACTGAAATGCCGCCAGTCTCATATTCTTTGGCAAGGTGGCTGACCGTCAAAACCATCGGTGTGTCCCATCAAGACTGCGTTCAGACCAAGAGATGTAGCACCAAGCGCGTATCGCAAGGGCCTATGGGCAAACCATCTGCGGAAATGGAATGAAAGGGTCGGGAAATCAGTCCAGATTATGCAATTACTCTTTATGATTTGATCCAAGTACGCTGCACAAATATTCGCTCTCACATCACCTAAGGTTCAGCCCTCGCGCAAGTGCCGTCGCACTGTCAAATCCGGCCTCGACGCGGCCCGCACCGCACCAGTCGCCAAATGCGCCCAGTTTGTTTTCTGTATCCAGCAAGAACGGCTCGTCCGTAGGGCGTTCGACTTTGGCGAAGCGCCATTTGTGCAAGCTGACATATTGTGCCTCTTCAACAACCAGACCTGTGGTCTCCTGCACTGCCTGTGCCAGACTGGCGCGCACCTTGTCGGGATCAGCCTCAATATGCGCTTGGGCCCAGTCATTGCTGGATTGGCAAAGCACACTGAAACCCGTGCTGCGGTCTGGTTTCGTGCTGTTGACGGCCACCCAGGCCATTGGGCTGTTCAGGACAGTCGCAGCGTCCCAAGCCAAATCCGGCGCAGCGTCAAACCCGAGCATCAAGCTGTAACAGCCAAGCATTCTGGCATGCTCCAACGCCGGCAGATGCGAAAAACAGGCCGGCATCAGCGCGGCAGATTGTTCAGCGGGCGCAGAGGAGAATACCCAGTCATAGGGGCCCAACACCTCCCCCGCCAGAGACCGAAGCTGCCAATGGTCATCTCTACGTTCGAGGCTCGCGACACGGGTTTCGCGCAGCACCTCGATATCGCTGGCCATCGCTTTACACAGCGCGTTCATCCCCGGCAAGCCAACATAGCGCGGTGCCGTCCACTGCGGAATAGTTCCCCCAAAACACGTCAATCGAGGACGCCACGCCCTGACAACGCCACGCTCAATATGAGGTGCAAGAAAGCGCTGGAAATCCTCGCCCTGTGCTGTGAAATACTGCGCACCGTGGTCAAATTGGAAGCAATCCGCGCGCCGGGTCGACATTCGGCCACCAATCCCGCGTGATTTTTCCAAAACCGTTACATCGGCCGTGGGTGATAACAGTTGCGCGAGACGCAGCCCGGAAATGCCAGCACCTATGATCGCAATACGTGGTCGTGATGTCATGTTCTTGACCTTTTGATCCGCATGACTGGGGATTTAGGTCATGCGATCTGCGTTGCCAACACTCATCGATCCGGGAGTATCGTCGCGGGTGCGATTAAAACGGTATCTGTCATGGGAATTCTATCAGACCGTGTCAGACAGGTGCTATCGGTATCTCACGAGGACCAACGTTCTGGTATCAGGTTTTTCTGAAATTCGTGAATAAACCTTACGAAAACCAGTTGGCTATATCACTCTGAACCCTGCTGAGTCACTTGGCGTCAATGTGCGCTTTTCAATCATATCCGCCGTTACGCCAGGCCTGTTTTCATTCAGCAGATCACACGACCTGTCGCCGTCAATGAGGTCGATAGCAATGGCACGGTCTCGTGTCGCTCCATCATTTGCCGGGCTCGTGAACCTTCCCGCGGCTATGAATGGCCCTTTGTCAGCTCGACCTTACAACGCCTCTCGACAGTCTCAATTTCATTTTGACTCCGCGCTCCCCTTCCACTTTTTGCACTGGAGGTAGGTTTGGAACGAAACAAGCTTACCGCTTGGCACGCCGACACCATCAAGGCCACTATCACTGGTCTTTCCCCTCACTTCTGAAATCGTAAACAGCCGACGCCCTTGCGGCTGTTGTGCAATTCAAGCGAAGGCTTCACGAACGTCAGAAAGCCCGCGTCTCTGATCTGCAGGATCACCCCTCTTATGAACCCCTATCGAACGCCGGCTCTGTGGGCGGCCGCGTGGGAGCGCTGTGCCGGGCGTCTTTCATGGGCCTTCACCCACACAGATTTGGCCGATGAACCAAATGCTACGTTGGCTCCGAGGTTCGGTTTCAGCCTAACGTACCGATGCTGCGACTTCTCTGGATGTGAGCTGCCATTGACAGCGCCCTTGCCAAACTAGCGCTGTTCGAAAAAGATGTAGCAAACAGTTTCAAGGAACTTGCTCATCATGTTTTCGATTTATGCATTGACCTGGTTAGGTGTTCTCGCAGCCCAGATTGCTCCCGGCCCCAATCTTGCCGCGGTTGCTTCGGTCGGGTTGGCGCAAGGTCGACGGCCCGCGCTATTCGTGGTGACCGGCATTTCTTCGGGTATGCTTGTTTGGTCGATGGCAACGGCTTTGGGCCTTGGCGTTCTTGTTGAAGCGTTTCCGCTGTCGCTCTTATTTTTGAAGTTTCTGGGTGGTAGTTATCTCCTCTTTCTTGGCATCAAAGCGGCACGCGCGACGCTTAAAGGTGGAGCCAAGACAACATTTGCACCGGATGCCCGACCGCTGACAGATGCCCTTGCATGGCGTCGTGGCGTTCTTGTTCTGCTCACCAACCCCAAAGCCGCGTTGATGTGGGCTGCGGTTGCGTCTTTTCTATTCGGTCAAGGGCTGAGCGCTTGGCACGTCCTGGCTTTCGGCCCAATGGGCGCTTTGTCGGGGTTGGTTATCTATGGAACATACGCATGGCTGTTCTCGACTGGTGTGGCGATGCGGGGCTACTCACGTTTCGCCAGATGGTTCGAAGGGCTCTTTGCTGCGGCGTTTGGAGCCATGGGTGCAAGCCTGATTTGGGCCGGGATACGGGAAGTTCGCAACTGATTTCCCAGTCGGCAAAGCGCCGGAAACCCAACTGAGCAAAGTTTCGAGATCTGCATGTTTTTCTGATGGCAGAGGTGTTGGATGCTGCGCCGCACTGTTTCAAACCGGAAGATCGCAGGGAGTGTGGGGACCGGAATAATCGGTTGAGGCTCAGAGAACGGTTGTCATGTTGAAGCCGTGAATATTGAAGCTCTAACGTCTTAATTTACCAGAAACCCGTCAGTTCCGGTGACTGCCTTCAAATCCTTACGGCCAAATCGGGTCTTCCTCGCCGCCGACTTTCATCGGTGTGCGCCCCAATCGCTGAGCATTAAATCAACCATCTCGGTGTGCTCTTGCCCGGCCGGTATGCTGCCATGGCATCATATCTGCACTTGCCGGCGTTCGTCATAGCACCTTCCACGGACCTACTGCCGACAGAACCACCGTGGAAACACTGGTTTATCCAAGCCCAAGCGACGGCTGGCGATTTCAGGTGAGGGCGTTCACCCAGATAAATCCTTAAGTGACAGCAACCCTCTTGACTTGTCCGGGATTCGCCTGCGCCGATCCTCGGCTCGCCGCGTTGCCTGCACCAGCTTCAACGCCGATTTCCAGCGTATTTCACGGCGCTGTCATGTCGCTTTGGACAAATATGTCAGCGAAATCATGCGTTAAGAGACGATCGCTGCAATGCACGCACAACCAGAAAGTAAAGATAAATTGACACTTGTAATGTCAACATTTTCTGACACAATGGAGGGACGGTCCGAGTGTGCGCGTCGCGACCAATGAGCTGCATAGCAACACCCCGTTATTAAATCGGATGCTGTCTATGTACTTGGTTAGAAGCTGAATTGGAGAACCATTATGTCCGACGACCCAGACAAAGTTTGGCCGACCGGTCTTACACTACTCGAAGCCGAAGAAGTTCACAGTTACCTGATTGATGGTACCCGTGTCTTTGGTGCAATCGCACTTGTTGCGCACATGCTCGTCGCTGCGTCGACGCCGTGGCTCGGCTAAGGGAGAAAAAACATGAACAATGCAAAAATGTGGCTTGTTGTTTCCCCCTCTGTCGGCGTTCCAGTATTTCTGGGCGCAGTCGCTGTAGGCTCATTCGCAGTACACGTTGCTGTCCTGAGCAATACCACCTGGGTATCTGACTTTTTGTCAGGCAATGAACTTGGAAGCGGCGCTGCACAAGAAGCGTCAGCAAAAATCCTGGAAAACGCAGACAAAGACGTGGCAAACGCCTCTTTCGTTCTTCCATCTGCGGAAGGTGGCCAGCAAGTTCTTGTGGTTATGCCAGACGGCACGACGGCAATGGCGATGTTGCAATCACCGGCTCTCGTACAGGCAAGCGCTACGCAGCCTGTAACGATAGAACAATAACGCAAGGTCCCTCGTCGCTACGGCGAGGGACTTGCGGCACCCATACCTGCGGGGTCATTGCGCCAGTGGGTTCAATTTGAATTAGAATGGCGGGAGGATAATGTTCGAGTATCGCGCATTTGCCTTACGAAAGCTGGTATCGGTCGCCCCGCGTTATTTACCATTCGCGGATGTCGCCACCGAAGAAGTACCGCTTTCCCGCTTACTACGGCTATCTCTGTTCCAAGTCACCGTTGGCATGGCCATCGTGCTGCTTGTCGGAACTTTAAACCGCGTCATGATCGTCGAACTCAGCGTTCCGGCGACGCTCGTCGCGATGATGCTCGCCCTGCCCTTGCTGTTTGCCCCCTTCCGCACGTTGATCGGCTATAAATCCGATGTGAACGTTTCCGCGCTTGGGCTACGGCGGGTCCCGTTCATCTGGAAAGGGACGCTTTATCAATTCGGTGGTTTTGCCATCATGCCTTTCGCCCTGCTTGTCTTGTCTGGCTACGGTGAGGCGGTCGATGCGCCACGCTGGATGGGGCTGTCGGCGGCAGCGCTGGCGTTTCTGCTGGTTGGGGCCGGTGTGCATATGGTGCAGACCGTGGGCCTTGCGCTGGCCACCGATCTGGTCGCGGACGAAGATCAGCCAAAAGTCGTGGGACTGATGTATGTCATGCTGCTGGTCGGCATGGTGCTCAGCGCGCTGGTCTTTGGCACATTGCTGGAAAACTATTCGCCCGGGCGCCTTATTCAGGTCATTCAGGGCGCGGCAGTTGTGACCGTCGCCCTGAACCTTCTGGCGCTTTGGAAGCAAGAGGCCCGCGATCGGGTCCGTGCCCAGAAAATGCAAACAGCGCAGCACGCACCTTTCCGTGAAACATTGGCCGAACTTGTCAAGAAACCCGGTCGCAAGCGGCTTTTGGTGGTTATTGCGCTTGGCACCTTTGGCTTTGGGGCGGCCGATGTGCTGCTTGAGCCTTACGGCGCACAAGCACTTGGTTTTTCCGTGGCCGAGACAACACGGCTGACCGCCCTTCTGGCGGGAGGCACATTGATCGGCTTTGGCATCGCCTCACGCGTTCTGAGCACGAATGGCGCACCGACCCGTCTTGGGCTGATCGGTGCATTGATCGGCATACCGGGGTTTTCCGGGATCATCCTGTCGGCCTTTGGCGGCGGCGCGCCCTTGTTTCTTGCCGGAACGCTTGCAACCGGCATTGGCGCAGGCCTCTTTGGGCACGCCACTTTGACCGCCACCATGCGCTCGGCTGAGCGTGATCAGGTTGGCCTTGCATTGGGCACCTGGGGTGCGGTTCAGGCAACGGCAGCTGGTGTCGGTGTGGCGCTTGCAGGCATTGTGCGCGACGTCATCGTCAACATGTCCGCATATACAGACCTGCCCGCACATGCCCCTTACAACGCGGTTTTCCTGATCGAGATTGTTTTCTTGGCGCTGGCATGCGCTACACTTATACCCCTGTGCGGCAAAGCAAACAGTACGCAGCACCCAAATATACACCAACCCAAGCGGTCCATGCCGGATTCGCATCCTAAATCGGCGGAGGCATCATGACACAAGTCATTACGCGATATTTTGAAAACGCGGCACAGGCGTCAATGATAAAACGAACGCTCGTAGTGGAACGTTTTCCCGGGCGAGACCTGAAAGTCTATACCGAGCCGAATGGTCTGGTCGAAGCACTGAGCGCTGAAAACGTCGATCCTGAAACTGCCAAAGCATACAAAAAGAAAATGGCATCCGGCGGCGCGGTTCTGTTGGCCAAAGCAACCTATGTGCCTTTGGGCGCTGCAAGGATGACCCGCGAAATCACTGCCAGAATGGGTGCGGCCGACATGGGCGATTTGACCGAAGAGGTCTACGTCAAGGATCCCCCCGGCAGAACTGCCAGCGTGTTGAGCGGGCACCCTCATATGTTGTCGCGCAGACGCGACCCTGACTCCAAGACCTATCACATGGCAGATTGGCCCATCCCCCTGATCAGCCGTCGCAAGCCCTCCGATGAATTTGCCATTCCGCGGCATGGGCGCATGGCCAATTTTCCCATCCCCCTGCTCAGCAAACGCAAGCCAAAAGACAACTTTGCCTTTTCGCGCCACGCGCGCATGGCCAATTTCCCAATTCCATTGTTGAGCAAACGCAAACCTTGGGAGGGCTTTGCATTTCCGCGCCATGCCCGGATGGCCAATTTCCCAATCCCGCTGCTGAGCAAGCGTAAGCCCTATACCGGATCAATGATCGGGCGTCACCAGCGTATGGCCAACTGGCCCTTCCCCCATCTGATCAACGGGAAAACGGGCACGAACTCCTTAATTCCGGGCGCGCCCCGGATGGCGAATTTTCCCATTCCCCTGCTCAGCAAGCGCAAGCCTGCGGACAAGTTTGCGTTTGACCGTCACGCCCGGATGGCAAATTTCCCGCTGCCACTGCTGAGCAAGCGAAAGCCCGTTGATAAATTCGCGTTCCCGCGTCATGCGCGGATGGCGGATGCGATATTGCCCCTGATCGTGAGGCGTGCCGATACCGAAACCACCGAGGCAGATGCTGCGCGTTTCTCATTCTCCAAGCTGTTTGGGTTTCCAACGCTGCTGCGTCGCTGACGCGCCAACCTGTCATCTGCGCGGGCTGGCAGAAGCCTGAGAAACACGCGCATAGCTGTCATTCCCAAACGGTCTGACGCAGCTGAGACTGAAAAGGCAAAGGGCTGATCCGCGAGGATCAGCCCTTTGCTTTTTCAACTGCCATCGGACCATATTACGGGTCGGGCCGAACCTCGATGTCTCTGTCACCCTCCGGCACGTCCATGGTCGACCACATCGCGTCTTTTGTGGGAGCATCCGGCATGTCGCACGACCGCTTGTGAATGTTCACCTTGGCAATGAAGTTCGCCGAAATCGGGGCCGTCACAAACAGGAAGGCAAGGATCAACACCTCGTGAAACGAACCCTCCGATGTAGCAAAGGAATAAGACATCGACGCCAGCAGAAAGGACCCGATGCCCAGCGTCGCGGCTTTGGTCGGGGCGTGCAGGCGCGTCATCGGATCACCGAGTTTCAGCAAGCCAATCGCCGCCACCATGGTGAAGACAGCGCCAATCAGTAAAAACGCAACAGTGATGTAGAGTTCAATAACCTCAAAGTTCATTCGATGATGTCCCCCCGCAATACAAACCGCGCCAGCGCCACGGTCGAAACAAAGCCAAGCATTGCGATGATCAGGGTCACTTCGAAATAGACACTTGTGCCCTGCGTGATCCCCAGCAGAACGATCAACCCGATCGCATTCATCACCATCGTATCAAGCGCGAGGATTCGGTCCCCTGTGCTGGGCCCGATCACCAGACGTACCATCGCCATCAGCTGGCTGATGGCCAGAACGGCGAACCCGAGATAGAGGGTCATTTGTATAAGTTCCAGTGCGAAGGTCATTGGAAAATCTCCTTCAGACGACGCTCATAGCGGTTTTTGATTTCATCGCGCACGGCGTTTGCATCCTCTGCGTCCAGCGCATGCACCAGAAGGCTGCGGCCCTCGTTGGACAGATCAGCCGACACCGTCCCCGGCGTCAACGTGATTGTCCCTGCAAGGATCGTGATCGCTTCGGGCTGGCGCAGATCAAGCGGCACCTCCACCCATTTCGGCCTCAGCTTGGCATTCGGCTTGGTCAAAATGATCCACGCCACCTCGATATTTGCGATAATGATGTCCCACAAAACGATGAGGCAATAGACCAGAAACTTGCCTGCCCGAATGCCTTCGGGACGGCCCGGCCACCAGACGGCGGTTGCGCGCGGAATGATGATCCCCAGAATGACACCAAAGACGACCATGCCAGCCGAGACTTCATTCTGAAGCATGACCCAGACGATTGTGAGGATGACTGTCAGCAGCGGATGTGGAAAAAGCCAGTGCAATGCACGTCCCATGTCAGTTCCCCTCCTTCGGTTTGCTCAACTTGCCCGGCGTGTCCAGCACGGTTGCGATGTAAGGTGCGGGCGCGAACAGCTGTGCGGCTGTGGTGGTCATATAGCCGTGGATCGGCCCGGCAAATACAGTATGCGCCGTCAATAGCGCCAACAAACCACCCACAGCGACACAGGACAGGGCCGGAGGCTTTTGAGGTTCGGGCGCATCTGCAGCGGGTGCGACGCTTTTTGCTTTCCAGAAAACGATACTGCCCGCCCGCGATAGCCCGACAACATTCACGAGGCTAGCGATCAGGACCGTCGCAAAGACCCAGGTCATCGCATCGGTTGAAAAGGACGCCTGCAGGATCAACAGTTTTCCGATGAAGCCGGATAGGGGCGGCAGCCCCGCCATGGCAATGGCACCTGCGAAAAACAGCGCGGAAACCAGAACCGCCCCGCCGATGGCCGGTGTTGGCGTCAGTTCAAGGTGTGGGCGGCTGGATTTCACCAGATCAACAATCAGGAACAGCGTTGCCGCCGCCAATGTCGAATGGATGATGTAATACAGCGCCGCTGCGATGCTTTCCGGGGTGAAGAGTGAGATCGTCACCATTACCATCCCCATCGAGCTGATCACCGCAAAGGTCACCATCCGGTCCAGCTTTTGGGCCGCCAGCACCCCAGCGGCACCAAGTGCGAGCGAGAGCAGCGCAAAGGCCAGCAGCCAGTCGCCATGCAGGCCCGCGGTCGCCTCAAACTCAGGCGGGAAAACCATCGTGTAGACCCGGATAATCGCATAGGCGCCGACCTTGGTCATGATCGCAAAGAGAGCCGCCACCGGGGCCGGTGCTTCGGCATAACTGGAAGGCAGCCAGAAGTGCAGCGGCACAAGTGCTGCCTTGATGGCAAAGACCAGCAGCAACAGCACGGCGGCCACCCGGATCCCAACCGTTTCAGAGGCGTCAATCGCCTGCACCCTCTGGGCAAGGTCTGCCATATTGAGTGTACCGGTTTCGGCATAAATCGCCCCGAGCGCAAAGAGAAACAGCGTCGATCCGATCAGGTTAAAGAGCACGTATTGCACCCCTGCCCGCAATCGCGCGTTGCCGCCCGAGTGGATCATCAAGCCATAAGAGGCGATCAGCAAAACTTCGAAGAAAACGAAAAGGTTGAAGAGGTCACCTGTCAGAAAGGCCCCCATGATGCCCATCAACTGAAACTGAAACAGCGCATGGAAATGACGACCCCGATCATCCCAGCCCGACCCAATGGCGTAAAGCAAGACCATCAACGCCAGCACTGCGGTCAGCAGCACCATGATCGTCGACAGACGATCCCCCACGAGAACAATGCCGAAGGGCGCTGCCCAATCACCAAGCTGGTATAGCGTGATCGTGCCATCGGATGCCTGCCATGCCAGCCCCGCAGCCACGGCGATCAACGCGAGAACACCAGCGATCGAAAAAACCCGCTGTATGCCGATGTGATAGCGCGCAGCCAGAATGATAAAGGGTGCAACAAGGGCCGGCAGCATCACCGGTAAAATGATCCAATGGCTCATGTCGCGTCCTCCGCGCGTTTGCTCGAAGGCTCAACAGCGTCATTCACTTTGTCATCATCCCCGCCCAGATATGCGCCCAATGCAATCATCACGACCACCGCCGTCATCCCAAACGAGATCACGATCGCGGTCAGGACAAGCGCCTGCGGCAGAGGGTCGGAATAGATCACGCCCTCCACCCCTTTTTGCAGGATCGGTGGTGCGCCAGTGGACAATCGTCCGGACGCAAAAAGGAAAACGTTCACGGCATAGGTCAGCAGCGAAATACCAAGGATCACCGGAAAGGTGCGCATGCGGAAGAGCAGATAAAGACCCGCAGACGTCAGAACACCGATGGCAGAAGCAACCAGAAACTCCATGTTACAATTCTCCCTTCGCGGTCATACTCGACGGTATATCTTCGCGCGACGGATCAATATCCATCGGATGTTCCGCATCCGGCATCTGCTGTCTGCGCGCCAGACGCGACAGGCTTTCCAGCGCCAGCATCACCGCGCCCACAACAGCAAGAAACACGCCCAGATCAAAGAAGGCTGCAGTCGCCAGTTCGAACTCGTTGAACG
This sequence comes from Roseobacter litoralis Och 149, assembly GCF_000154785.2. Classification (NCBI taxonomy): domain Bacteria; kingdom Pseudomonadati; phylum Pseudomonadota; class Alphaproteobacteria; order Rhodobacterales; family Roseobacteraceae; genus Roseobacter; species Roseobacter litoralis. The sequence goes on from NC_015730.1 coordinate 2,682,146, forward strand.
GGGGAATGCGCACATAGGTGAAATCAGACGTCAGGAACGGTTTGCTCACGAACCACGATCCGATGCCTGTGAGACCAGCGATCAGGACACCCGCCCCGATCACACCGTGGTACGGATAGCGCAGCCGCGCGGTTGTCCAGTTAAAGCCGCTGGCCATATATTGCATCACCACACCAATCGACACGACTAGCCCCGCGATAAAGCCACCGCCGGGTTCATTGTGACCCCGCAGGAAGATGTAGAAACCGACCAGCATCACGATAGGCATCATCACCCGCGTCAGCACCACCATCATCATCGGATGCATGTCACCGGCCCTTGGCTGATCGGGCTTGCGGTTCAACAAGCGCGCCCGCACCGGCCCGCCGAGCAGCGATTCAGTCAAGGCATAGATCAACAGCGCCGCGATCCCCAGAACGATGATTTCACCGTAAGTGTCAAAGCCCCGGAAATCGACCAGAATGACGTTGACCATATTGGTCCCGCCACCGCCCTTGTACGAATTCTCGACGTGGAAGGCTGAGATGGTTGGCTGCACCGCATCCCGCAAAAGGTAGTGGTAGGTCAGCGCAAAAGTCGAAAGACCACCAACCACAGCCACTGCGATGTCACGACTGCGTTGAAACGCAGAGCTTTCAATCGGCGATCTGTTGGGCAGGAAATTCAGCGCCAGCAGCAACAGAATAATCGTCACTGCCTCGACGGTGAATTGCGTCATCGCAAGGTCCGGCGCGCTGAAATACACAAAACCAACCGAGACCATCAGCCCGCAAATCCCCATCAGGATCAGCGCCAGCAAACGGTTCCTGTGCAGGAAAACCATCGCAATTGCCGCGGCAACAAGCATCAGCCAGCCCGCAATCGGGACGATCCCGGCAGGCTGCATGGTGCGCGTGGCCTCACCGACCGTGCCCGTCATCCAGGCGTAGATGCCCGCGCCCACAATGGCGACTGCGGCGAAAAGCGAATAGCGCGTGAAGGAACCATCATGCAACGGGCGCACCAACCTTTGGGACAGCGCGACGATGGCCTCAACCAGACCTTCAAAGATCACTTTGGCTTCCGGCCGCGGGGCGGCGTCCCACCCTTTGAGCAGCGGTTTGAATATCGCCAGAACGATCAAACCACCAACGGTCGCGATCACGGACATATAAAGCGCCGGAACCAGCCCGTGCCATATCTTGAAATAGGCTTTTGGCACGTCAACCACGCCGCCCAGAACTGAGGCCGTGACCGTTTTGATAAAGGGTTCGGCCACAAACGGGGCCACGCCGATGACAACAACCAGAACCACCAGAATGGCGGGCGGCATCCACAGCCCGGCACCCGGATCATGCGGCGTGGCCGGATAATCGTCGCGCTTGGGGCCAAGGAAGGTGTGCGCGATCAGCCTGAAGCAGTAGGCCGCTGAGAAAAGCGAGCCCAGAACCGCAAGGCCGGGCACAAGCCAGACCGAGCCGAAGAGTTCCGTGCGGTAGACCTCTTCGAGCATCATTTCCTTTGACAGGAAACCGTTCAGCAACGGAATACCCGCCATGGACAGCGCCCCGAGCGTCGCAATCACAAAGGTAATGGGCATCAGGTGGCGCAAGCCACCGAGCTTGCGAATGTCGCGCGTATGCGTCTCGTGATCCACGATGCCCGCAGACATAAAGAGCGCCGCCTTGAAGGTCGCGTGGTTGAGAATATGAAACATCGCCGCCATGGCACCAAAGGCCGTGCTGGTGCCCAGCAGCATCGTGATCAGCCCCAGATGACTGACGGTTGAAAAGGCCAGCAAGGCCTTGAGGTCATGCTTGAACAAAGCAATGACCGCGCCCAGCACCATCGTGATCAACCCCGCCGTCGTCACAATCGCGATCCATTCCGGCGTGCCAGACAAGACCGGCCACATCCGCGCCATCAGGAAAATCCCGGCTTTCACCATGGTGGCCGAGTGCAGATAGGCCGAGACAGGCGTCGGTGCGGCCATCGCGTGGGGCAACCAGAAGTGGAACGGGAACTGTGCAGATTTGGTGAAACAGCCCAGCAGAATAAGCAAAAGCGCCGGCAGATAAAGCGGGCTTTCCTGAATAAGTTCGCGGTTCTGCAGGATAACGCTGAGGTCGTAGCTGCCCGCGATCTGGCCAAGGATCAGCATTCCCCCGATCATCGCCAGACCACCCATACCGGTCACGGTCAGCGCCATACGCGCGCCTTGACGACCTTCGGGCAGATGTTTCCAATAGCCGATCAGCAGGAATGACGACAGCGACGTCAGCTCCCAGAAGATCAGCAAAAGCAGGATGTTATCGCTCAGAACGATCCCAACCATCGCGCCCTGAAAGAGCAGCAGGTAGGTAAAGAACTCGCCCATATTGTCGTCTCGCGACAGATAAAACCGCGCATATGCGATAATCAGCAGGCCAATACCAAGGATCAGCAAGGCAAAGAAAAAGCCAAGCCCGTCCAGCATCAGGTTGAAATTCAAACCAAGGATCGGCAACCAATCAACGCCGACGGTCACGACCTCGCCCGCGAGAACCGCAGGCGCATTGGTCAACAGTCCGATGAATGCGGAGAGAGACACCACGAAGGTAATACCTGCGCAGGCCTGACGACCCGCTGAATTCATAAGCCCGGGCAAAAGTGCGCCCAGGAAAGGCAAGGCAACGATAAGGAAGAGGGACACGCGAACTCCTGATCTTTGGGGCCTGAAAAGGTCCCCCCTAATGTGGCAGATTCATCCGAACCTCAAGAGAAACCCGCCAAAATCATCGTCGATATGGTCATTCTTCGCAAATACGCGCGCGAAAACTACGTGACTGCGGCCAGATATCGCATGCGGGTGTCAGATCGCCTTGACAGATCGCATTTGAAACGGCTCCGCGCGCGTTTTTCTGTCAGTTGATCGGATACTCACGAAGACATTGTTCCGCCAGCCGTTCAAAATCATCCAGCGTCTCCTGAACACCGCGACGATCACGCACGACTTCGAGGGCTGCCTTCTTTTCGGCCCATGTGCCGGAGACATGCTCCTGCAGGATGAGAAACGAAATACCAATCATCACATCTTTTTCCGGCTCCCCCATCCGGTCGGTGTCCGACAACACGATCGCGGTCAGCGCCATCATGTTTGCACAGCGCAACGCAGCGGCCTCTGCCCCTTCATAGACGCGTGTTTTGGCATTGGCAGCCGATGCGCAAAAGACAACCAACAAAAGCGCTGAGCAGGCGCGCCTCAAAAGACCTTGAACGTCATGGTCGACATTGACCTTTCGATCCCTTTGATATTCAGCAGGTTTTCGTTGATGAACTTACCCACATCCGCGTCTTTCGGAATGTACATCTTCATCATCAAATCATACTCACCGCTGGTGGAGTAAAGCTCCGAATGTATCTCGCGCAGGGCGATTTCCTCGGCCACCTTGTAGGTGGTGCCGGGCGTGCAGCGAATCTGAACAAAAACGCAAGTGGTCATGAAACGGCTCCTTCGGGGCGTCACGCCCATGGGCGCAGGCTGGCATATCAGGCACAGGGGCCGCAATCCCTGAATGTGGCATCTTTTACTGCCGGGCAAGCCTGTTATAAGGGCCGCGACTTTGACAGGTGCGGAGACCCCTTCCATGCGCAGCCATTCCATCACCCGCAGCACAGCGGAAACCGACATCGAGGTGAGCGTTCAACTGGACGGCACCGGACGCTATGACAATCAGACGGGCGTCGGATTTTTCGACCACATGCTGGATCAGTTGGCGCGCCATTCACTGATTGACCTGAGTGTCAGGGCCAAAGGCGATCTGCATGTGGATGATCACCACACGGTCGAAGACACAGGCATCGCCATCGGGCAAGCGCTGGCTGGTGCATTGGGCGACAAACGCGGCATCGTGCGTTATGGCTCCTGCCTGTTGCCGATGGATGACGCGCTGGTGCGCTGTGCGCTTGACCTGTCCGCACGGCCCTATCTGATCTGGAACGTCGCCATGCCCACGGCCAAGATCGGCACATTCGACACCGAGCTGGTGCGCGAATTCTTTACCGCGCTTGCCACCCATGGCGGCATCACGCTGCACATCGACATGCTGCACGGGATCAATTCCCACCATATCGCCGAGGCCACGTTCAAATCTGTCGCGCGCGCCCTGCGTCAGGCGGTTGAAACGGATCCGCGTAAATCTGACGCGGTCCCATCCACCAAAGGCGCACTCTGAGCGTGCTGACGGCGATTATCGACTACGAAAGCGGCAACCTGCATTCCGCGCACAAAGCTTTTGAGCGCATGGCCAATGAAACCGGGGGCGGCGACGTGGTTGTGACGGGCGATGCGGATGTGGTGGCGCGTGCCGATCGCATCGTGTTGCCCGGCGACGGGGCATTTCCCGCCTGCATGGCAGCGCTCAAGGGTCACTCCGGGCTCTACGCTGCGATGATCGAAGCGGTGGAGGGCAAAGGCCGCCCCTTCATGGGGATTTGCGTCGGCATGCAGCTGATGGCCACTCTGGGGCGGGAATACCGCAACACGGAGGGGCTGGATTGGGTCAGTGGCGAAGTGATCAAAATCACGCCGCATGATTCGTCGCTGAAAGTGCCCCATATGGGCTGGAACGATCTGATTATCGATGCCCCACATCCTGTTTTTGAGGGGATCACGACCGGGGATCACGCCTATTTCGTCCACAGCTATCATATGGATGTATCAAACGACGCTGAACGGCTGGCACATGTTGATTATTCGGGCGACGTCACAGCTGTGATCGGGCGGGACAACATGATCGGCCTGCAATTCCACCCGGAAAAGAGCCAATCCGCCGGGCTGCGCATGATCGCGAACTTTCTGGCGTGGCGGCCTTGAGAAACCAAGCCACGCAGAACGGCATCAGTTTTCTTTGCTCATCGACGTCAGAAGCTCTTGCATCGGTGTCTGGTCACTTAACAGGAACCCATGCCTTGGATTATCCAAATCCGTGATCAGCGTGATAACGCTCGCGAAGGCAAACACCATGCCCGGCAATAGTTCGGATCGTCTGCCAAAGCTGACACCGAACCGATAGCTTGTCGTGGCAAGTCCGATGGCAGACACCACATAAAGCGCCAGCCATATGGAGGGCGGAATAGCGTAGCGCACACCGACCGCGACGCGCGTTGTATGGATATCAATCACATCATTGATCGCAGTCACAGCCACTGCATGAGTTGGTGTGGGGTTCGCGCGCGCTGCTGCGACGACCGTCTGCCACATGTCAGAGTGCAGCCGCTCTGACGCGCGGATCACTGAAAAATACTCCGCGACCTTCGTTTCAGGCTGGATGATTTCGACCCGGATGCGGGTGTATTCTGCCAGCAATTCGCGCAGCTTTGAGCGGTCTTCTGCTTCAAGAAGGTCAGCCCGCAGGAACGCCGTGCCGATGGAGTTTGCCTCATCCAGAACCACGCCGCGCCGTTCGGAATAATTGGTTGCTGCAATACCAAAGGTAAAGGCGAGCAAAAAGCTGACCAGCCCAAGAATCGACCCGGTGACAATCCCGGTTGAACCGCTTTCGACAAAATCCGCATGCTCTCGCCGACGCAGGCCAATGCGAAAACCGATTTCGGTAGCCGCAAAGAAAATAGCAAGACTGAGTGCGAATGTGCCCCACAAAGGTAAAACGTCGAAAGTTGAATTGATCATGCTGCTACTGAATTCTGCCGCCTGCCGTTGTGACACGGTAGCAGCACAATTCAGGCAGCGCCAGAACCGCGTTGCAATGGATTTGTCTCAGTTTACACGCGCCCAGCTCTGTTTAGAGCACAAAAGACCGCCCGCGACACAGCCTGACAATCGCATATCATCCCCATCAAGCGCGATTTTACCGCGGTAGATTTTATCGTTGCTGGGGCGCCAGACCTCTCCGGTGTATTTTCCACCGCCCTGAGGGGCCATATCGATGACCAGCGTTTTACCTTTGTTGGGTGAGGTATATTCAGAGCCACCTTTGAACGTCCGCTCGATCGTGCCGCAGAAATTCGCACCACAAGGCGCTATGACAACATATGCATATGCCCCATCGTCCGGCTCGGTCTGCCATGTTCCCACCAATGGGTCCGCCATGGCCGTACCGCCTGCACATGTCAGTGCCGCAATTGCCAGAATGATACTACGCATCGTTATGCCTCCCTTTTGACGCGAAACTACCCTGCCCTTTACGCTGGCAATCTGGCAAGCATGACCACACGTCGCGTTGCATATCGCCTGCGTGCAGTGCAAAAGCCAAGTTAACACGACGCACCGCGCCAAGGCGCGCCCAGACCGGAACTCACGACATGATCCTATACCCTGCAATTGATCTCAAAGATGGACAAGCCGTCCGGCTGGTACACGGGGACATGGACCGCTCAACGGTCTTTAATGACGACCCCGCGGCTCAGGCCAAATCCTTTGTCGACGCGGGCTGCAGCTGGCTGCATCTCGTCGATTTGAATGGTGCGTTTGCGGGCGAGCCTGTAAATGCAGCTCCGGTAGAGGCGATCCTCAAGGCGTGTCCGGTCCCCGCCCAGCTTGGCGGTGGTATCCGCGACATGGCAACGATCGAACGCTGGCTCGACAAAGGCTTGGCCCGCGTCATTCTTGGCACCGTCGCGGTGGAAAACCCCGGTCTGGTCCGCGAGGCCGCGCGCGCCTTTCCCGATCAGGTGGCGGTAGGCATTGATGCGCGCAACGGATTTGTCGCAACAAAAGGCTGGGCCGAGGAAACCGACGTGCAGGCCACTGATCTGGCAAAGTCGTTCGAAGACGCAGGTGTCGCAGCAATCATCTACACGGACATCCTGCGCGACGGCGCGATGGGGGGCCCAAACACGCAGGCAACGGCAGACCTCGCCCGCGCGGTCAGCATTCCCGTGATCGCTTCAGGTGGGGTTTCCTCGCTTCAGGACTTGCTGGCATTGCGAGCGACTGGCGTGATTTCCGGCGCAATATCAGGTCGCGCGCTCTATGATGGGGCGATTGATCTGGCGCAGGCTCTTGAGGCACTTAAAACGTGATGCAGCAAGCCCCGCGCTGATGACGACAGCACCGACCCACTTGCTCAGCAGCGCATGAAAGCCTAGAGGTGTCGCATGTTAAAAACCCGCATCATACCCTGTCTGGACGTGGCTGACGGCCGCGTCGTCAAAGGCGTGAACTTTGTTGACTTACGTGACGCAGGGGACCCGGTCGACGCCGCCATCGCCTATGACGCGGCAGGCGCGGATGAGCTTTGTTTTCTGGATATCACCGCAACACATGAAAACCGGGCGACCATGTTTGATGTCGTCACACGGACAGCCGAACACTGCTATATCCCGCTCACCGTCGGAGGAGGCGTGCGCACCGTTTCAGATGTGCGTGCGTTGCTTTTGGCAGGCGCTGACAAGGTGTCTTTCAACTCTGCCGCTGTGGCCGACCCGGACGTCGTTGCACAGGCGGCGGACCAGTTTGGCAGCCAATGCATCGTTGTGGCCATCGACGCCAAGACAGTCTCCCCCGGCAAATGGGAAATCTTTACCCATGGCGGGCGCAAACCGACCGGCATTGATGCCGTGGCCTTCGCGCAAACAGTGACTGCAAAGGGCGCAGGGGAAATCCTGCTGACATCGATGGATCGCGATGGCACGCGGGCGGGTTTCAACCTGCCCCTGACCCGCGCCATTTCCGACGCAGTGGCGGTGCCGGTTATCGCCTCTGGCGGCGTCGGGACGCTCGATCATCTGGTCGAAGGCGTAACAGAGGGCGGCGCATCAGCAGTCTTGGCCGCGTCGATCTTCCACTTTGGAGATTATACGATCGCACAGGCCAAACAGCATATGGCAAATGCTGGTATTCCAATGAGGCTCGCATGACACTCGACGCCCTGTTCGCCACGATTCTGGCACGCAAAACCGCCGATCCCACCAGCAGTTGGACAGCGCAACTACTTTCCAAAGGGCCGGAAAAATGCGCGGAGAAATTCGGGGAAGAGGCGATTGAGGCCATCATTGAGGCCGTCAAAGGCGACAGCGACGCCCTGACTGGTGAGGCCGCGGACGTGCTCTATCATTTGCTGGTCATGCTCGCCGCCTGTGATGTGGATTTGAAAGACGTGCTGGCGGAACTTGAGCGGCGACAAAATACATCTGGGATCGCTGAAAAACAGGCCAGATCCAAGGCGCCGTAACCGTCAGCCTCAGGTCAGGCGCGAGGATATCATGCCAGTCGAAAAACCGCCCATGCGCAGTTCGCCGAACAGCCTTTGATGCTCAATCTTGGGACAACGGTTCTGAATGACGGTGATGCCGCGCGTCTGTGCTTTTTGCGCTGCAGCCTCGTGCGATACACCGATTTGCATCCATATGGTTTTCAGATCCGGCAGCGCCGCCAAGGCTTCGTCCACGATCTGCGGCACGGCCTCTGAACGTCGGAAAATGTCGACCATGTCAACCGGTAGATCAATATCGCTCAGCGTCTCGTGGACGACTTCGCCAAACAGTGTCTCGCCCGTGTGCATTGGATTGACGGGCAGCACTTTGAACCCCTTGAGGTTGAGATAGCGCGCAACAAAATAGCTGGGCCGCACAGGGTTCATGGACACACCGACGACAGCGATCGTCTTGGTCTGTTGCAATATGTTTTTGAGCGAAGCGTCCGAATAGTCCATGCGGCACCCTAGCCCAGCATCACCCTGAAAAAAAGAGCGTCCAGTGCCTGAGGCAAAGGACGCTTCAAGGTACGGAACGAGGGACAGTCTAGCTTCAAAAGGCGTTCCGAGCCTTTTGACATAATATAAAGATAGGTGCTCCGCATCGCAGTTCCAGACGGGCTCTCTATTCTGTGAAGAAAGGGTAAATTTGTCGCAGCCGCGCGCATCAATCGAAAATATCTTCGATCACGTCAAAGGCTTCTTCCAAGATATGTCGCATCAACCCCTTGCGCCGCTTCACGGGTTTGCGGCGCTGTGCATAGTCCGCCTGATACTTGCGCTTCTTGGATTTTTTTAAGGGTTTTGACGGTACATACCCACGCTCTTGTCTGTCGGTGGAACGTTCTTGTTTTAAACGTTTCATGTCATGCAAAGGGGCACCGCAATTGGCGCAAGTCAGTTCATGGCGGTCTTTGCCAAGCACAAGTGCCGCGCGCGATCCGCAATAACAACAGGTGGCGATTTTAGTCGGATATCCCATTTCAGCCCTTTTCGGTCCGCGCTGTTTTCAGACCCTTCGTGTGGCATATAAGGCGATTGCCGCCGCATTCGATACGTTAAGCGATCCAAATTGGCCTGCCGCATCAATCCGCACGAGAGAATCGACAGTCTCTTTGGTTTTTTCGCGCAATCCCGGCCCTTCTGCCCCCAGAACCAGCGCAATCGGACGGTCCCGCTTGCCTTCAATGGCTTGTTCCAGCGTGTCGCGGGCTTCGCCGTCCAGACCCAGCACGATGTAACCCATGCCCTGTAATGCACGAATCGTATCCGCCAGATTGCGGACCCGCAAATAGGGCTGCCGTTCCAGAGCCCCACTGGCAGATTTCGCCAAGGCCCCGGTCTCAGGTGCTGAATGGTGACGCGTTCCGATCACGGCAGACGCGCCAAACACTTCGGCAGAGCGCAGGATCGCGCCCACGTTGTGCGGGTCCGTCACCCGGTCGAGCAACATGACGCGCGGGTGCTCGGAGCCGACGCACACGTCTTCAAGGCTGCCCCAGTTCAGCGGCTTGACCTCCAGCGCCGCCCCCTGATGCACCGAACCGGGATCGAGCGGTGCATTGAATTTTCGAGGGTCCACCACTTCGGGCGCGATTCCGGACGTTTCAATCGCGTCGGCCAGCTTGGCCTGCGCATTCAGCGTCACGATCAATTGCAATTTTTCACGCGCAGCATTCTCCAGCGCATCGCGCACAGCATGCAGTCCAAAAAGCCAGATTGTCTCGCGATTTTCCGTTTTTTTGTCCTGCTCCTTGCGCACGACCCATTTTGGTTTTTTCATTGTGGGCTTCCAACTGATTTTAGACGCACAAAAGCGACGGTTTTCGCCTTGACGGCTCAGGACACCGCTTGTAATCACGCTTTCACTGTTTATGCAATGCATGAGCAGAGTGGGCGACAGGCCGCAAGGTGTGGCAGGGGACTGTAACTCCCTCGCGGAGACGCACGCCTGGTTCGATTCCAGGGTCGCCCACCACTTCCTCATCTCTTATGTTTGTGGCGGTAACGTGCTTTGAAGCGTGTAGTGACCAGGCGTGCCTGAACCACGCACAGACCGAGAATTAGTGTTCGATAGATACCGTCCAAGGCAGCCGGGAACTTTAAGCGAGGCGGCTCTTCAGCAAGTCACCGGATTTAAGAAGAATGGGGTGCCCGACCATCGAAAAAGCCGTGTTCACCTGTTTCAAGGCTCTGAGCGTTTCCTGATGGATATTACTCGTCTCGATGCTTTCAGCCAGCCCTTCACGTAGACGGCCGATATGGCTGCGTTGCAGCTTTTGTTCCACCTTGCGCACTTTTTCCTTAGCGGCCACCAGTTCGCGTGCCTCGGCCGGGTTTTGGTTCATCATGACATTCAGCGCCAGCTGCACGTTGCTTTGAACCCGGTCCGCAAAATCGCGGATCTCCTCGCGCCCTTGCGGTGAGAATTGCAAACTTTGCTTGTCCAGACGTCTGGCCAGTTCCACCATGATCCGCGCAATCGCATCGGAGGCGGAATCAAGGCTTGATGATATGGATGCCAGTTCCATCGATCGACGGCTCAGGTCTTCGTCCAGACCCGTCTGACCCAGGCGCGCAAGATAGAGCTTGATATCAAGATGCATTGTCTTGGTGGCTTTTTCCTGATCGGCGATCTGCTTTGCCGTTACGCTGTTCCACTGGTCATAAAGGGGTTCGACCGCGATCAGCATCTGTTCGATCTTTTGACCCATGCCAAGCAATTCGCGCGCCGTGCAATCAAGCGCCCGCTGAGGTCGATCCAGCAAAGCCGGATCAAGCGCGCTTGTGACTTCTAATGCACCGTTCATGGCAGGTTTCTCAGTCATGAGATGTGACAGTGCGGCAGTAATCAGACCCACAAACGGCAGTGCTGCGACTGCCAAAACAAGATTAAAGACCAGATGCAGGTTTATGGTTTGCCGCGCCGGGGTTGCGCCGAGATGGCTCAAGAGTTCCGGCAGGGCAGAAATCAAGACCAAGGCAAGGGCAGCCCCCCCACCGCGCAAGACCAGGTTGGCCATGACCATCTGCCGCGCCGCGGCGGGGGCCGTATAGGTCAGCAGGAATGCGATCAGGCCACCGCCCAGATTGGCACCCAGTATCATCGCTGCAGCAGCATGGATCGGCAGGATGGATTGCCCCGCGAGCGTTACGAACAACAAAACCGCCGCGACGCTTGAATGCACGCCCCAGGCAAATACCGCGCCAATCACAAAAGCAGTTAAAAGGTCACGGCCAAGATAGGCCATCACGACCTGCGTGCCGGGGTTGGATATCATCGGCTCTGTTGCGGCGCGTATCATGTCCAGTGATACAAAGATCAGCGCGAGCCCGATCATGATGCGACCAATCTGGCGCGTGCTGCTGCCTTCACCACGCAGAAACACCACGACGCCGACAAGCAGCAACAGTGGGATCAGGATGGGCTGACGCACCATCAAAAGCTGCGTGACGATGGCGGATCCCACATCCGCCCCCAGCAGGATCGCAAGCCCGGTCGCGGTGGCAAGCCCACCTTTGGACACGAAATTGGACACCAGAACAGCAACTGCAGTAGAGCTTTGCAAGAGCACAGCCGCACCCATGCCGGTGCCAGCCGCAAGCAAACGGTTCTTCGCAGAATGACGCAGCCAAATACGCATTGGGGCTGCAAACCCGCGCTCAACCCCGGTACGCACCAAACGTACGGCCCAGATCAAAAGCGCTGCAGCGCCTGCGATCTGCACGAGGACTTGGAGAATGTGAGGTTCGTTCAACGGGCGGACTTTCGTTCAGGGGACGTCATCAAAAGGGAAAAGGGCCTGCGCCAGCGACTGGCCCAATACGGATCGTTTGAAAGCCCCCGTCCCAGTGATGCAACAGGCAGCCGTCTTCTTGTAACATATACCCCGTCGGGGCGTCAGGGCGACAGTCATAGGCAAAACTACTGCAGGGCGAGGGACATGAGATCGCAATATGGCCCCCCACATCGCTGATCATCATGCTATGGATGTGACCGCACAGCAGGCGCAGCGGTCCGGGGTAGCCCGCCACGATCTCGCTTAGCGCGTTTTTGTTGCTTAGCCCGATGGCGTCCATAAAGCCGATGCCACAGAGAAAGGGTTGATGGTGCAGCGCCAGCAAAACCGGCGCGCCCCTTGCCTGCGACAGGGCGCCTGACAGAAACGACAGGCTCTCAGGCGCAAGCGTACCCCCGCCCTGCCCCTCTACCAATGTATCAAGGCCAATCAGGTGGAGACCGCCAATAGACCGGGTCCAGTTAAGTGAACCGGTCGGCGCAAACTGATCGGCAAAGGCGGCACGCAATGTCGCGCGCCCGTCGTGGTTGCCGGGGATCACATGGATGGGCAAATCCAGCGGAGCCATCAGCTTTTTGAACCGCGTATAGCTTTCGGCAGTGCCATCATCGCTCAGATCACCACTGACAAGCACCGCGTCCACCGCGCCGATCTGATCGCGGATGCTGTTGATCCGCGCCACCAATCGTTCCAACGCATCCGCTGTATCCAGCCGCCCCGACACAAGCGCGCCCTCCGGCACGATATGGGTGTCCGTGATTTGCAGGATCGTCGTCATTTGATCCCTGCGCGCAAGAATGCCTGAACGAACTGGCGCTGGAATATCAGGAAGGCGATCAGCAAGGGGGCCACCGACATGAGTGTCGCAGCAGAAATGATGCTGATATCAACGCCGTTTTCCGGCGCACCAAAAATCGACAGACCCACGGTCAGGGGCCGCGTATCGGGCGAATTGGTGACGATCAGCGGCCACAGGAAGTTGTTCCAATGGGTGGAGACAGAGACCAACGCATAGGCCAGATAGGTCGGTTTTGCCAAAGGCACATAGACCCGCCACAAGATACCCAGCAGGCCACAGCCCTCGATGCGCGCCGCCTCATGCAGCTCAATCGGGACCCCTTTGAACGCCTGCCGCATCAGAAAAATGCCGAACGCGCTGGCCATATAGGGCATGCCCACGCCCAGAATGGTGTCAAACAGCCCAAGGCGCGACACCATCGCATAGTTTTCCACGATCAGGACTTCGGGCAGGATAAAGAGCTGCATCAGCACCAGAATGAAGACGAAATCCTTGCCCGGAAACTGCAACTGCGCAAAGGCAAATCCGGCCAGTGTGGTCAGGAAAAACTGCCCGATCAGGATCACCGTCACCAGCAGGAAAGTGTTGAGGAAATACTTCAACCAAGGCGCCCCGGCCCATGCCACGCGAAAATTTTCCAGCGTCCACGGGGAAAACAGGTTCAGGTTGACCGCGTCGGACGTGGAATGCGTGGCGGCCCAGAACGCAAAAAGCAAGGGTGCGACCCAGATGACCGCCAGCAGGATCGCACCGAAACTATCCATGAAGTTGCTCAGGCTCTTCATTGGTAATGCGTCCTTTTATCAAGATAGCTGAACTTGATCGCCGCCACGATGGCCAGCACCACGATGACCATGATGGTCATGGCAGCCGCACTTGGCGCATCAAAGAACGCAAAGGCCATTTCCCAGATGTAATAGAGCAGCAGTTTGGAGGCGTCCGACGGCCCCCCCTTGGTGAGAATAAACAGATGGTCGATCAGTTTGACCGAATTGATCAGCGCATTGACCGCAATGAACACTGTCGTGGGCATCAGGAGCGGCAACACGATACGCCGCGTATAGGTCCAGCGGCTTGCACCCTCAATGTCTGCGGCTTCCTTCAGATCCTCGGGGATGGTCTGGAGCGCCGCAAGGTAGAAGATCATGAAAAACCCCGCCTCTTTCCAGATCGTCACGATGATGATCGCCCAAAGTGCCGTTTCAGGTTGCCCCAGCCAGTTCACCGACGGCAGACCGAACAGGCTGCCGATCTGGTCCAGCACGCCAAGACCGGGGGTGTAGAAGAACAGCCACAGGTTTGCCGCTGCGATCATCGGCAGCACTGTCGGGGTGAAATAGGCGGTGCGCACAAAACCGCGCGCGCGGATTTTACCATTCGCCCAAAGCGCCATGGCCAGCGCAATGCCCATCGACACAGGGATCGTGACCCCGGCGTAGATCAGGTTGTTCTTGACCACGAGCCAGAAGGTCGGATCGGCAAATAGGTCAGTATAGTTCTCAAGACCCACATATTCGACGGGTTTGCGGCGTGTGCCGCGCGAAAACAGGCTCGTCCAAAGGGTTGCAATGCTTGGATAAAACGCAAAGGCAGACAGCAGCACCAACGCCGGAGACAGCAACAGCCAGCCATAAATGGCCTGCCTGCGACGTTCAAGGTTGGCATGTTCTGACATCGTGCCGCTCCGCTTTGGGAAAGGTCGGGCCGATGCGCTTTGTGCATCAGCCCGACCGGGGGTGTTATTGGTAGTCGCGCAGCAAACGTTCGGCGGCGGCTTGTGCCTCGGCCAAGGCGGCCACTGGTTCTTTCGCGCCGGTCAATGCGGACTGGATCGCGTTGTTCAGACCATCGCGCACGCGCGCCGTCTCGAAGGTCGAGAACTCGGCCACGGCGTTTTCCAGTTGGTTGCGTGCAACCAGTGCAGGCGGGAATTCTTCTGTGTAGGCCTTGAGCGCCTCGGTCTCATAGGCGGCTGGCGACACACCCATATACCCTGTGCCGATGGACCATGCCGCCGCCTGCTCTGGTGCCGTCATGAACTGCATCAGCTTGAGGGCCGCCGCGCGCTCTTCGTCTGTTGTGTCCTTGAACAGGTAGAAGTTGCCGCCCCCCGTGGGGGACCCTTTGCGCACATTCGCGGGCAATTCGGCCACACCGAAATCAAAGCTCGCGCCATTTTTCACCGCCGTCAGGTTACCGGTTGAGTGCCACATCATTGCTGTCTGACCCTCAAGGAAGGCCTGTCGCAATGTGCCCCATTCGACAGTGCCCGTTGGCATGATCCCATGCTCGGCAGAGAGCGACTTCCAGAACTCCAGCGTTTCCACAACGGTCGGGTCGTCGAAATAGGTGGTCAGACCATCGCCCGACATCACCTCTTTGCCGTTCTGGATCGCGAGGGCCTGAAACATCCAATAAGGATAGCCGGTGGACGGGATCATCAAACCGTAGGTGTCGTCATTCGTCAGGGCCTTGCCCATCTCGATCATCTCGTCCCAGGTGGTGGGTGGTGCTTCGGGATCAAGGCCCGCAGCACGGAACAAATCCTTGTTGTAATAGGCCACGATGGTGGATCGCTGGAACGGGATGCCCCACGTCTGTCCTTCGATTTTGCCATTGGCCATCAGTGCCGGATAAAAACTGTTCAGCCATGCCTGATCCGCCTCGGTGGTAGCGACCTCTTCGAACGGGATGATGAGTTCCTGCTCGATCAGGTCATAGGCGTCGATGGAAAACATCACCGCAAGCTGCGCAGGCTCGCCGGATGCAAGAGCGGACAAGGCGCGCACACGCGTGTCATCATAATTGCCCGAATAGATCGCATTAACCTTGATGTCCGGGTTTGCAGCCTCAAAATCCGCAACGATTCCGTCCACCACTTCGGTCAACGCTCCGCCGACCGCAATCGGGTAATACATCGTCAGTTCAGTCTCGGCCGTTGCTGGCACGGCAAGCCCCGCCGCCATGGCCGTGGCCAATCCCAGCCCTGTTGTCGAAAAGTGTCTCATTGTTCTCTCCCTTGATTTCACTGGTGAATTTCGCCGTCCGGCAGGCATTACCCCGTCAGTCGATGGCCTGCCGCGTTAAAAACGTGCAGGTTTTGGTCGTCAAACGTAATGTCGATTTCATGGCCCTCCGCCATCATCGAAAGGCCGGGCTTCAGCACGCATAAGCCCGAGGCATCCGCATGATCCAGACCGATCAGGGTCTCTGCCCCCAAAAATTCGCTTTCACTGACCCTGCATTGCATCCGGCCTTGCCCTTTTGGCACGATCTGGATGTTTTCGGCCCTGATCCCAATGGTCTTATCCGCGCCAAAACCGCTGAAAACATGCGACGCAATCAGGGCCATGGGGGGGGCGCCGACAAATTCCGCGACAAAGGTGTTCTTTGGTCTGCCATAGAGGTCTTCGGGCGTGCCGACCTGCTGGATATGGCCATCCTTCATCAGGACGACGGTGTCCGCCATGCTCATCGCTTCGGTCTGATCGTGGGTAACGTATACAACCGTGATGCCCAGATCACGCTGCAGTTTCTTGATGTCCTTGCGCACCGCATTGCGCAGCTTTGCATCAAGGTTCGACAGAGGTTCATCCATCAGACACAGCCGTTGCCCCGCCACAATCGCGCGCGCCAAGGCGACGCGCTGGCGCTGGCCGCCGGATAATTCGCCCGGTTTGCGGTCCTCCAGCCCAAGCAACCCGGTGATTTCCAGCGCGCGGTACAGTTTCTCTTGCCGCTCTTTCTTGGGCACGCGCCGCACCTTCAGACCGAAAACCACATTCTCAGCCACCGACAGATGCGGAAACAACGCATAAGACTGAAAGACCATCGACAGGTTCCGGTCAGACGCAGCACTGGTCGTGACGTCCCGGCCGTCAATCCAGATCTTGCCCTCATCAGGCAATTCCAGCCCGGCCAGCAAGCGCAGCGTCGTCGACTTACCACACCCCGACGGCCCCAGCAGCGCGGTAAAGCTGCCCTGAGCGATATCAAGGCTGATCCCTTCGACGCCAAGCTGACCGTTCCAGCGTTTTGCCACGCCATCGAGTTTCACAAACGGTGATGCCATCATGTCCCATGCCCTCCCGCCACAAGCAGCTTGTCATTGATCCGGGTCAGCAGCGGCGCAAATGCATCGCCCGGCCGACGATCCGTGATGATCTGATCCATGTCTGCGATATTATCGCCCAACGCCGGTGCTTGCCGCCCGAATTTCAGCCAATCGACGACCAGCAAGGCCTGTTGCGCATTTTCCCGAATGACTTGCCGCGCGCGCACTTCGGTCGGGAAAAAGTCGAGCAGCCCGCCATCCTCCGCAACACCAGCCACGCCGAACACCGCATATTCAGCCCTGAAGCGCCCGAAGAAATCCAGCACCTCATTGCCCAAGATATCCCGATCAGGCAGGCGCATTTCCCCGCCGGGTATCAGGATACGGTTGGACACTTCTTCGCTTAGCGCCATGGCAGCGCTGAGGTTATTGGTAATGACCGTCAGCCCTTTGCGCCGTCGCAGGGATTGCGCAACGCGCAAGGGCGTCGAACCGATGGAAATGAAGACGGTTGAATCGTCCGGGATCAGATCCGCCGCGGCCTCGCCAATCATCTGCTTGCCGGGGTTATTTGTCTCTGTGCGCTGATCAAACGGTGTATTCAGGAACTCGCGGCT
Source organism: Roseobacter litoralis Och 149 (assembly GCF_000154785.2). Taxonomy (NCBI): domain Bacteria; kingdom Pseudomonadati; phylum Pseudomonadota; class Alphaproteobacteria; order Rhodobacterales; family Roseobacteraceae; genus Roseobacter; species Roseobacter litoralis. The sequence continues at coordinate 2,699,590 of NC_015730.1, forward strand.
CAGCTCAATCCGACCATGTCGCCGGTGCAGCATTTCACCTTCGCACAGCGCATCCACATCGCGGCGGATCGTTTGCATGGAAACGTCAAACCGCTCAGCCAGAGACCCGACAGCCACCGCGCCCCGTTCCAGAACAAGCTCAGAGATCGCCGCCCGCCGTTTGCGCTTCTTCGATGACATCCTGCCTCCCCAAGCTGGCTTCCTGATGACGTTAGAACAACAAAAGCAACAAAACAACATTTATGATATAAGGAATTGTGAAGTTTTTCTGACAAACTCCCCTCCTTGTAGTGCTCCGCCCCTACAGCCATGTAGAATATGTTGCTTTGTTGCTTTTTAGCCTTACCCAACCCCTCGCCGTTGGATCGGTTAAAGCGTCGCCCCGAATGGCACGATCGGCGCAACGGCTTCGAGGAATTCTGGCGTGCCGCAAGCGAAACGTATTTTGGCATTGAGCTCGATTGCGCTCCAATCCACTGTGCTGACGATGCCGATCTGCTCAAGGATGGGGAGTGCTGCCATCAGATCCCACGTGGATTCGCCCGTGCCAAGGTATCCATCGACCTGACCCAGCGCGACCTCGATCAGGGAAATCGTCGCCGAACCGCAGCAACGAAACGACATGCGGGCATCCTCCAGTACAAACTGCAGCGTATGTAGACGCTGCGCCACCGGAATGACGGGATGGAACCCGACGCCGCAGGCCGCCCGATTTTCATCCAGCCCCGCGCGCGCCGCCATTGGCACCCCGTTCAGCGTGGCGGGCACACCGTCGCCCCCCACAAGGGTCTGGTCGCGCACCGGCGCATGGATCACACCAAAGCTGGGCCGCCCACCCTGATACAATCCGATCGAGATCGCCCATTGGTCGCCCCCGCGCACAAAATTGAACGTGCCATCAATCGGATCAATCACCCACGTGCGCCCGCTCGTTCCCTGGTGGGCAGCACCCTCTTCGCCGAAAACGCCATCATCGGGGAAATCGCGGATCAGGCGCTTGGTGATAAATGCCTCCACCTCCTGATCGGCGGCTGTGACCAAATCAAGATGCCCCTTGGATTCGACAGATACCGTTGCCAGTGTCCGGAAATGAGAGAGCGCTAACGCCCCTGCATCCCGCGCCAGGCGTTCGATCTTGCTCGCTTCGTCGTCGGATACGGTCAGGGTCACAGTTCTACATACCTTGTGTGAATGGACACCGATGTTGGGCCGGTCATCCGGTGAATGAAATAGGCATAGGGTTCGCGCACGATCCCCGGCTCCGTGGTGTCCGTGCCAAGCGCCAGTTCATGCTGGAACGCGGGGCCACCGCTGACCGCACAAAATGCGCCATGCCACAGGGTTTGAAACGGTCGGTGAATGTGCCCCGCCAAAATCCGCAGCGGCCCGACATAGGCGGCGATCAACTGCTCGAAGCCATCGCGCCCTTCCTGCAGCGTCATCGCATCCAGCGCCGCCATCTGCGAGGGAAACGCAGGGTGATGCATCAGGATCAGCGTCAGCCCATCGTGACGCTCACCAAGCCGCGCCGCGAACCAGTCGAGTTGCGCGCTGTCAAGCCGCCCGGCCACATGCCCGTCCCACAGGGTATCCAGCGCGAGGATGCGGATTTCCCCCACCCGCGCCTGATAGTTCAGAAACGGCCCCGCCCCGAACAGCAAGGTATCGCCAAAAGCTGCGCGCAGGCCGGGGCGCGCATCGTGATTGCCGGGCACGACGAAAACCGGCACGTCAATCGGCGACAGGATATCCTGCAACAGCGCGTAATCCTCTGCCGACCCACCGTCCGTCAGATCGCCGGTGAACATCACCGCGTCAATCCGGGGCGCGAAACCAGCGACATCGGCCACCACCTTGCGCGCCGCATCCGCCGCATCCGCGCGCACCACAGAGGTTTCCGGCGCCTTGGCGAAAACGTGGAAATCAGAGATATGGGCGATCAGCATTCTGCGCTCCGGCTCATTTGATGCCTGCGCGCATGAAGTTCGCGACAAACTGGCGCTGAAACAGGATGAACGCGATGATCAGCGGCGCGGTCGTCATCAGCGTCGCGGCATTGACCAGCGACCATTCCACACCGCTGTCGACCGTGGCGAAAACGCTCAGGCCCACCGTTAGCGGACGCACTTCGGGGGAGTTGGTGACGATCAGTGGCCACAGGAAATTATTCCAGTGAAAGCTGACAGAGACCAGCGAATAGGCCAGATAAACCGGCCACGCGAGGGGTACATAGATGTTCCACAGGATGCGCCATGCACTTGCGCCTTCGATCTGGGCCGCTTCATCCAGTGACTTGGGCACGGTCATAAAGGTCTGGCGCAACAGGAAAATACCAAAGGCCGATGTCAGGTAAGGCAGCGCTATGCCGATGATCGTATCCGTAAGGCCCACGCGCGACAGGATCAGATAGTTTTCCACGATCAGAATTTCGGGCGAGATCAACAACTGCACCATGATGAGCGCAAACAAAATCCCGGCCCAACGGAAGCGGTAGCGCACAAAGGCATAGGCGACGAGCGTGCACAGGATCAGGTTTGCGACCAGAACGATGGTGATCAGGATCAGGGTGTTGGCGAAATACATCGCAAAGGGCGCCGCATGCCAAGCCTCAATGAAATTGACAATTGTCCAGGGCGCGTCCCATTGGAAATTGGCCGCATAGCGTTCGTCGTGAAAGGCCGTCCAGACCGAATAGATGAATGGCAGACCCCAAAGGGCGGCCGCGACAGATGTCAGCGTGCCCAGCAGAATTTTATTCAGACCCCGGTTCATTGGTAATGCGCCTTTCGGTTCAGCACCCAGAACTGGATGATCGCAAGAAAGCCCAGCAGCACCACCATCAGAACAGTCAGCGTCGCGCCATAAGCGAAATCGCGTTGCCGGAAGGTGACCTCGTAGATGTAGTAGAGCAGCAGCGCGCTGGAATTATTCGGCCCGCCTTCGGTCATCACAACCACATGGTCAACCAGCCGGAAGGCGTTGATCAGCGCGTTGACCGCCACGAAAATCGTCGTCGGGCGCAGGAGCGGCAGCACCACGTCGATGAACACGCGCACGCGGCCTGCCCCTTCGAGTTTTGCCGCATCCTTGAGGTTGGTCGGGACGGATTGAAGGGCCGCGAGGTAAAAGATCATGAACAACCCCGCCTCCTTCCAGATGGCGACGAACATCATCGAGCCCAGCGCGGTTTCCGTCTGCCCCAAAAAGTTTATCGACGCCAGGCCGAACAGCCCAAGTATCTGCGAGGCAAGCCCGATGCCCGGCGCATAGAAAAACAGCCAGATATTGGCGACCGCGATCATCGGGAGCATCGTGGGCAAAAAGAATGACAGCCGCATGAAGGCCGTCCCCGGCAGCCGTGAATTCACCAAAAGCGCCATGCCAATCGCCAACCCGATGGCCAAGGGCACTGTGCCGACCGCGTAAATCGTGCTGTTGATCAACACCTGCATCAGGCGGTCGTCTTCGAGCATCGCCTGATAATTGTCGGCCCCGACAAAGCGCGAAGGGCGGCGCGAACTTGCGTTATTCCAGAACGAATTTATCAGCGCCATGATGGCCGGATAATGGGTGAACGCCACCAAAATAGCACAAGGGATCACCAGCATGATAATGGCTGGCCCTGTGGTCAGTTTTTTACTCATGTGACTTTACCTTGATGCCGGATGATTGCGCGCGCGCCCCGCGCCAATGACACGCGGGGCGCACGCAATGGCTTAGTTATATTCGCCAAGCACGTCATCCGCGCCTTCTTGCGCCTTCTTCAGTGCTTCGGCGGGTTCAGCGTTGCCAGTGACGACGCTTTCGATGGCATCCACCAGATATTGCGTGACCTTTGCGCGCTGGAAGGTGGCGAACTCACGCTCGGCATAGGGCAGTTGTTCAAGGGCGACCAGCGCCTGCGGCAAACGCTCAACGTAGGCTTTCATCTCAGGCGTCTCCCATGTGTCAGGGCGCGGTGCGACATACCCTGTTGCAATGCTCCACTTGGCAGCACTGGCGGGGGAGGACATGAATTTGATGAAATCAAGCGCGGCTGCGCGTTCCTCATCTGTGGTGTCCTGGAAGATATAGAAGTTACCGCCGCCAATGGGCGCGCCCGGCCCGTCACCACCGGGCAGGAACCCGACGCCCCAATCAAATTCGGCGTTTTCCTCGATGAAGGCGAGGTTCCCTGTCGAGGTCCAGATCGATGCCGTCTGCCCTTCGAGGAAAGCCTTGGGCGTGTCGCCCCAGCTGATGCCGCCGGGGGCCATCACGCCCTCATTGGCCAGATCCAGCAAAAACTCAAGCGAGGCGACGGTCGCGGGCGTATCCATGCGCGCCTCGGTCCCGGTATCGGTTGTCAGAACATCGCCTTTGGACACAACCAGACCACCAAAGAGCCACGCGCCACCAAGGCCCAGCGTCGGAATGCGCGTGCCCCATTGGGTGACGTTGCCATTGTCGTCCTTGACGGTCAGCTTCTTGCCGACCTCAATCATTTCGTCCCATGTGGTGGGCGGCGCTTCCGGGTCGAGGCCCGCCGCACGAAACGCGTCCTTGTTATAGTAGAACACCGGGGTCGAGCGCTGGAAAGGAATGGCATAGGTTTTCCCCTCAAACTGCGAATCCTTCATGAAACTGGGGTAAAACCCGTCGATCCATGCCTTGTCTTCATCGGATGTGGCGATATCCGAGATCGGCAAAATGACGTCTTCCTCGACCAACGTGAACAGATCAATCGACAACAGAACCGCCACTTGCGGTGGGTCACCGGCATTTGCAGCCGTCAGGGCCTTGGTTGTCGTTTCCTCATAGTTGCCGGCATAGATGGCTTTGACCGTGTGCTGCGGGTTCATCGCGGCCCATTCATCGGTCAACTCCTGAATTGTGGCCACAGCCGGGGCGTTGACCCCAACCGGAAAATAGAATTCAAGGTCGGCAGCACTCAGGGCCGTGGCCCCCATCAATGCGGCGATGCCAAATGGGATCGCTGTCTTTGTTTTAAAGGTCATTTTTCGTTCTCCTCCTGCAAGTATTAAACGGCACGTGGTACACCGTTGCGTTATGGGTCAGGCGCAATGCGCTGGCCGGTCGATTTCGAAAACAAATGGGTTTCGGCGCTGGTCCAGCCCACGGTGATTTCATCGCCCTGGGCAGGCACGTCCTGCCCCGCATAGGACAGGATGAAGGGCGATCCGGAGGGCGACATCAGGTGCACGAGAAACACGCTGCCCTCATATTCGACGCTCGCCACATGGCAGGTCACGGACAATGCCATCCCCTGCCCCGGCACGGTCATGGCTTCGGGGCGCACACCGATCAAAACATCCGCCACATCCAGACCCGCCCCGATATCGCCGTTGAGTGCAACGTCAGATGCAGGCAGCAGGTTCATCGGCGGTGTTCCGATGAACCCGGCGGCAAAGACTGTCGCGGGCGCGTCGTATAGCTCTTTGGGGGTGCCGATCTGTTCGGCCCGCCCCGCGTTCATCAAGACCACCGTATCCGACATCGACAAAGCTTCGCTTTGATCGTGGGTGACATAGACGATGGTGATGCCCAGCTTTTTGTTCAGCGCCCTGATTTCGCTGCGAATTTCCACCCGCAACTTGGCATCCAGATTCGAGAGCGGCTCATCCATCAGGACCAACGGACGCTCAGACACCAAGACCCGCGCCAAGGCGACACGCTGTTGCTGCCCGCCCGAAAGCTGCGCAGGTTTACGCTCCAGCAGCGGCCCAAGCGCCATCAGATCAGCGACCCGTGCGACCGACGCGATACGCGTGGCTTTGGCCACTTTACGCACCTTGAGACCGTAGGCGATATTGTCGCGCACGGTCATATGCGGAAACAGTGCGTAGTTTTGAAACACCATCCCGATGTTGCGCTGATCGGCGGGCTGTTGGGTGACCTCCTTGCCCTCGATCAGGATATTGCCGTCACTGACCTCATCAAGGCCCGAGATCAGCCGCAAGGCCGTGCTTTTGCCACAGCCCGACGGCCCCAGCAGCGTCAGGAACCCACCCGGCGCAATATTGAAATCGACGCCCCTCAAAACCTCTGTCTGACCCCAGGTTTTGCGCAGGTTTTGTACATCAAGCGAGACGCCGGTTTGTGTCATACCAAGACAAGCTCCAGATCGGCGTCTTTGACATCGGCGATCGTGCCTGAATCAAGTTCGCGGTTGGTAATGATGCCCGTTATCTGATCGAAACATGACGTGCGCATGAAGGCATTGGGTTTGAACTTGCTGGCATCCGCGATCACAAAGCAGCGGCGAGTATTGAGGATGACCTCTTTTTGAACCTGCGCGTAAACTTCGCTGGCGACGCTGATGGACCGTTTGGGAACATCCACCGCCGAGCAGCACAAAAAGGCGATATCAAACGACAAGGACCGCAAGGCCGATATCGCCAAGGTTCCCGCGAATGAATCGTTCACCGGCTCGTAGGAGCCTCCGATCATGTAGAAATTCACGATCCCCTGCGCTTGCAACTGATTGGCCACGCCCAGCGAAGTCGTGACATAGGTACAGCGTGATTTTTTATGGGCATGGGCCGCCACGGCATGCGCAGTTGTGCCTGCATCCAGAAACACCACCTCATCGTCAGAGAGCATTTCGATTGCAGCCTCGCCGATCCGTCGCTTTTCTGCCGCGCCGACAGCTTTGCGCTCTTCATTCGGCAGATCGACCCGGACGTTGGCGTTCATCAAAACGCCGCCATGTGTCCGCACAACAATGCCTTCATCGTCCAGCGTCTTGAGATCCCGTCGAATTGTTGCCTCTGATACACCGAATTGCAGACCAAGATCACGAATGCCCATGGCGCCACGCGCTCTGACCAACTCCGCAATTTTGCGCCGTCGCACGGCTGCGAGATCAAAATTTTCTGACATCTACCCCCCAGCAGACCGGCGCTCGCACCAAGGCTAACGCTCACATCCAATCACATATGGACATAAATGTGCATAACTGATCACAACACGCCGGGCAACACATTTCTTGATGACGCCTTAGCTGACCCGCGCCCTGCGGATTACCCGCAGGCCGGCCAACAAAGACGTCCTCGCACTAGCCCTACGCTGGGCAAACGACTTTTTTTGCTAAAAACGCGCTGTCAGATACCGCCGGAGGTCTCGAAGAGCTGCACTTTCAATTCAAGCCAAGCCTCTGCATGGCAGTGCTCGATGGCTTGTAAATTTGCGTGCGTCGCGCTTTGCCCCAGAACCGCGGCTGATCCGCTGAGTTTGTGCGCTTTAGTGCGAGCTTCGTCCGTCAAATCGGCCAAGCCTTCAAGCTCTGCATGCAATTCATCCAGCTCGGCTCTGAATGATTTCAGGGCCTCTTGATACTTGACCGCGCCAAACTGCGCCTTGAAATCCGCACCGTTGGTTTCCGACGCCGAAATAGGAGCGTTGCCTTGATCCCGGGTCAACACTGACGCCAGTTTGGCCTGAATTTCTCTTGGGTGAACGGGCTTTACCAAAAGGTCAAGAAATGACGCCTGCATGATCGCGTGGTGATCTTTGGGCGCGGCATGGGCCGTTACCGCGATGGCGGGCAGATTGCGCCAGTCCACCTTGAGTTGACGTATGCGGTTCAGGGTTTCGATCCCGTCTATCCCCGGCATGCTGATGTCCAGAAAGACAATATCAAAAGGTTTTTCCGATATGAGGTTTATCGCCTCAATCCCGTCGGCGGCCTCTTCCACGCACAGCCCGGCTTCCTGCAGCATTTCACAAAGGATCATCCTGTTGATTTCGTTGTCATCCACAACGAGGGCGCGATGTTCCTGCGATAGGTTTCTTTGCGTTTTAACCGAGTGTTGTGTCCCTGTGCGGGTCTCAAACGGTACGGCGGGCAATGGGATGCGCAAGGTAAACAAGCTGCCCTCGCCCAGCAGGCTGTCCGCTTCGATTGTGCCCCCCATGATCTCGACGAGGCGTTTGGTAATAGCAAGGCCCAGCCCGGTACCCGCGTTCTGACGAGAGTAGGCCGTGTCGATGGTTACAAACTCGTCAAATATCCGGTCCATGTTTTCCGGTGCAATACCAACGCCAGTGTCCGAAACGCGAATTTCCACAAGATCGCCGCCGTTCAACCGCTCAGCCTCTGCCGAGATTTCACCGCTCGCCGTGAACTTGATGGCGTTGCCGAGAAGATTAACCAGACACTGTTGCAGCGAACGTTTGGCACCGGTGACGCTTGCCAGACCCTCCGACAGACAGGTGAACGACAAGCTGTTGCCCCGCGCCTCGGCATTGGCCATGAGGCTGTCTGTCACTTGCCGCAACAAGTCCGTGATGTCGAAGATCACCTTTTCTCGGGGCGATGTCTCTTTTTCAAGGCTGGACAGATCAAGCACATCATTGACGTGTGACAATAACAATTCACCAGACACGGAAATCGAATTCAAGAGCCGCTTGTGACGGTCATCAAAGCTGTCCTTGTCAAGCAAAGCGAGAGATCCCAGAATGCCATTGAGCGGCGTTCGCATCTCGTGACTCATGACGGTTAAAAGGTTGGACTTGGCCCTTTCGCCCTCCTGTGCTTTGTCTCGGGCGGCGCGCAATTGCGCCTCTGCCTCCAACTCCCCGGTAATGTCGCGCAGAAAGGATACGAATACCCGCTCTCCGTTTACTTCGGAAAGCGAGATAGACAGTTCAACCGGAAAAACCGCGCCGGATTTTCGCAACGCTTCCAATCGGACGCGACCTGCGCCGACGATCTTTTGGTGACCTGTCTCAAGAAAACGCGCCATCCCCTTGCGGTGCATGTCGCGCATGTGTTGCGGTACGATCATCTCGGCCATATCACCGCCCAAGGCTTCGGCACGCGTGTAGCCAAAAACTGTTTCCGCCGCACCGTTGAAGTCTATGATCGAGCCGTCTGTGTCCACAACCAGTACAGCATCAAGTGACGAGGCAATCGCGGCTTCAAAGCGGGATCGCAAAACCTCGCTCTCGTGCGCAACTTGCTGTCCCTTGCGGTGCAACTTGAGCAGCGTTGCAAGCGCAAACAAAAGAAACACGATCAATCCAAAGATTGAAGCCGCCAGTTTCACAAGCGTCTGCGAGAATGCCGCACGTCGCTCTGCATCTTCCCTCGCGAAAACCTGTATGCCCGCCAACGACAGGTCCCTGACCTGAGGCCGCAATTCCTCTACCCGGCGCTGGATATCGGGAAGCGCGGCACGCAGGCCCGCATCAGGGCCGTCAACAATCGGCGTTATGCTGTTGATAAAGTCGGTGATCGCTGCCAACCCGATCTGCGCATCCGGGTCCTTTTTTATAACCTTGTAAAATGCGCTTTGCGTCAGCGTTCTGACACGGCTGTAATAGATGTCATACCGCTTGCGAAAACTGGAAAGGTCGCTGTCATGGCCATGAACCGCGTCATGGGTCGCACTGTCGAGATTGAGCGTCTCAATCTCAAGCTGTGACATGTTCCAACTGATGTCGTCATGGCGCGCCGTGGACAGGGCATCAAGATCGCCCACGACAGTGCGTCCCAGGTAGGTGATGAAGGTAACACCAACGACCAGAAAACACGCAAAGAATATGACGGAAATCCGACCCATCACAGGCGGCTGAAAACGGTTAGCTGTGACATCGTCAGTCTACTTTTCTGTGATGACCTCAATCCGGTCGAGTTGCCAGATACTACGTGAATAATACTCTTCAGACTTATAAATTTCGTTACCATCAAACGGATATATGATCCACAAGGGGCCTTTATTTCGGATCGACATTTCCGATCCATTTTGCGCATAGGCCACCACCGCCCCCCCCGCGACTGCATCAGCCATGGGAATAGACACAGCATAGTCATTCAGCGCGACAGCCCGGATTGAACTTCCCGTCGCGCCCACATGCGCCAACAGATCGACCAGAGAGACACCTTCAAAGGTCTGAGTGCCGGTCGTCCAGATTGTCGTTGTTTCGATACGGGCAGCGGGCAACTGCCTGAGAGATGCCATGTCGAAAGTCCACGCCTCCCCTTCGGCTGGCTGTGCAACCGCACCGGTGACGGTCAGAATCGTCTCATCCGCCAAAACCGGCGCGGCAAGTGACATAAAGAAAATGAGCGCCGCGTGGCGAAAAGGGGCAAACATGATGATTTCTCCTTCGAGGGACAGGTTCGTGCAGTATTCCTATCGCATGATCGCGCTTCACCGATCTTGCGCAGGGGTTCAGCCCGCTATACTTTGGTATAGTTTAAATAAACTAAAGCACGTTAACACCTTGCTGGGCGCTATGCCTTAAGACTTCGAGGTGACATGATGACAGGGGCGGTGCAAAAAGAAATGATCCCGACGCATCGATCCCGCGCGCGTGCGCTATGTGGTGTATACGGTGAAAGAACTTAGCAGGTAACGGTAATGCGGATATTGTTGGCAGATGATCACGGGCTGGTCCGCGACACGATCTCGGCCTATCTGGAGGCGGAAGGGCGCGCGGCTGTAATCGCCGTTGAAGACTATGCCGAAGCGATGAAGGTGCTGAGCAACAAGGGACCCTTCGATCTGGTTCTTCTGGATTTCGGCATGCCCGGCATGAATGGGCTGGACGGTTTGTCCGATGCGATCAAGAAGCATCCCAATCAGCCGTTTGCGATCCTGAGCGGCACCGCCCCGAACCGAATTGCACAACAGGCGGTCGAGCGTGGCGCCATCGGATATCTGCCCAAATCAATGGGCGCAAAATCACTGGTCAATGCGGTGCGGTTTATGATTGCCGGGGAAACATATGTACCGGCCTCCCTTATGGGAGAGAGCGGCGAGACGCCCGAAACCGAGTTTAGCAGGAAACTGAGCCAACGGGAAAGACAGGTGTTGAGCGGGTTGTGCACCGGCAAATCAAACAAGGAAATCGCGCGCGATCTGGATCTGCAGGAAGTCACGATCAAGTTGCATGTGCGCACCTTGTGCAAAAAGCTCGACGCAAAGAACCGCACGCAGGCCGCCATGATTGCGCGCAACGCAGGGTTTGAATAAGCCGCCTTCCTGATGGACGAAACTGTCAAACTGCACCTATCCTTTTGGTCATAGTGCACCTCTTTTTTGTGCGTGACCCATCCCTCCGCATGCGGGTGCTGGCCGTCTTGGATCGCTAGATAACATCTCAATTGAAGTTAAGTGACCAGTGATGGAGTCGACGATGAATACCCCCGAGCGCCCAAAAGGCGGCAGTTCCTTTTTGATTGCAAACTGCGTTTTGTTGCTTTGCACTATCACGGTGGCTTTTGTCGCAAGTCTGTTCGTGATCTCGCAAGCTTCTGCCGTGACGCATGTCCAAGCCCCCGTGCCGCCGCTGGTAAAGCTGGACGATCAGATTGCCCATCTTTTGCACGAGGCAAAGAATGAGCTTGTTGAAAAAGACAAGGCCCTCGAAGCGCTGCGCGATGAGCTCAACAATGGGTATGTCGTTGCAAAAGACATCGACGTCACCGAAAGCGATCAAGCCTATTGGTTGTCAGAGCCAAAGTTGATGTTGGGCGTGAACCGTCTTTCGGGCGGCAGTCTCCTGATCAGCTTCGCCGATCAGCAGGAGATCATCTCCATCGGTCAGCGCATCGACTTCAAGGTTGACGACTGCGACTGTTTCCTGCTCCTGAAGTCGAGCACCTTTGGCCATGCCAGCTTTCGATATGCCTGTACTCCGGCCACGCAGGAACCGGTCCGCGATGTGCGAAACACATTCATCGACGCAAAGCTGAACTGAACCTTGACCGGTCCTTTAGAGCGTCTGACGAAATACCATAAACATGAAGTGTCACGTAACGCGTTGAAATCTTTGATTTCAGGCAGCGCTACGTGATTCAGCTTTTTCGCATGACGCTTCAGGCTGCGAGCAACGCGCGTTTCAAAAACCAGACCCTGCATGAATGCATCCACTTGCGGTTGGAAAACCTGTGGGCTGTGGATATAGATGCCAAGGGCTGGAAACGGAGCGAAGAGCATGCAGACATTTCATTTAATCCGACACGCGCAATCGATGCATAACGCGTTGCAGCAAGCAGGACAGCCTGATCCGATGGTGCATGACGCCGCGCTGACCGAACTGGGTCTGGAACAGGCGCAGCGGCTGGGGACCGAGATCGCGGAGGCACCGGCCTTTGATCTCGTCGTGGTCACGCCCTTCACCCGCGCCTTGCAAACTGCCTTGCGGGTCTTTGGCCAGAGCACGGCCCCGCGCATGATCCTTGATCTGCACCGCGAATATCTGGAAAACTATTGTGACGTGGGCCGCAGCCCTGCCCACCTTGGCAAGCTCTTTCCGATGTTCGACTTTGCGCACCTGAATGATCCTTGGTGGTATGTGGATCACACCTCGGATGCCGTTTACGAAAAAGAGCCTGCATCGGTTTCAGCTCGGCGGGTGGAGGATTTCAGCGCATGGCTCAAAGCGAGACCGGAACAAACCATTGGTGTCGTCGGCCATGGCACGTTTCTGCATGCTTTGACCGGCCACAGGTTCGACAACGCGGAACGCCTGATCACCAGCCTCTGAACCCGTTCTCAGACCCCAGTGGCGGGCAGCAGTTGAAGCCCCGCCCGGTATGATTCCAATTGACAGTTTTTACCCCAGCTCAATTCCGGCCGCCTCCTGATCCGGCAACAGGGTTTTGACCTCACCCATCGCGAGGTCAAATCTCACTGCGGTTGTCGCGCCGAGGAAGGAAACCGTTGCCACGGTCGCACGAAATCCTTGCCTGGGCAGGCGCAAGATGACGGAGACATCGCCGCCCGGCGTTTGCTGACTGTGCGGAAATCCGGCATCATTGAGCGAGGCATCCGCCCCGCCTCATTAACCCTCAAGCCCGACCCGTTCCATCCACATGGCGCGAAACGATCATCAACAACAGGATTAGGATCAACAGCCCAAAGATCAGCACCGTCGCCAGCGCCGTTAACCCGGCCTCACAACTGCGCGGTAGTTTCAGGAAGGACCCCTACGCAGGATTACCTGTGAGCGTTGTGAACCCTTTGGTGCCCAGAATGATCCGGCTTGCGATGAACACCAGCCCGACCAGCACCAGCAGGACAACACCGTAGACGGAGGCCTCGGGTGGCGAATATCACCCGGTCAATTGGGTGCGTTGGCCCAGCAGCGCCAGCGTAGAGCCCAGCATCGTCGCCCCGGGTGCCACGATCAACGCAACCAGAAGGGTCGAGGGCAAGGCGCCACTGCCCCAGATTATGATCCCGACGGCGCATCCCGGAACCGGCGCATGTATAGGTCGCCATCAGCTTCTTTACGCAGGGCCGCCAATATATAAAGCGCGGCCAATTGATTTACCTTGCCCGCACAGATAGCGTCATATCTCATGCACAATCAGCTGCAGAACGCTGTGCGGGCCGGGCTTTTTCTGGCAGTTCAATCTGAACGAACACGGCGGTTGCCTGGCTCCGACATTCGCAAGTACTGCGGAAAGGAACGACAAATGAAACTGAAAGCACTCTCCCTTGTTTTCGCAGTATGCGCCTCAAGCGCGGCCGCCGACCTGATTGTCATTAACGACCGATACGTGGTTCCCAAAGAGGATGTGCGCGGATATTTCTACCGTGATCGCGACAGTTTGACGGTTTTTGACATCCGCTGGAGCGACTGGTCGACGCAATACAGATGCGCGGATGAATACGACCGCGCCAGCGTGACAGCGGCGTCACTGAACCTTGTCGTGCAGATGAAAGACGCCCTGTCCCTCGACTTCGGAGAGTTTCTGGAAAGCGAAGGATTCACCGATTGCCGGAAGTTTTGACGAGACCGTTAAGGCCGATTTGAAGTGCGGGGATCGTCCTGAAATGAGCGACGAGGATGCCGTTCAGAAGCGGCACTTGATACAGGTTTTCTCTAGCGGGTAAGAGATTTGCAGCCGGTCAAGCGTTTTTACAGCCCGGTTTTCGTTTCATGAAGCCACACGGCAGATGATTACACGGCGCCCAGAATAGCTGCCAGATCATCCTGAGGTTCCTGACGCGCCTCCATGTTGAGGCCCGCCTGAATGTGCGTGAGGTGCGATATCAACAGTTGCTCGGCCAGTTCCGGGTTCTGTGACCGGATCGCCTCGAGGATGTTACTGTGTTCGTCATCCGGGCAACTGACTTTTTCTGATGACCCGAACAGGCCGACGATCAGTGACGTTCTTGTGACGAGCTCGCGCATCATGCGAAACACGAATTTGTTGCCGGTCGCCTCGGCCAGCTTTGTGTGGAATTCACCTGACAACCGAATGATTTCGGTACGCTGTTTTTGCGCGCGGGCCTTGTCCTCCAGAGCGATATGTTGGGTGAGCAGCGTCAGATCAATATTACCGGCGTTTTGTGCCAGTTGACGCACCAAGGGCGGTTCGATCAGCAGCCGGGCCGCGAAAACGTCGTTCGCCTCGGATTTATCCGGACAGGCGACATAGGCCCCTCGATTTGAATGCAGCTCTATAAGGCCCTGACTCGACAGCAGCAAAAGCGCCCGTCGGACCCGCATCCGCCCTACCCCAAAAGTTTCGCACAGGCGCGCTTCGCTCAACTTTGTGTTCGGGGCCAGCCGTTGCTCCATCACCGCTTTGTAGATGCGCTCAACGATGAAATTCTCATCCGTTCCCGACTTAGGGTCTGATGTTGCACCGCTTTTCTGTTGCGGGCTGGAGGACACAGGATCACTTTCGAGACGCATTCTTTTTACCACTTCGGCTGCTCGCCAACGCTTAAACCTTCATCATTGTTAGGCCAAGCATCAGAACTTGTCGACAGATTTGACAAAAGTGTTGACAATTATTGTTAACAATCGTGAAGTGACGCTGCGGCACGCGTGGAGTTTCCATTCAACTGCCGGCCAAGAACGGCGTGGATCACGCCAAGTTAGATTTCAACGGGAGTTAAGAATGCAACGAAGATCACTAATGAAGGCAGCTGCGACAGCTGCAACTCTGGCAGTATTTGGTGCAACCACAGCCGCGGCCGAGAATCCGGTTTTGAAAATCGGCTTTGTGGGCGTGACCAGTGGCCCAGCTGCTGCATGGGGTATTTCCAACCAACGCTCAATGGAGGCCCGCGCTGCCTGGATCAACGAGACCGGCGGCTACACGATTGGTGATACCACTTACGATATCGAGATCGTGTCGTTTGATGACCAGAAAGACCCCAAGCGCGCCATCGCGGGCATGGAAAAAATGGCCCAAGAGGGTATTCACTATGTCGTTGGACCAAACGTTGATGATGGCGCGGCCGCTGTTCGCCCCGTCGCCGAAGCAAACGACATCATGTATTTTCCATATGCGTTCCCGAAGGAGTTGTATTCCGCGCCTGCGTCAAACGCCGTGCTGGGTATGATCGCCAACTATCAATCAGGTCCTGCGATTTATAAGCACCTGATGGAGAACGAAGGCGTCAAAACGGTTGCTTTCATTGCCGCCAATGAATCTGATCCACTGAGCCAGCGCGAAAGTGGCGTAGCTGCAGCAAAAGAGCTGGGTCTGGAAGTCGTTTCTGACAACGTCACCTATCAGGTGGACACCACAGACTTCACACCTGTGCTGACGCCAATCCTGCGTGCCCGCCCTGACCTGCTTGTGCTGTCGGGTGTGTCGCCTGCCAACGCGCCACAGCTCATCCGCTCCGCACGTGAGTTGGGTTTTCAAGGCATGATCTCGACCGAAACCGCACAGGATGCAGGCGTTCTGGCCGAAGGTGCCGGTGATCTTGCCAATGGCTTTATCTCGGTGGGTGGCGCGTCCACACCAGAGCTGGCGTCCCCGATGATGAATGAATTCGTCGAGCGCTACACAGCCATGTTTGGTGAGTACAACGACGAATCCAACACCAAGGTCTACGCGCTTGAGTATATCCTTGAGACACTCAAAGCCACGCCGGGCGCCATTGAAGATGTAGCTGCATTTCAGGCGTCCATGGACGATTTCTCAGCGCCAAACCCCTATATGAACGGCGACGAGCAACTGACCTATGTGGGCATGACCTCCTTCGGCCAAAAGCGTCAGATCGCTGTGCCCCTTGTTGTCAACGTCTATCAGAACGGTGCGTTTGAAACGATGTTCATCGCGCGCGTCGACTAAACCATCACACACGATACACTGCTTCCGGCATTGCCCGGAAGCAGTTCCCACCCGACGGATCGTTCGGGGTTAACCACAGAAAGAAAGTGCTCATGGAACAGGTAATGGCCAATGGGGTCTATCTGGGATCTCAGTATGCGATGATCGCACTCGGATTGACCCTGATTTTCGCCTTGATGAATGTTCTCAACTTTGCCCATGGGCAGATGTATGTCATCGGCGGGTTCGTCACATATACATTTTACGGACAATGGGGCGTGCCGTTTGTACTGGCCCTGTTCATGTCCTGCATGACGCTGGCTATCATCGGCGCGCTGATTGAACGATACCTATTCGCCCCGGTGATTAAGGGCTCTGCGCGGGAAGAAAGCACAATGCTGCTCGCGGCGGGTATCGCGTTTTTGCTGGATGCGCTGATCCTGTTGATCTTTGGCGAAAAGCAACGCGGTGTTCCCAAGATCGTCGACGGAGTCTTCAACTGGGATTTCCGCCTGATCATGCCCTATGACCGTATATTGATCTGCGTGCTCGCCATTCTCTCAATCGTCGCCTTCATCGCCCTGATGCAATATTCCAAGACGGGCCGCGCGCTGCGAGCGCTGGCGCAAGACCGCACAGCCGCGCAATTGATGGGCGTCAATGTTGACCGCTATTCGATGATCGGTTTCGCGCTTGGTGCCATGCTGGCGGGACTGGTCGGTGGCTTGCTGGTCACGATCACCGGCGTCAACCTTGGCATGGGCGGTCCGACCTCGATCAAAGCCTTCATGATGGTGATGATTGGCGGCGCTGGTGTGATTTCGGGTGCGATCTGGGGCGGGTTCATCCTCGGCTTCATGGAAGCCTTCGGCCTCGCTTACCTGTCGCAATACGGTGACATCACATATCTGCTGATCTTTGTATCGCTGATGATTTTCCTCGCGATCCGGCCTCAGGGCCTGATGGGCAAACCCTGGGGGTGATGGCGTCATGAACTTTTCAAAAATCCAAATCCTCGGCGTTCTGGCCTTTCTGGCTGTGGTCTTCGTGGGCATCCCCATCTTCATCGCAGCAACGGGCCGGTGGGACTTTTACTTCACGCTGACCTCTGTCGCGCTGCTGGCGATTGCAAGTGCGGGCGTCTGGCTGACCTTCTATATCGGCCGGATCAACATCGGACAGGGCGCATTTGCGCTGGTCGGGGCCTATGTCTCTGCGATCCTCGTGGTCAAGGCGGGGTGGTCCTTTTGGATCTCGCTGCCAGCGGCAGGGCTCTTCGCGGCCTTGGTTGCGGTTCTGATTGGCCTGCCGATCCTGCGCCTGCGGGGGGTCTATTTTGCGATGATCACCTTGGTGTTGACGCAGGTGGCGACGTTGACTGCACTGGCCCTGCCCATCACGAACGGGGCCAAGGGCATCACCAATATCCCCCTGCCCGGCGCGATCTCGGTCTTTGGCATTCCGCTGGTTCCTGATTTCGCCACGTTGGAAAACTCCCGGATGGCGTTCTATTTCACGGCAGTCATCCTGATGGTCATCACTTACGCCGCACTTTACCGGCTCGTGAACTCGCGTCTGGGGCACCTGTGTCGCTCCATGCAGCAGAACGAGGAGCTGGCCAGCTCCATCGGGGTGAACATTACCTACATCCGCATCCTGATCTTTGCGATCTCCAGCTTCTTCGGGGGCGTGGGGGGCGCGATGTTCGGGTCGATCTCGCAGTCGGTCTATCCTGCGACCTTCGTGGTCAAGGACTCGGTTGATTTCATGCTGAACTGCTTCCTCGGCGGTCTGGGCTTTGTCTTTGGCCCCATGCTCGGGACACTGGTTCTCTATTTCGGCTGGGACCTGCTGTTTGAATTCGGAAAGTATCAGATGCTGATCTATGCAACGCTGCTGATCCTGATCATCCGGTTTCTGCCAAACGGGTTGCTGAGCCTTCGTTTCGGTAAAGGAGGTGGCAAATGAGCGCGCTTCTTCAGGTCAAGGACGTCACCAAGAAATACGGCGGCCTGATCGCCAACAACGCGATCAGCTTCGATGTGGCGGAAAACGAAATCCTGTCGGTGATCGGGCCAAACGGGGCTGGCAAATCAACCCTGTTCAAGATGATATCTTCGTTCACGCCGACTTCGTCTGGCGAGGTGCTCTATCGGGGCGAGCGTATCTCCAACCTCAAACCCCATATCGTCGCGCGCAAGGGCGTGGTGCGGACCTTTCAGGAAACCACGATTTTCAAAAGCATGACGGTGCGCGAAAGCGTTGTCGTGGCCCAGCACCTGCGTGCCAAGGCGTCCCTTGCGGGATATTTCTGGGGCTCGAAAGTCGCCCATGACGACATCACGGCCTTTGAGAAATACGCCGACGAACTCCTCGAATTTCTGGGGATGAGCGAGATCAGCGCCGAACAGGCCAGCAACCTGCCGCAAGGTAGTTTGCGCGCGCTTGGCATTGCAATCGGGCTTGCGACAGACCCAAAGGTCTTGCTGCTTGATGAGCCTTTCGCGGGCATGAACCACGATGAGACCATGCGCATGGTCGATCTGGTGCGCTCCGTGCGCGATGAGCGCGGCGTGACGGTCATGCTGGTCGAACACGACATGCCAGCGGTCATGACCATCTCGGACCGGATTGTCGTGTTGAACTTTGGCGAAAAGATTGCCGAGGGCACACCGTCCGAAATCCAGAACAATGAAAAAGTCATCGAGGCCTATCTGGGCAGCGCCGACGACGAAATCGGGATGTAGACCATGACAGCCATGTTGGATTTCAAAGACGTCGAACTTTACTATGACCATGTCTATGCGCTGAAAGGTGTCTCGCTGACCGTCAATCAGGGTGAAACCATCGCGTTGATCGGCGCCAATGGGGCGGGCAAATCCTCGATCCTGCGCGCCATCACGGGACTTGCCAAACCGGCCAAAGGTTCGGTGAGTTTTGAGGGCGAACGTGTCGATGGCACCGACCCGTCCGATATCGTGAAACGCGGCATCGCGATGGTTCCCGAAGGACGCCGTGTCTTTCCCTATATGTCGGTCAAGGACAACCTGATGATGGGGGCCTTTACACGCAGCGATAAATCCGAAATTCAGGATACGCTCGACAGTATCCTGACCCGTTTTCCCCGCCTCAAAGAACGGTATTCACAAGCCTCGGGGACGTTGTCCGGCGGTGAGCAGCAGATGATGGTGATCGGACGCGCCCTGATGGCAAAACCCAAGCTGTTGCTGCTGGATGAACCCAGCCTTGGCATCGCGCCCAAACTCGTGCAGGACATTGCGCGCTCGATCGTGGCGATCAACCGGGATGAAGGTGTCTCCGTGTTGCTGGTCGAACAGAACTCGCGCATGGCGCTGAGCATCTCGCACCGGGCTTATGCAATGGCGACCGGTAATGTGGTGATCGAAGGCAACTCCAAGGATCTTTTGCATGATGACCGGATCAAAGCCGCATACCTTGGCGGCGAGGTCTGACTGCGCATGAAAATCCTGATAATCAATCCGAATACAACATCCTCCATGACCAAAAAGATCGGGGTGGCGGCGCGCGCGGTTGCACGCCCGGACACCGAGATTGTCGCGACCAATTCGCAATCCGGTCCTGCCAGCATTCAGGGGTTTCTGGATGTCGCAACCTGTGTGCCGGGGCTGCTCGAAGAGATCGCGCGCCACCCGGATGTCGACGCCATCGTCATCGCCTGTTTTGACGACACCGGGCTTGACGCTGTGCGCACGCAAGTCTCCGTGCCGGTCCTTGGGATCGGCGAGGCCGCTTATCACGCCGCCAGCATGATCGCCAACAAGTTCAGCGTGATTACCACCCTGTCCCGGTCCGTACCCGGCTTGGAAAACAACCTGATGAAATACGGGCTCGCTCAGAAATGCGCGCGTGTTCGGGCAACGGATATCCCCGTGCTCAAGCTCGAAGAAGGCGATCCGGCCACACTGTACAAAATCCGCTCAGAAATCCGTGTGGCCATTGAACAGGACGGCGCAGAGGCGATCGTTCTGGGATGCGCAGGCATGGCGGACCTGATGTCAGATCTGAGCGCTGAGTTCGGCCTGCCCGTTATTGACGGGGTCGCCGCCGGCATCACCTTCGTTGAAGCTTTGGTGAACAACGGCCTCAGCACTTCAAAAATCGGCGCATACGCCAGCATGTAATCGGTATTGGCCTGCGCGTTCCGCGGCGGCCAATACCAGACCCGAAACGTCGCACCCCAACATCAAACCAAGTGCCTGTTGGGGTGTTTTATCTGACGACGTCGTCGCCAACCTCTTGAAGCGTTCGGCGTCGGATTTCGAGCGACCTCACCCCTATAACGTCTTGCTATACCGAGAATTTCTACCAGAGAGGGAGAAATTCATTGACCGTTCGACAGACCGACACCTAAGGTTAACGTCTCGGCGCGTCCGAGCAGAGACTGCCCAGGGAGGGCCTTCCCGGGCAAGCTAAGACCTTAAATTCTGGGAGGAAAAAATGGCTCATTACACATCTATCTCCGCGCTGTCTGTTGGTGCGGCACTTCTCGCGGGAACGGCGCTGCTACCCGCGTCCGCTTTTGCGCAAAACGGCATGAACACCACGAGCCTGCAATATGAGGTCGTGCTGGAGGGGCTGAACGAGCCATGGGACATGGCATTCCTTGATGATGGCACAATGCTGTTCACCGAGAAATGCTCGGGCCTGTCGGTGCGCCTGCCCGACGGGTCGGTCAATGCGCTCTACGGTGTGGGTGAGACCGCAGGCTATGCCTCAAATGGCGCGGACCTCTTTTGCGAAGGTCAGGCAGGCATGATGGGCGTCGCCTTCGATCCGGATTTCGCGGACAACCGCCGCATCTATGTCTATTCGACGTCGAATATGTCGGACCCGCACACCAACCGGCTGATGCGTTTCACGCTGAGTGAGGATTTCACGGCAGTTTCGGATCGAACAGACATTGTCGATGACGTGCCGTATAAAATGGCGGCTTCGGATCACCCCTTTGGCGGCCCCGGCGCACATAACGGCGGGCGTGTGCGGTTTGATGCCAATGGTCACCTCTTCCTGACCACGGGCGACACTCACAACGGTGAAGTTCCGCAAAGCCCGACGAAGATGGGCGCGAAAGTTCTGCGCATGGATACGGATGGGAAGGCGATCGCTGAAAACAGCCCCCCCGACGGTTTTGACGCACGAACCTACACCTACGGCCATCGCAACGTTCAGGGGATCGCGTTTCACCCCGAAACAGGCGCCGCAATCGCAGCTGAACACGGGCCATGGCATTCTGATGAGATCACGATCCTCGAAAATGGCGGCAATGCTGGCTGGGACCCTCGGCCAAACATGGCAGGCCGTGGCGACTGCCCGGACAACTATTGCGGCTATAGCCCCAATCAGGAAACCGGTATGAACCGCTATGAACGGGCGGCCTCCATGCCAATGACGGATTTCGACACATATCCTGACGCGATGGCGCCGATCTGGAACAACAACGGCTGGTCGCAGGGCACCTCGTCGGCTGCGTTTCTGGAAGGTGAGGCCTGGGGCGACTGGGACGGCGCGATGGTCGTCGGGATCATGGGCATCGGCTTCGGCGGCACCCCCATCGGCCAACGCATCGATGTTATCATGTTCAATGACGACAACACGGATGTTGAGGACGTCACTGAGATGACCCTCCCTATGGAATCGGGACGCTTCCGCTCGGTCGTCATGGGTCCTGATGGCAGCCTTTACACGGCCATCGATGAAGGTGAGATCTACAAGCTGACACCCGGCGGGTAGTACCTCGTGTAACCATGCGGTATCGGCGCATGGTCCAAATTAAGTTGATCAACGCTTCCCCAATGTCGGAGCGTTGATCGCGCCCCCTGTAGAGTAAAAGACCGCTTCACTGCCGGGCACGGTGCGCCTTTAACGCTTGCGAACCGTCGATTTTGCAGAACTGCACGGAGGCCAAGGATGGTGCCTTTCGTGCTCGCAACGCCACTCAAGTCTTCCTTATCGAAAGCACGATCTTGCACCAACGGGGCGTTGAAGCAGGATGAGGATAAAAGCGTTCGGTTCTGCCGATCGGCTGAGTTGCTGGGCCGCTGTATCTTTGCCCAGCAGGGGCCGCTTTGTCGCACACGCTCAGGTGCCGGCGCGCCAGAACGATGGCGAGAGGGGTTTCCAGGGGACGACCCAGACCACCAACTGGGGGTTCAGCGGCACGATGGGCTGGGTCTTCAGACCTTAGGAACGCTTTGTCACGCCATATGGGTCCGTCACAGATTGGTCTGGCTTTAATCTGGGGTCAGGCGTCGTGCGCGCAAGGCTGGAGGGCCGGTCGTTGTCGCTGTCCAACTCACGCTCTGTACGCCATTTGCTCCATAGCGCGAATGCGATGGCGGCACCCAGAGTGGCAAAAGTAAGGATTGGTAATAGTCCCATTGTGTATCTCCTCTTAGCTACATCGTTGCGGTGACAACGCGCCATCCGTTCCATGGTTCCACCGCAGCACGACTATTTTTCTTGGAACGTTTTACCTGTCACTGCGTTGGTCAGCCAAGCAACCAATGGAGGATTTTCGATGAATATCAAATCAAGCAACGGAATTTTCGGAGACGACGCTGAGCGCGCTTTGCAAACTCTTATGACCCGGTTGAAGGACGTAAAGAACGGGTTTGAAAAATTGGTTTCAGAGGCGCAGGAAGACCTCGAACCTATCGCTCGCGAGTTTAAGGCGCTGCACGACAAACACATCGACAAACTGCGCGGCAAGCTGGAAGAACACGGCTACGACGTCAGCGAAGATGGCTCTTTCATGTCGCAGGTAAACGAAGCAGTGATTGCAGCGCGGTCTTACTTAGGAACGGTGGATGAAAACGTGATGGCGTCGGTGCGCAATGGTGAGCAGCACGTGATCAACGCCTTCGATGACGCCATTAACAAGGTAGAAAACAGTAAGCTTTGTGACGAACTTGGCACGATGCGCAGCGAACTGCGCGACTGTGTCGAGCGGACGCGCCATATCGGCTAAGTCTCACCAGATCACCGGGCGGTCCTCGCCCGGCACCCAACCTTGTGAACAGGTTTATCATAACTCGTGTACCTTGTTCGGGGTTGGGCCTTTCCAGCATATTTTTGAATGGTTCGCATACGTCCCCGACGTGGTGAAGGGAACTTCGGTCGTTTCGCTACGTTGACCGGTTGCATTAATGAAGGCCATTGAAATGATCACATCAGGATTTACGCAAAAACCGCGCAAAGTGTAAAAACCGGAGATGACAGCGCGGCCTCGTCACTTCTGACCTACGTGCGGCGCATGACAGGATGGCATCAAGTCGCGGTGTGTACTCTGGCAGCCTTCGTTGCGCTCCTCAATCTCGCGCCGATTGAGTTACAACGCCGCATCGTGAACGAAGTGGTTGAAACACGCGATGTTGCGGTTCTGGTGCAATTCGGCATCGCCTACTCCGTGATTATCTTGATGCACCAAGCTTTCAAATACGCCTTGTGGCTTTATCAATCATGGCACACTGAAAGCACCAACCGATACACCCGCGCTCACCTTCTCACACTTTATGGCGACAAAAGCAGCTCCGCCGAGGACGGCGCCGGACGCGCTGTGTCGGTGGTGGGTGCAGAGGTTGAAAAGCTGGGTGGATTTGCAGGCGAAGCGCTTTCGGGCGCCTGCGCCAACGGTGCCATGTTGATTGGTGTTGCCGCCTACGTGCTCTACGTGGAGCCGCAGATTGCCGTTTTTGCACTTGCATTCCTGTTCCCACAGGTGGTGATCACGCCTTTTTTACAACGTAAACTCAACGTGTTGATCGAAGAGCGTGTCGTGCTGTTGCGCGATCTCGGGGACGGCATCTCAGGCATGAAGACGAACGCAAGCTCGGACCCTGACCATGTTGTGAACAGCATCTTTACAAATCGGATGCGGTTTTTTGTCTTAAAGTTCGCAATGAAATCCGCTTTGAATTTGCTCAACGCTTTAGGACCGTTGACCGTTTTATTGTTCGGCGGGTATCTGGCCATGCAAGGCGACGCTCAGCTTGGCGTCATTGTCGCTTTCATTTCTGGCTTCGAGAAAATCTCATCGCCACTGCGCGAGCTCATCGGGTTCTACCGGATCACGGCACAGGCGAATGTGCAGCACCGTATGATCGCTAAGTGGATGGCGTCGTAGATCATTATGGGCTCCCTCAATCCGTTGGCCGCCGAGCAAGAAATCGGTGAGCAACGCGGAGCCAAGCGTTGGATTGTGCAGTAGACGCCGAGCAATCGTGGAGTATACTTTGGAATACTGTGAAGGGGAAGAAAGCACGTGTTTCCCTCGCATCCCTTTTACTTGGATCACATCTCTGGAACACCCAAGAAAGATGGCGGAGGAGGTGGGATTCGAACCCACGGTACGCTTTCACGCACGCCGGTTTTCAAGACCGGTGCATTCGACCACTCTGCCACTCCTCCGGTGGCACCCTCCTAGTGGGTGATAACCGATTCTGAAACCATGAATTTTCATTGCTGACGGATCGGGGATTATTGCCAGTTTGCCCTGTTTCACCTTCCCAGAGCGTTGATCCCAAGCTAAGTTAGCCCAAAGACCCTGTTCAAATCGGGGCGATGAGGTAACTCGCCCGTGCGGCAATCAGGCTAGGACAGCAAAATGAGCATATCTCAATTCCCTCCTTTTATGGCGATTTGCGGCCTCAGACTTCCCGCTATGATTGCGCTCAGCGTTTTATTGTCTGGCTGTGACGACGCAGGTTCCTTCGATGTGCAAAGTGTTTTCAAGGCTGATCAGGATGAGGCGAACACCACCCCTGAACCCACTGCGAATACAGACTTCACAGAAAAAGATGTTGAAGCCCCCGAAGTCTTTTCGGCTCAAGAGGCCGGTTTGTGGGATGGGCGTCCGTCGTTGGGCGGCGTATGGGTCGCGCACCCGGATGTCGCGGAGCCTGAACGCGTGTTGATCCGCAATCAGGTGAATGGGCAATCGGTCGTGGGCGCGCTATTTCGGAGGGAACGTGACATACCGGGCCCGCGCTTGCAGTTGTCGTCTGACGCAGCCGAAGCGCTCGGCGTACTGGCAGGCGCACCGGTTGAGTTGAATGTCGTGGCCTTGCGCAAAGAAAAAGTTGCCGTATCCCCACCCGAACCGCAAACACCACAAACCGAAGAGACGATCACCGAGACGCTGGACCCGATCGCAGTCGCCAGTGCCGCCATTGACGCAGCCGAACCGGTACAATCCAGCTTGCCTGTATCGTCGCTCGACAAACCCTATGTTCAGGTTGGCATCTTCAGCGTCGAGACAAACGCAGAGCGTGTCGCACAACAAATGCGCAGCGCTGGAATGGTGTCATCCGTGCGCGCACAGGAATCCAGCAGTAAAGCGTTTTGGCGGGTGTTGGTCGGGCCGGCCAGCACGGCATCAGAGCGCAAAAAACTGCTCGCACAAATCAAGGCAGAAGGCTATTCAGACGCCTATGCCGTAACAAATTGATCCGTCAGCGAGGAAAAAATATGTTTCGTATCGTTCTTGCCGCTTTTGTTCTGGTCGCATCAACATTGAGCGCAGCCGCCTTTGAAACCAGAGCCGGTGCTGCCTTTGTGATGGATCAGACGACCGGCACCGTGCTGCTCAATAAGAATGCCGACGCGCCCTTGCCGCCGGCCTCCATGTCGAAATTGATGACGCTTTACATGGCATTCGAGGCCGTGCGGCGGGGCAAAGCCGACGGCGGGCTGGACCTGAATGAGCTCTTACCCGTGTCAGAACACGCACAGTCCTATGGCGGTTCCAGCATGTTCTTGCGCTCGGGCGAAACGGTCAGCGTTGAGGATTTGTTGCGCGGTATCATCGTGGTCTCCGGCAACGATGCCTGCGTGGTCATTGCCGAAGCGCTTTCCCCCGATGGAACGGAATACGGGTTTGCACGCATGATGACACAACGGGCACAGCAACTTGGCATGAACAATTCCACCTTCATTAATGCAAGCGGGTGGCCGCAAACCGGGCATGTGATGTCCATGCGCGATCTCGCCATTCTTGCAGACCGGCTGATCACCGATTTCCCTGAGTTCTACCCGATGTTTGCAGAAACCGAGTTTCCATTCGACAACCGCGTGCCCAGCAACAGCCGCAATCGCAACCCGGTCCTGACCATGGGCATTGGGGCGGACGGGCTTAAAACCGGCCACACGCAAGAGGCCGGATACGGTCTTGTCGGGTCGGCCAAGCAGGGCGACCGGCGGGTTATCTTTGTGATCACCGGGTTGGAGACTACAGCGGCGCGTGCGCAGGAAAGTCAGGCCATCGTAAACTGGGCCTTCAGACAGTTCGCCATGCGCGACATTGGCAAGGCAGGTCAGGAATTTGCCAAGGCGGACGTCTGGATGGGCAGCAGCCCACAGGTCGGGCTGGTCGCAGCCGAAGACATGAACGTGTTGATGCCCGCCCTTGCGGATCGTGAAATTGAGGCCGAGGTCGTATTTACCGGACCGATCGAGGCCCCAATTGCCAAAGGCGATCCGCTGGGAGAGCTCGTTTTCACCCCCGAGGGGTTGCCGGAAATGCGCCTGCCTCTGGTGGCCGATCAAGACGTGCCGAGTGGCGGTTTTGTCAGCCGCATGATGACAGCAGCCATGGTTCTGGTCACGACGCTGATACAGGGGCCAGAGGGGCAGTCGTGATATCGCGCGCAGGCGACAACGGACTTTTCATCTCCTTTGAGGGCATCGACGGGTCGGGCAAATCCACCCAATCCAAAAGGCTTGCCGAACACTTACGCGTCAGGGGCCACGAGGTCGTCGAAACCCGAGAGCCGGGTGGCTCTCCGGGGGCGGAGGAAATCCGCGCGCTTGTCTTGCAGGGCGATCCCGACCGCTGGTCCGCTGAAACGGAGATCCTGTTGTTTACAGCCGCGCGGCGCGACCACATGGAGAGGTTGATCCTCCCTGCCCTTGCGGATGGAAAAATCGTCATATGTGACCGGTTTGCCGATAGCACTCGCATGTATCAGGGCCTCTCGCGCGGGGATTTGCGACAGGTCGTGGATACGCTGCATGATCTGATGATTGGTCGAGAGCCTGACCTCACCGTACTGATTGATATGGACCCGGCCATTGGACTGTCCCGGGCGCTATCGCGGCAAACAGCCGATGAGCGTTTTGAGGCCTTTGGCGAGGATTTGCAGGCCAAGATGCGCGCCGGTTTTCTGGCACTGGCGCAAGAGTTCAAGGCGCGTTTTCGCCTTGTGGATGGGGGGCGTGATGCGGACAGCGTCACCCAAGACGTGATCAACGTCGTCGATCAGGCGTTGGCATGACAGCCCCGGATCAAATCGAAGGGGCACCGCACCCGCGCGACACGCTGCAGGTTTTTGGTCAGGCGACTGCAGAGCAGACCTTTCTGGATGCCTTTGCCACGGGGCGGCTTCATCACGCGTGGTTGCTGACTGGGCCACGCGGGGTCGGCAAGGCGACGCTGGCATGGTCCATTGCGCGGTTCCTGCTGGCCACGCCGCTGCAAGAAGACGATGGCCTTTTGGGTGTACCACCGGCCCCCACATCCCTCGCGATTGACCCCGAGCATCCTGTCGCAAGACGGATTGTAGCGGGCGCAGAACCGGGTCTGAAATCCATCATAAGGTCAGAAAATGAAAAAACCGGGCGGATGCGTGATGTCATTTCTGTCGATGACATCCGCAGCCTGTCTTCGTTCTTTCAACTTTCCGCCACAGATGGCGGGCGGCGGGTGGTCATCGTGGATGCTGCGGATGACATGAACCCACAGGCCGCAAACGCCCTTTTGAAGATGCTTGAGGAACCCCCGGCGCGCGCCACGTTGATCCTGACCAGCCATCAACCGTCCAGTCTTTTGCCCACGATCCGCTCTCGGTGCCGCGTGTTACGCTTGGGCACTCTGCCGCCCGACGACATGCAAAAAGCCTTTACGCAGGCGGGGATTGATCCTGGCGGGAACGCACCTGCATTGGCCGAACTGTCGGGCGGGTCGGTTGGGGCGGCTGTACGACTGTCAAACCTCGATGGCCTCAAGACATATGCCGAGCTTGTTCAACTCATCAACGCGCTGCCGCAGTTCGACCGGGTGCGCGCATTGAAACTGGCCGAAGCGGCCGCAGCGCGCGGGGCTGAGACGAAACGTGATCTGCTGTTCGTGCTGCTCGATTTGCTTATGTCGCGTCTGGCGCGCGCCGGGGCAACTGGCCTACCCCCTTCTATCGAGGCCACGCCCGGCGAGGCGGCAACCTTGATGCGGCTCTCGCCAGACCCTGCCGCAGCGCGCGCCTGGGCCGAGATCGCGCAGGAGACCGGCGCACGTGCGCGCCATGGACTTGCAGTGAACCTTGACCCTGCGGCTCTCGTCCTAGATACCCTCATCAAGATCAGCCAAACACGTGTGACCTAGCACACGATGCGCGGTGGCAGTATTGAGCAGACCATGAGCACGCAACCACATATCACCGACAGCCACTGCCATCTGGATTTTCCCGATTTCAAAGGGCGTATCGACGAGGTTGTGGCCAATGCCGCAGAGGCTGGCGTCATGCGCATGGTGACGATCTGCACCAAACTAAAGAACGAACCCGATGTGCGCGCCATCGCAGAGGCACATGCACCGATCTTTTATGCCGCCGGAACGCACCCGATGAGCGCGGCAAGCGAGCCACTTGCGACCGTTGATGGGCTCATCGCGCTTGCGCAGCATCCAAAGTTTGTGGGTATCGGCGAAACCGGGCTCGATTACCACTACACCGCCGAGAGTGCGGAGGTACAGAAAACCTCGCTCCATACCCATATCGATGCGGCGCGGGAAACCGGTTTGCCGCTGATCATCCACGCGCGTGATGCGGATGACGATATGGCCCGCATCCTGCGCGCCGAATATAATCGTGGCGCATTCACCTGTGTGATGCATTGCTTTTCATCCTCTGCCGAATTGGCCACAGCAGCGCTTGATCTGGGGTTTTATCTTTCGATGTCGGGCATCACGGCCTTTCCCAAATCTCAGGCCCTGCGCGACATTTTTGCCGCCGCCCCGCTTGATCGCATTTTGGTAGAAACCGACGCGCCTTATCTGGCGCCCCCACCCCATCGGGGCGAGCAAAACGAGCCTGCCTATACCGCCCACACAGCGCGGCGGGCAGCGGAAACCTTTGGGATGGACTACACCGAATTTGCAGCGCAACTTGAGTTGAATTTCGACCGCCTATTCGCCAAGGCCGCAGCCTTTGAGGCCGCCGCATAATGGGTGAAATACAATTCACCATATTAGGATGCGGATCATCCGGCGGCGTGCCACGGCTCGGTGGCCTCTGGGGTGATTGTGATCCGAACAATGCCAAAAACCGGCGGCGGCGGTGTTCATTATTGGTCGAACGCATTGGCGCTGATGGCAAAACCACCGTGCTGATTGATACATCCCCCGATGTGCGCGAACAGCTTCTGGGCGAAAACATCGGGCGACTTGACGGCGTTGTCTACACCCACAGTCACGCCGATCATGTACACGGTATCGACGATTTACGCATGATCGTTTTCAACATGCGCGCGCGCCTGCCCGTCTGGGCTGATATCCCGACAAAAGACGCGTTGATGCAGCGCTTCAGCTATGTTTTTGTGCAACCGGAAGGGTCGAATTACCCGCCCATCCTCGATATGAACATTATTGACGGGGATGTGACGATTGACGGTGCCGGGGGCCCTGTGACGCTATCGCCGTTTTTAGTTGGACATGGCGGCATGGACGCGCTGGGGTTTCGGATCGGTGATGTCGCCTATCTGCCGGATGTTGCGCATATCCCGGATGACGTCTGGACCAAATTGGACGGACTGGACTGCTGGATCGTAGATGCGCTGCGGCGCGACCCGCATCCAACCCATTCCCATCTGGCGCAGACGCTTGAATGGGTTGAACGGCTCAAACCGAGGTCTGCCGTGCTCACGAATATGCATATCGACCTTGACTACGAAACGGTGATGGCGGAAACGCCGGATCACATACAACCGGCCTATGATGGCCTGCGGCTGACCTACCCCGTTACCTAGGCGCACCTTTATTTTGACCACCCTCGCCGCCCAGACCCGCAGCGGCATAAAGAGGCACCATGCAAACCCTTCTTGATGTCATCCTGCCCGTCTTTCTCGTAATCGGGTTCGGATATATCGCCGTGTGGAGAGGGTTATTTCCGGTATCCGGCATAGACGGTGTCATGCGGTTTACCCAAGGGTTCGCTATCCCCTGCCTGCTGTTCAAGGCCATCGCAGAAATCGACCTGAGCAATTCCTTTGACCCCGGCCTTTTGGTAAGTTTCTACGCCGGGGCAACATTGTGTTTTATCGCGGGCATGGCTGGTGCTCGTGTGTTGTTCAAGCGCGACTGGGAAGACTGCGTTGCCATCGGCTTTTGCTGTTTGTTTTCGAACTCGGTGCTGTTGGGCTTGCCGATCACGGAACGCGCCTATGGGGCGGATGCGCTCACCGGGAACTTTGCAATCGTCGCGCTGCATTCGCCCTTTTGTTACGGCCTTGGCATCACCGTGATGGAGATTACCCGCAACCGGGGCAAATCCCCGCTGCTGATGGCCCGTTCGGTGGGTCGTGCGATGTTTCGCAACGGGCTGGTCATCGGGATTGCGCTGGGGTTTTTGGTCAATGTCACGCGCACGCCGATACCCGGAGTGGTCAATGACGCGCTGTCGCTGATCATTCAGGCGGCGCTGCCTGCGGCCCTTTTCGCCTTGGGCGGCGTTTTGATACAATACAAACCCGAAGGCGATCTGCGCGCCATTGCTATGGTCTGCGTGATCGCTCTGATCCTGCACCCTGCCCTGATGTGGGGGTTTGGCACAACGCTGTCGGTGCCGCCGGATGCTTTCCGCTCGGGAGTGCTGACAGCAGCCATGGCACCGGGGTTCAACGCCTATATCTTTGCCAACATGTACGGTCGCGCCCGGCGGATTGCGGCCTCTTCAGTCTTGCTGGCAACACTCGGCTCAATTTTCACGGTATGGGTCTGGTTGACGCTGTTGCAAGGTATCTAGGCGCGCGTCTGGTCAAATAGCCTGCCCGGGGCCTGTGTCGATGCCTGCACACCTGCAAGCTTCATCATATGCCACGCCAGAACCTGATTGCTGCTCAGAACTGGCAGATCAAGGTCGGTCTCAAGCCTTTCAATCACATCCAGCGTGCGCAGGTTTGTGCAGGACAAAAACAAACCATCCACGTCAGCCTGTGCCATCAAGGTCATTGCGGCACTTTCCACGGACGCGGGATCAATCCGGACGACCGCTGACTCAGTGCTGACCTCGAAACTACCCACCACATCTGTCGTGATACCGCCATTCGACAGGGCCGCGCGCAGCGTCTCTGACACCGCCAGCACATAGGGCGACAATAGAGCCAAACGCTTGAGCCCGAGGTATTCGCAGGCTGCAAGCAGGCTTGAGAGAGGCTGCGTTACGGCCCGCGTGTCGATGCTGTCGCAGATACGGGACGCCACGTTGTCCACGCCAATCTGTGCTGTGCCCGACGTACATCCGTAACCCACAGCATCGAAGCTCAAACCAGCGGGCAAGAGCCCTGCCGCTGTGCTCAGGTGCGCTTCCATGGACGCGAGCGTATCGCGCGTCACTTCCGGATCTGACGGGACACGGCTGACCATGAGTTGTGCATCTTGCGGCAGCAACCGGCGCATATCGCGTTCAATGGTCTCATCAGATTGCAACACAATCAAACCAAGACGCGCGCCGCTCGGCTCGCTGAGGTCGTAGGGGAAAACCTGCGGGGTCATGCGGGCAGTACCATCATCTCGGGACCTGCAGGCGTTGACAGCCATTCAGCGCAGTCCTCCCGGATCACAATGTTTTCCTCATGCACAAGGATTCGCCCGTCACCCAGATCAATGCCGGGTTCCAGCGTCAGGACCATTCCGGCCTGCAGCACCGTGTGATCCTGCGCGATCAGCGAAGGCGGTTCTGTCAGTTGCAGACCAAGCCCGTGACCAAGCCGGCCCGCATCCGATCCGTCCGGCCCGTCCGTCACGATATCATCCATCACCCTGAAAAGATCAGCGGCGGTGCAGCCAGCTTTGGCCACATCAAAAGCCGCCTGTGTCGCCTCAATCAAGCGTGCATGGGCCGACATAGTGGCAGGCGACGGCGGCCCGATCGAGAAATTACGGTCAAAATCGCAAAAGTACCCATCCCGCACCAATCCTGTGTCCAGCATCAGAACATCGCCTGTTTGCAGAGGGCTGTCCGTCGCAGGCGAGATCACATCGCGCACCCCGCCCGGCCCCGCACCCCCTGCCAGATAGGGCACCCAATCGGCCCCCTCGTCGAGGCACAGCATCTGAAACCGCCGGAAAACATCACGCAAAGATGTGCCTGCCGATGCAATTTCCGGCACACGGGCAAAGGCGCGATCCGCCACGCCACAGGCCTTGGCGATACGCGAGATCTCCGCTTCTGATTTGACCATCCGCTGCGCTGCCATCAGATCGCCGTCACCCACGAACACCCGCCCAGCGGCGGCGGCTTGCAAGCGCTGCCAGTCTTGCAGCGGCATCCGCAACTGCGTTCCGCCGCCACCCGGCACTGCAATGCGCGCGCCCTTGGGAACCGTTTCGCAAAGCGTTTGCGCCAGCAGTGTAACGCCGTCATCCTCGTAATTCGGGGCGCGCCAACTGCGGATGTCACTGATCCAAGTGGTTTTCATGAGTGCTTTGCCGATGGACGGGATGACAGCAATCGGAACACCTGTCGCCGGGACAATCACGAACCACGGGCGCGTCGGACTTTCCCAAAATCGCGTTATGAAACCCGTGATATACCGCACATCAGCCTCAGTGGTGAGGAGCAGGGCGGCAATATCCAGCGACGCCATGCGGTTTTGCACCTGCTCTGTGCGCAGCCGGTATTCACTGGTTTCGAACGCCGCGCTCACGCGGGTTCAGGCTCTTCGCTCAGGATCAGCAGTACGCGAGACGTCTCGTCCAGCTTTAACGCGCCCGCGCCGGACAAAAGCCCAGCCAACCCAGCTGCCCCCGAAGGTGTCGAGGCAAAGCCCTCTTGTGCGGCGCGCGCAGCGCTCGCCAGCCCTTCGGCTTCGGAAATCGTCATGAAACAATCCGCATCCCGCGAAAGGCTTTTGAGCGCTATCAGCGAAGGCTCCTTGCAATCCAGACGCCCCATCGCTGACACACCACCCTTGGCAACAATCGGGCCGCCCGCTTGGATGGAAGCGCTGAGCGCGGGCGCGCGGTCAGGTTCAACCACCACAATGTGCGGAGCATCCCCCCAAACCTCTCGTGCATGTGCTGCGGCTGCCCCCGCCAATCCGCCGACACCGGCTTGCAAAAAGATATGCGTGGGCGAATGGGGAATCTGCGTGGCAGCCTCCGCCATCAAAATGAGATACCCCTCCATCAGGCGATGCGGCCGGCTGCTGTAGCCGGGCCATGAACTGTCCGACAATAGAATATAGCCATTGTCGGAAGCGGCTTTTGCAGCAGCCGCCATGCTGTCTTCGTATACTGCCCCCTCGCGGACCACCTGCGCGCCATGGCTGCGCAGCCTTTCGGCAAAGGCCTCGGGAACTGTCTCTGCGATATAGACACAGGCCTTGGCCCCAAAGGCCGCAGCCCCCGCCGCAACCGACAGCCCATGATTGCCCGCACTGGCGGTGACATAGGTTTTGCCCTGTGCGTCACCAGATTGCGCATCAGAGGCAATCACATAAGCGGCCCCAAGTGCTTTGAAGCTGCCCAACCCCATACGCCGCCGTTCGTCCTTGATGTGAACGGATGCAACACCAATGGCCTTGGCCAATGCTGCAGCGTCGCGCAGCGGTGTTTCGCCGGCTTTGGGACAGCGCGCGACCAGATTAACAGGCCGTGCCGCATCCGCAGCAGTCCAAGGCATGTCATCCAGATCGGGGTGCAAAAGACCTGAGCCGCGGTAC
Organism: Roseobacter litoralis Och 149; assembly: GCF_000154785.2. Lineage (NCBI taxonomy): Bacteria > Pseudomonadati > Pseudomonadota > Alphaproteobacteria > Rhodobacterales > Roseobacteraceae > Roseobacter > Roseobacter litoralis. The sequence continues at coordinate 2,733,596 of NC_015730.1, forward strand.
GGGTTTTGAACAATTTTCATGCGGTCTATTGCTACGGCAATCCCCATCGACGTCAATGCTCTCAAAAATAAACGATCGCGCAAAATCGCTGGTGAGTGTGCCAAGTCATGCTAACCTCATCGCAACCGACCCTTTGGAGGGCCTATGCCCAAGCTCCCCTTTAGTCGCGCGGAATATGACGCGCGCCTGACCAAAACACGCAACGAGATGGCGCGCCGGGGTCTCGACGCGCTCTTTGTCACTGATCCGTCCAATATGGCTTGGCTGACGGGATACGATGGTTGGTCTTTCTACGTGCATCAAGGTGTTCTGTTGACGCTGGAGGGAAAGCCGATCTGGTGGGGCCGGGCCATGGACGCCGTCGGGGCTGGCCTGACCACCTATATGACCGCTGAGAATATTCGCGGATACGATGACACATACGTCCAGAACCCGGACAAACACCCGATGGAGGACCTTGCGCATTTGATCCGCGAACAAGGCGCTGAGACCTTTTCCATCGGGCTCGAGTTGGACAATTACTATTTTACCGCAGCGGCTTACCTGACTTTGCAGCAGTCTTTGGGCTGCGCAACATTCAAAGACGCCACGGGTTTGGTGAATTGGCAGCGCGCCGTCAAATCAGATACTGAAATCGAATACATGCGCCGGGCCGCGCGCATTGTTGAGCACATGCACGGCGTGATCCGCGCGCGTGCCGAACCTGGTATGCGCAAAAACGACCTGATTGCAGATATCTATCACGCCGCCATCTCGGGCGCTGAGGGTCATTGGGGCGACTACCCGGCGATTGTGCCCATGGCCCCGTCCGGCATGGACGCCACGGCCCCCCATCTGACATGGGACGACAGCCCGCTGCGCGCCGGGGAAAGCACATTTTTTGAGATTGCCGGAGCGTATAAAAGATATCAATGTCCGCAATCGCGCACGCTGTTTCTGGGCAAGCCACCGCAAAAATATCTCGATGCGGAGAAAGCCGTACTCGATGCCATCTCTGCGGGGCTGGAACAGGCAAAACCCGGCAACATGTGCGAGGATATCGCGCATGCGTTCAACCAAACACTCGATAAACACGGGTTCAAAAAGGACAGCCGCTGCGGCTACGCGATCGGCTTGTCCTATCCCCCCGACTGGGGCGAACGCACGATGTCCTTTCGCACCGGCGACAAGAGCGTGTTGGAGCCGGGGATGAGTTTCCATTTTATGCCGGCCCTTTGGCTCGAAGATGGCGGTTTGGAAATAACCGAACCGATTGTGATCACACAAACCGGTGCGGAATGCCTGTGCACCACGCCGCGCGCGCTGGTCATCAAGGAGTAAACGGATGCAGGACACGCAGGTGCATGCCACAATCGATTATGACGCAGACGGCGTGCAGCACGGCTATCTGCGCCTGCCCTATAGCCGCGATGACAGCGCGTGGGGCTCAATCCTGACCCCGATCTGCGTGATCAAAAACGGGGCCGGTCCGACCGCAGTATTGACCGGTGGCAATCACGGCGATGAGTACGAAGGACCGATTGCGCTGCATCATCTGGCACGCGAACTGGACCCTTTGAAAATATCCGGGCGCGTTATCGCCATTCCGTCAATGAACCACCCGGCCGTTATGGCAGGCACGCGCACCTCACCTATTGATGGCGGCAATATGAACCGGTCTTTCCCCGGCCGGGCCGATGGCACCCCGACACAAAAGATGGCCGACTATGTCCAGCGATACCTGCTGCCCATGGCAGATCTGGTGCTGGATTTTCATTCCGGGGGCAAAACGCTGGATTTCCTTCCGTTTGCCGCGTCGCACATTCTCGACGACAAGGCGCAAGAAGCACGTTGCCGGGCAGCCCGCGATGCCTTTAATGCACCCTATAGCATTGAGATGCGCGAAATAGATTCCCGCGGCATGTATGATCACGCAGCGGAAAGTCTGGGCAAAACCTTTGTCACGACCGAACTGGCCGGGGGCGGAACAGCGACGCCCGACACGGTCATGATTGCGAAAAACGGCATACGCAACCTGCTCATCCACACCGGAATCTTACAAGGAACGCCGACGCGTAATCCCAGCATAACCCTGACACAACCCGATGATGAGTGCTTTCATTTCACCGAAACCGGCGGCTTGGTCGATTTCAAGATACGGCTTGGACAACATGTCACCAAAGGCGATCTGATTGCCGAGATCTGGCACCTTGGTTCGACAGGGCGCGCGCCCTTTCAGGTGTTTGCGCAGCGCCCCGGTCTACTGGTCGCGCGCCATCATCCGGGTCTGATCCAGCCGGGCGATTGTCTGGCTGTTCTGGCGGTAGAAGACGCAGACTAACGCTCCGGTATAAAGTCGACCTGTGCCCAGTCATCGAACCGGTGCGCAGGATCCAGATCAGGCAGCGGCCTGTTCAGATACCCTTGCGTATAAAGCCGAAAAGGCACCTGTGCCGCGCGTGCCGTGTCATAGTCCACCGCGCTGTCGCCTACATAAACCGTGCTTGCCGGATCACCACCCAAGGCGTCGATCACGGCCAAAAGGGGTGCCGGGTCTGGTTTCTTTGGCACATCGGGCAGCGCCCCGCTGATCACACCGAAATACCCATCAAGGCCCATCACCTCGCAAATCTCATTTGCGGGCCCGTGTGGTTTGTTGGTGCAAAGACCCATTGGTATTCCCGCCTCTTTCAGCCGGTCCAGGCATTCGAAAACGCCCGGAAAGGGCCGGGTCAACGTTGTTTTGTCTTTGGCATAAGCCTGCAAGAACAGTTCAAGCGCGCGCGGGTGCAGCTGCGCCTCGGCACCACCGGTGGCCGCAAGACTGCGGGCCACAAGTTTCTCAACACCATTGCCAATGAACCCGATAACAGTTTTCAGGTCGAGCGGCTGGCGCCCAAGTTCCACCAGAACCACGTTCATCGCGGCCCTCAGATCAGGGGCGCTGTCAATTAACGTCCCATCGAGGTCGAATATTATCTGCTTCAGCTTGGCCATTCGTTTTCCGGTTCAATCCCACAATGCGCGGGTTCACCTATGGCCCTGTTGCTCGTGCAACACAAACAGGTTTCGCACGGACCTCAAGTGGCGAGATATCGATCAAGCGCTGCGCGTGCACCATCGCGCCAGATCAGCGTCAGCCAGTCATCAAATGCCGCTTTGAAAGCCATATCGTCGGCGACACCAGCATAGAAAACGGATTGTTCAAGCCATGCACCGGGGTTACTGCGCGCTTTTACAGCAGCCTCCGTCAGCGCCATCCAATGCGGATCGTTTGGCTCAATCACACTGCCATCCTCGCGCAGGCCAGCACACATACGCGCCCAAAGGGCCTCAACAAGGGCCAAACCGACGATACTTCCTTTTGCTTCAATCGCATCCTGCAGGATTGGAATCACAAATCCAAAATGGCGTGATGAACCGTCAAACGCGACGCGTCGGGTCGTATCGCGAATTGCGGGGTTCGCAAAACGCTTCTCAATCAACGCCAGGTATTTCTGGGGCGACAAGTCGGGTACAGCATCAACGTAAGGAGCGATTTCCTCGGTCTGGACCTTTGAGAAAAACGCGGAGACCTGCGCATCCTGCATACAAGATGATATCGTTGGCAAGCCCAGTATTTCACCTACATTGGCCAAAACCTGATGGCCTGCATTCAGCATTCTGATCTTCATGCTTTCATAAGCATGCACATCCTGCGTGAGCGTAGCGCCTACGTTTTCCCACGGGGGGCGGCCTGCGCAAAAGCGATCTTCGATAACCCACTGACGGTAGTTTTCATGCGTTACGGGCGCGGCATCATCAATGCCGATCTTATGGACAAGGTCGCGTTCCGCCTGCCCGGTTGCTGGCACGATGCAATCGACCATCGCATTTGGAAACGCCGCGTTTTCGTTGATCCAATCCGCGAGGTCCGGGGCGCTGAGTTCTGCAAGACCGATGATCACCTGCCGTAAAATCTCGCCGTTGTTCTGCAAATTGTCACAACACTGACAGGTAAACGGCATAAGACCTCTGTCGCGGCGTGCCTTGAGCGCAGCAATTATAGCGCCAAAGGCCGTTCGTGGGGCGTCCGGGTATGTGGCATCATGGATAATGTCGCCGTGGCTCGTGTCCAACGCACCAGACCCATCCAGAAAATACCCCCCTTCGGTCACCGTCAATGACACGATCCGGATCGCGGGATCCGTCATTGTCGTGATCAGTGTGGCATTGTCTTCTTCGACCGGCAGAAAGTCGATCATGGCGCCGGTGACCTCTGCCGATGTCCCCGATGGGTCAAGTTCGATCAGCGTTGTCAGACAATCCTGCTCCAGCAGTTTGTCGCGCATGGCTGCATCGCCGGGCCGCACGCCTGCCCCGATGATTGCCCAGTCCAACGCCTCGCCTTGCTGCATCAGACGGTGCAAATACCATGCCTGATGCGCCCGGTGGAAATTGCCCAGACCGATGTGAACAATGCCAGCCGTCAGTTTTGACCGATCATAACGCGGTCGTTCCACGCCTGTTGGCAGTGTTGCCAACGTCTTGTTGCCCAAGCTCATCGGGAGGGATCCTTGCACCAAATCATCCATCAGCTCATCCAGTTTCCGCCATCTGTTCTATACGTCCGCGCCACAGTGTGACCTACGTATTGCGCAACCGGAAAAAACGCCATCGCTGTCATATCTTCCGGCTGCACAACATGTCAAAAAGGGGAGCGGCCCTTGCTGCACGCCGCCTTATTCGATGCGCAGTCCGGTATCGCCAAACTTATGAATAACATCCGAGCGCGGCGTCATGTAAACCCGGTCCCCGTGGCGGAAACCAACTTCTCCACCCGCGCGCACCGTGATGGTATCAGCCAATCCGCTGTCCTGAATGTGGAAGAATGTATCAGAGCCCAGATGCTCTGACACCCCGACGGTACCCGACCACTGCCCGCTTTCAGCCGAAATCTCGATATGCTCAGGGCGCACGCCGATTGTATGCGCATTGTGTTTGGCCGCCTCGTCGCCCTCGATCAGGTTCATCTTGGGTGAGCCGATGAAGCCCGCGACAAAGACGTTCCGCGGTGTCTTATACAGCTCCAGCGGTGTGCCGACCTGTTCGACGTGGCCCGCGCGCAGAACGACAATCTTGTCGGCCATCGTCATCGCTTCCACCTGATCATGGGTCACATAAATCATGGTGGTTTTGAGCTTTTCATGCAGTTCCGAGATTTCCATCCGCATGCCCACACGCAGCGCAGCATCAAGGTTGGAAAGCGGTTCATCAAAGAGAAACGCCGATGGCTCACGCACAATGGCACGGCCAATGGCCACCCGTTGTCTCTGACCACCTGACAATTGGCCCGGGCGGCGGTCCAGATAATCGGTGAGGTTCAGTGCTGCGGCGGCCTGCTTGATCCGGCTATCCTGTTCCGCCTGATCAATCCCAGCCATCCGCATCGGAAATGCGATATTCTTGCGCACCGTCATATGCGGATAAAGCGCGTAGGATTGGAACACCATCGCCAGACCGCGCTTGGCGGGCGGCACGTTGGTTGCTTCTTTGCCGTCAATCCGCATGACGCCGGATGACACATCCTCCAGCCCGGCAATCAGGCGCAAAAGTGTGGACTTACCACAACCCGAAGGCCCTACGAAAACTGTGAACTCGCCATCTTCGATCGTGAGGTCGAGGGGTGGAATGACTTCTGTTGCACCGAAACTCTTGGTGACTTTCTCGAGAGTAATCTGTCCCATGACAATGCTCCTTACTTAACCGCGCCAAACGTGAGGCCGCGTACGAGTTGTTTCTGGCTGAACCAGCCGAGGATGAGAATTGGCGCAATGGCCATGGTGGAAGCTGCCGACAGCTTTGCGTAAAACAATCCTTCCGGACTGGAATAGCTGGCAATAAAGGCCGTCAACGGGGCTGCTTTTGCTGCTGTCAGGTTCAGAGTCCAGAAGGCTTCGTTCCAGGCAAGAATGAAATTCAGCAGCATTGTAGACGCAATCCCCGGCACCGCCATTGGTGTCAGTACATAGAGGATTTCCGATTTCAACCCGGCACCATCCATACGCGCCGCTTCCAGAATTTCGCCCGGAATTTCGCGGAAATACGTATAGAGCATCCAGATGATGATCGGCAGGTTGATCAGCATCAGGATAATCGTCAGACCGATAATGCTGTCAAGCAGACCAAATTGGATGAAGATCAGATAGATCGGATAGAGAACCCCAACCGCCGGCAACATCTTGGTGGAGAGCATCCACAGCAGGATATCTTTGGTCCGCTTGCTGGGCACAAAGGCCATGGACCAGGCAGCAGGTACAGCCACGAGCAATCCAAGAAGGGTTGAACCCCCTGCGATAATGATGGAGTTCCACAAGAAACGGCCATAGTTGGAGCGTTCCTGAACCACGGTGTAGTTCTCAAGCGTCCAGTCGAAAAAGAGGAACACAGGTGGGTCCGCGATTGCCGTGGCTTCGGTCTTGAAGCTGGTCAGAATGGTCCACAGGATCGGAAAGAAGATCAACAGACCAATCGTCCAGGCGATCGCGGTATTGAGCGCTTTGCGGTTGTTTGTAACAGCACGAGCCATATCCGGTCCTCCTTAGTTGTCGAGGTTTTTGCCGACGATGCGCATCAGGAAGATGGCAACGATATTGGCAAGTATGATTGCATAGACACCACCCGCAGACCCAAGGCCGACGTTCTGACTTTCAAGCACGCGCTGGAAAATGAGATAGGACAGTGTTCTGGTGCCGAAGGACCCACCCGTGGTCACAAAGATTTCCGCAAAGATCGACAAAAGAAAGATCGTCTGGATCAGCACGACAATTGTGATTGCGCGGGCAAGATGCGGCAGGATGATATGGATGAACCGGCTATAGAACGGCGCGCCATCCATTTCGGCAGCTTCCAGTTGCTCGCTGTCAAGCGACTGCACGGCGGTGAGCAGGATCAGCGTTGCAAAGGGCAACCACTGCCAGCTGACAATAAGCACAATCGATTCCAGCGGCGCCTGACTGAGCCATTGTATGGGTTCGGCGCCAAAGAACTTCCAAACATGCGCAAAAAGACCGTTCACAGGATCCATGAACATGTTTTTCCAAACAAGCGCGGAAACGGTCGGCATCACGAAGAAGGGCGCGATCACGAGAATGCGCACAATCCCCTGACCCCACATCGGCTGATCAAGCAACAGGGCCAGAACGACACCGAGCACAATCGTGATAACAAGCACACCACCAACAATGGTCAGTGTTGCCATAACCGAAGGCCAAAAGGCGCTGGAACTCACAAATCGGACATAATTGTCGAAACCAACCCATCCCAGATCACCGCCGCGCAGCGGCAGATACTTCTTGAATGAGAACATCAGCGTCATGGTCAGCGGCACCAGCATCCAGCCCAAAAGCAGGATTACAGCCGGGGCCATCATTATTCTGGCTGCTGATCGGGATTGCTGCGTAGCCATTGGATGTACCTCTCCCGTTAACGGACAAGCCGTTTCAATGCGTGTGAATTATAGAGATTTCAGTGTATCCGGGGGGCATAGCTGCGGCCAGCCCCCCGGCAGAAAGACGCGGTTAGTACCCGGCGGCTTCCATTACATCAGTGGCAATCGCTTGCGCTTTTGCCAGTGCTTCGTCAGCGGTTTGCTGACCGGCAAGAGCTGCTGAGAACTCCTGACCGATTTCTGAACCCATACCGGCCCACTCAGGGATCGCGGCGAACTGTACGCCGATGTATGGGACCGGATCGATTGTTGGGCTGTTCGGATCTGCCGACAGGATGCTCTCCAGTGTCATCTTGGCAAAGGGAACGTCCTGATAGTTCGGGTTCTCATACAACGATGTCCGTGCGCCCGGTGGAACGTTGGCCCAGCCTTCATTTTCCGCAACAAGCTCAATATAGCTGGTCGAAGTCGCCCATTCGATGAACTCTTTCGCAGCGTCAGCCTTTTCGGTGCCCGCAGGAATTGCCAGCGCCCAGGCCCAAAGCCAGTTGGATCGTTTGCCCAAACCATTGTCCGGTGCCAGCGCAAAGCCGACCTTGTCCGCAACAGTTGAATCGTCCGGGTTGGTCACGAAAGACGCAGCAACTGTCGCGTCAATCCACATGCCGCACTTGCCTTGTTGGAACAGCGACAGGTTTTCATTGAAACCATTTGTCGAAGCACCGGGAGGGCCCGCGTCATTCATCAGATTGATGTAGAAGTTGAGCGTGTTGGACCATGCATCGGAATCGTACTGAGGGACCCAGTTTTCATCCACGATCCGCGCGCCAAAGGAGTTGGACATCGCCGTCAGGAAGGCTGCGTTTTCGCCCCAACCCGCTTTTCCGCGCAGACAAATACCGTATATCTCGTTGTCCTTGTCCGTCATGGCGCGTGCGGCTTCCCCGATGAAGTCCCAAGTGGGCGCGTCGGGCATTTCCATGCCTGCGGCTTCCATCAGGTCGGTGCGGTACATGACCATTGACGATTCACCATAAAATGGTGCCGCATAGAGCGTGCCATCGAGCGACAGGCCACCGCGCATTGCGGGCAGAATATCGTCAATGTCGTATTCGGCGGACAGATCATCAAGAGAGATCAGCCAGTCGTTCTTGGCCCAGATGGGCGTTTCGTACATGCCGATGGTCATGATGTCGAACTGACCACCCTTGGTGGTGATGTCCGTTGTCACGCGTTGACGCAGAACGTTTTCCTCCAAGGTCACCCATTCTACCTGATGGCCTGTTTTCTCGGTGAAATCGTCTGTCAGACCCTGCATGCGGATCATGTCGCCATTGTTGACAGTTGCGATGGTGAGTGTGGTTGCATGGCCGTCAGCGAATGCGCTGCTTGCCGTGATGAGCGACATAGCAGTCGCCGCACAAAGTGCGTGTCTCAAAGACATCCGTGTCCTCCCTATGGTTGGATGTTGTCCAATCAAGCTAGTCGCATTGTATACGTCCGGTCAACAAAAAAGTTTACGCGCGTAAACTTTTAACTCACGCTGAGTCGCGAATTATCAGTCGCGCGGGAAAAAGCGTTTCCGGTCTCGCCCCCGAATTTCCGCCATTTTCAATGCATTGGAACAAAGTCTCGACCGCGTGCTCGGACACAGAAGCATAGTCATGTGCAGCGGTGGTCAGTGACGGGCAGGCAAAACGTGATAGCGGATGATCGTCATGTGACGCCACACGCAGATCACAAGACGCATCTCGTCCGACTCGCACGCCCCGGTCATAGCAAGCGGACAGAAAGCCAATAGCAAGGCGGTCGTTGCTGCACAAAACCGTATCCGTCTTTAGTATCTTTTCATCAAGCAGTTTGAAGCCGCCATTGCGACCGATCTCTTCAAACGCCCAACCCTCTCCGTCAATTTTGATAACCTGTGTTTCCAGACCCAGACGCTCCATCATCTGCAAATAGGCGCGCCGACGTTTGTTGGCGTTCGGGTTTGCAGGCGTCCGCATCTCCAGAAAACATGGCGGCTCTCCGGTTCTGCTAAGGTATTCAACAGTTTGCGACACGAAACTGTAATTGTCAGAACCCACGAAAGCATCGCCTATACCATCAAGATTACTATCGAACAGGACCGTCGGGACATCACGGCAGAACTTCTCAATCATCGACGTGTCGGACAGCCGACCCAGTGGCGCCAGCAAAACGCCCGCCGGTTTCAACGACCGCAATCCATCCAGAATATCGTTTTCCTGCGATGCCTCACCATGAGAATTAAACAGGTTCGGCGCATAGCCCGCCTCAATGCAGCGCCGCTCAATCACGCGCGATATTTCCGAAAAGAAAGGATCGGCCAGATAAGGCACCACGATTCCGATGTTCTTTGTCAGGCGCCGATTCTGGTTGATCGCATAGATGTTCGGGCGATAATCGTGATGCTCCAGCGCTTCTTCGATGCGCTTGCGCGTCGTGGCGCGCACGCTTTGCGGGTTGTGGAAGTACTTTGACACCGTCGGCCGTGAAATCCCACTGACCGCCGCGAACTCTTCCATATTTCTGATCTTGGTATTGCTCATCTCTCGTGCGCTACAACTCTCTGTCTGTCAGAGTCGCATTGTACAAATTTTTTTAACGCGCGCAAATTTAAGTAGGCAGATTACAGACCGGCGAACAACCCGACCAGTTTCGACAGCTTTTTGACAAGGCGCGTAAGGTCGTCAAGGCGGTCCGTCGCATCTTTGATACGATCGGTTTCTTTCTTGATATCGCGAGATGCCGCCGCGATATCCTCAAGAAGAGTTGAATTCGCTATCTCCAGATCAATCTGGCGCAAACCACTTAAAGCGTGAACCTGCATGCTTTTGAGCAAGTCGTCGATGTTGTCGGAGAACTCTTGTTCCGCTGCTGAACCCGGTGTCTGGCGGTTTCGGGATTCGATATTGTAACCAAGGTTCACCGCAATGGCATTACGGGTTTGTTGCCAGGAACCCCAGTTGCTTAAACGCGCTTTGGACATCTAACATTCCTTTGTCATCAAAATGGGTCGGCGGACTCCGAAAGGAGCTTGACCAGCTTGGACAACTCCACAATCGAGCCTTGCAAATCCTCTTTGCTGGCGCTGTCTCGGGATGCCTTGGCCAGTTTGGCATGTGTCTGGCCGATATTGGCATATGCATCTCTGGCCGCCGCGCTGCGTTTCAGCGCCGCCACCTCATCAAAAAGCCTGTCCTGCAAACGCTGCACATCGCGCGTTGATGCATTGTTGGCATAGGCCGCCGCGAGCGCACGTTCCGCACGTTCCACACGCTGCAGGGATGTGGTGACTTCGCTCAGGGTCAGCGCTTCCGAGGCAGCACTGAGCAACCCGGTGGCCTGCTGAATTTGCGGATCGACCGCCACGATAATCTCGCGCAGCTTGGCGGTGCGCGCACCTGCAAATGTGGCGGTGCCAATGCCCCCGAATGCCGCCCCCACCGCTTCGAACTGATCTTTTGTCCCTGCCCCGCCCAGCGCCGAGCTTAGGCCCTCGACGGACACTGCAAGGTTGGTCAACGACGTGTTGAACGCGGCGCCGTCTTGTGCTGCATCGGCCGCAAGGGCCGCAAGGTTCGCGCCATATTCCCCCATGGCCTTGTTGAGCGCCGCGATGGAGGCAAAGCTTTCAGGGTTTTCTATTGGCGCACCGTCGCGCCGCACCACCTTGCAATCCTCAATCGAAGACCCCGGCACGGCAAGCAAGGCACATTCCGGTGCATAGGCCAGAAAAACCCCATCTTGTGCGAGGTCGCCGCGAATGTCGGAAATCTGGTTTTCTGTCAACGTACCGAGCCGTTTGGTCTGCGCCTGCGCGGCCGCTTCCGTCGCCTCGCCAAAAGACGCGACAGAGCCGCGGTACACTGGCGATGAACATCCAGCAACAACCGCCAACGCCATCACCGGCCAGATCGATCGAAGTGTCATGATGTGTCCAGTTCTGCAAACTTCATCAAAATGCGCCTTGTCTTTGCGGCTCAAGAAAACCGCAACAAATGCACGAGAAATCAGCGCGGTGGCCCCCTGGCGCCTGCCGTCCACAGGCGCCGGGGCTGGCGCTGAAAAGGTCTTTTTAGTCCAAATTCACTTCTACAATAGCGAGAAGACTAACAATACAATTTTGATCTGTCGACACGCTATGCTTGAATTTCAGCATTTTTGCCCTGAAGGACCTGACATTTTCCGACAATTACGGCCGGCATCGCCGAGAAAAATAGCCTTTGGGCGTTTCAGCCACAGGTTTTAATCCATTGCGGTGAATGTCTAAGACGCGGCCAGGTTTGCAGCGCGTCCAAGCGGCCCGGCTATATTTCGGACGGTAACCTCAGCGTTGTCTGCGGCGCAACAACCAGACAAAAAAGGTGCCGCCTGCAAGACCGGTGACGATACCGATCGGCATGTCCTCAGGGGCCATGACCGTGCGTGCGACAATATCCGCCCAAAGCAGAAATACAGCCCCCAGCAAGGCCGACGCTGGCAAAACGCGCGCGTAATCCCCGCCAACGATCAACCGCACGATGTGGGGCACCATCAGTCCGACAAAACCGATGATGCCGGAAAACGCGACCATCACCCCCGTGATCAACGCGCCGATGAAAAAGATCGACAAGCGAAAGCGTGCCACGTTCAGGCCCAGCGTTGCCGCGGTTTCATCCCCGACTGTCATTGCATTGAGGTTACCCGCATTGATCCGCAGATAGACGCCACAGAAAACCAGAATGATCAGCGGAAAGATAAGCTGGTTCCATTGCGCCAACCCCAAGCCCCCAAGCATCCAGAACACAACCGTATGGGTCGCGCGCGGGTCACCAAGGAAAATCAGCACATTTGCCATCGACATCACGATGAATGATACGGCAACCCCGGCAAGCACAAGCCTGTCCGCACTGGTTGCCGCGGCGAATTGCGAGACTGCCAGTACCAGCAGCGTCGCGCCCAAGGCCCCCGCAAAGGCCAACAGAGGCACCGTCAGCAGCCCAAGGAACAATCCGGTGTGGAGCAGCGCAAGAATGGCGCCAAAAGCCCCGCCCGCAGAAATCCCCAACAGATGCGGATCTGCAAGCGGGTTGCGCGTGACGGCCTGCAGACTTGCGCCCACCATCGCCAGCCCCGCGCCGACGAAACAGGCCAGCAAAGCGCGTGGAAACCGGATGTCCCAAACAATCGCTTCGCGTCCTGTTGACCAATCGCCGACAAAAGACGTGTCAATTGTATTATTCAACACCACCCCCCAGACTGTCGAAAAGGGGATCGAAACAGCGCCAATGCTGACCGCCATCGTCAGCGATAGCAGCAAAAGGATCCAACCGCACATCATTGCGACAGGATAGACCGCAGACTGCCCGGATCGTGCTGCTGCGGTCTTTGCCATAGGGTTCACTCCGCCCGTAAAGCCGCAGCAAGCGTTTTGACGGCGGCGATGTTGCGTGGACCCGGTGTCGCCTCGACATATTCCAGCGTTACGAAACGGTCGTTCCTGACCGCATCAAGCTGTGCAAAAGCAGGATTGGACATCATGAACGCGCGTTTTTGCGCCGCCGTGACATCGCCGTAGTTGACGATAACGATCACTTCGGGGTTACGCTCGACAACGGTTTCCCATCCAACCGTCGCCCAGCTTTTCTCCAGACCGTTCATGATATTGACCCCACCTGCAGCCTCGATCAGCGCATTCGGCATCGCATAGCGCCCGGCGGTAAAGGGCACGTCTTCGCCGCTGTCATAGACAAATACGCGCGGCGGGGTGCTGAGGGGCGACAATGACGCGGTGAAGCTGTCCAGTTCCGCGCGGTAGCCTGCCACCAGTGCCTCCGCCTTTTCGGATACGTCAAAGATCGCGCCAAGGTTCAGCAGGTCGGCATACATATCTTCCATGCTGACGGCGGCTTTCTCACCGATGTGAATGCAGCTTTCGGTAAGCTCGTAGACCTTGATGCCAAAGGGCTCCAACGTCTCGGGCGTCACTTCACCGCCCACTTTCATGCCGTAGTTCCAACCTGCAAAGAAGAAATCAGCATCCGCCCCGATCAGCACTTCCTTGCTGGGGTATTTGGCGGATAATTCGGGCAGGGCTTCGACACCCGCCGTCATCTCCGCGTCCAGCGTTTTCCAGCCGGAGATACCGGTATAGCCCACCATCCGGTCCGCCAGCCCAAGGACCAGCATCATCTCAGTCAGGTTGACGTCGTTGGAAATCGCAGCCTTCGGCGGCGCGTCGAAGGTGACGGTTCGGTTGCAGCTTTGCACCGTTGTCTGCGCCAGCGGGCCGGTGCCCATCAGGATCATAAACAGGGAAGAAAGTATACGTGTCGGCTTCATCGTGTGCTTGCCTTAATGCGGAAGGTGGAAGGATAAGTGTTTGGTCTTGCTCGGACTAAGCTGTTCTGCGCGCGCCTCAACCGCAAATACGTTCGAAACACTATGCGCAGTGAGCACCGCATCAGGCGGCCCCACGCCACGCGTATGTCCGTTTTCGAGCAGCAGAATGGTATCGCAGACATCCGCCGCGACATTCAAATCGTGCAGAGAGACGATAATCGTCACATCCAGCGCGCGAATGAGGGCGAGCACCTCAAGCTGATGGCGGATGTCCAGATGGTTGGTCGGCTCATCCAGCACCAGCACCTGAGGCTCTTGCGCTAGGGCGCGGGCCACCATGACCCGCTGGCGTTCACCGCCCGACAGGTTGGCGAGGTCCCGATCTGCCAAATCGCTCAGGTTCAGCGTATCAAGCGCAACCTCGACGATCTGCGCATCTTTCGCGCCTGCGGTGGCAAAACCAAGGCGGTGCGGTGCGCGACCCAGCGTCACGATTTCGCGCACTGTCAGTCCAAAGGACGACGGCTGTTCCTGCAAAACCGCCGCAACCTTTCGCGCAGCGGCGCGCGGTGGGATCGACCAGATGTCGTCTCCACCGATCCTGATTTGGCCACTCAGCGGCGCCTGATACCGGTAGAGCAGACGCAACAGCGTGGATTTACCCGCCCCATTTGGGCCGACAACACCCATCACGCTGCCGGGTGCGGCGCGAAAGCTGGTCGGTTGCAGCAAGAGCGGCTCTTTGCGGCGCGGCGCCCAGCTGATGTTCTCCGCGACGAGGTCCGTGGCGTTCATGAGACACGCACATCGCTGTCTTCCAGCGCAATGATGGCCGCAGGCACGCGCGCAAGCGTGGTTTTGCGTAATTTGCCGGGACGATCAACCGACGAACACCACCCGTCCTCCAGCAGTGCGTAATCACGTGCAAAACTGACCAGATCGCCAATATCCGTATCCGGCTCTATATCGCCAAAAAGATAGGTCGCCTTGCGCGTTCCGTGATAGGCAACCGTGCAGGGGCGATCACAGCCTGCCATACAGGCAACGCCGGAAATCTCGAACTCTTCGGTGACGCTGTCACCCGCAGCAGCAATCGCCGCGCGCAGTCTGGCAATCAGCTCATAGCCCGGTTTACAGTCGGTGCCTTTATGTCGGCAGGATGTGCAGATTGTTATTCTATGTGTCGGTGTTCCCATGTCGCCCTCCGCGATTGCGCAGGGTGCACTTTGGGACATGTACTTTTCAACGGGTTGGCCCGTAAATCCATCATGACCTCCTGTCCGGACACCCCGCCCGGGTTGAAGTTACATCAATGATGGCAGGTCTCCTGACTCGCGGGTCGCAGCTTGCCCGATCCTTCCCGGATGCGGATGCATCCAGTGGTGATCATCGGGGTCGCTCGCCGCTTACAGTTGCGGGGGCAGTCACGGATTTGGCGTCTGTTACGAACGCCGCACCGTATTCCCTTTTCAGTCCGGTTTGCTTTTGACTTGCCGAACACCATCTCCCAACCCTTCCCCGAGATTCCGACCCGCGTCAAGCGAAACTCTGTGCGGGTTACCGTGTCGTGCGGGCAACCCGAGACGCGGCATTGCAATGCCAGCAGATTTCTCGCTATGTAGGTTCTGGTATCTTGGGCCCGAAGAGGTCTGCGTCTGTGGTACCACTTTGGAGAACGCATGGAACCTGCAACGCTTCACCCCATGGCGACCGGGCATATTCCCAAATATGTAGCGGCGGCTGACGGCAGTGATTACCTTTTTACTTTCATGGTCATTTTTACGGTTGGTGTCGTAATCCTGATCGGTGTGGCCTATTTCACGCTGCATGCGATCCCGGAAAAGCTGGCGCATAAATCGAACCACCCGCAGTTCCAACTGGTTGGAATCTTGTCCTTGCTTGCCCTGTTTACGCATAACGGGCTGTTCTGGGTGGCCGCGATCCTTGTGGCCGGTTTCCAGTTTCCCGATTTCAGCAGCCCGCTGCGCGCCATTGCCGATGCGATTGATCGAAACGGGTCGCGCGATGCGGCGCCCAACGCGCAAACATCCCAAAACAGCGAAACGCCGGTGACGCCGACCCCGAAAGAAACCTCTGATGCTTGAGACACTGATCTGCGCGCTGTTCACGATCTTGCCCGATTATCTTTACCGCCGGTTCCGACAGGGCAAGAGAATAGGCATCGAAATCAACCTCTTCAGTGTCTGGTATGAACTCAGGTGGGGCATAACCGGATGCGCGATCATGGCACTCACCGTGATTACGACGCTGTTTTATTTTCACCCGGCCACAAATTCCGTTGTGTCCTATTTTCGCACCGTCACGATATTGCCGCAGGCCGGGGGCCGGGTATTGGAAATCTACGTCAAGAACAACGAATTGGTGAACCTCGGCCAGCCGATATTCCGGTTGGAAGATCACTCGCAACGCGCACAGGTCGAAGCCGCAAAGGCAATGATTGCTGAGGCTGATGCGTCCTTGAAAGTGGCGCAAACCGATTTGACCGAAGCGATTGCATCTATCGCCGGGGCCACCGCGGCCCTGAGGCAGGCGGAAGAGGAATTAGAGCGCAACGTGACCCTGCGCGATCAGGGTTCGACCGCCGTGCGCCTTGCTGAAATCGACCGCTTTGAAAACCTTGTCGCGCAACGCTCAGCGCAGCGTGATGCCGCCATCGCGCAACAGGCCGAGACGCAGGAACGGATCGATTCCCTGATACCGGCGCAGAAAGATAACGCGCTGGCACAGTTTGATGCGGCCAACGCCGAACTGGAAAAAACCGTGGTCTATGCGGGTGTGACCGGTCGGGTTGAGCAACTCAGCCTGCAGGTTGGCGACTATATCAGCCCGGTCCTGCGACCGGCAGGCGTGCTGGTGCCCGTGACGTCTGGGCGAAGCCGCTTTCAGGCAGGTTTCAACCAAATGGCCGCGCAGGTCATCAAGCCGGGTATGATTGGTGAAATCGGTTGCATGACCAAGCCCTTCACCGTCATTCCGATGGTGGTCGTGGCGGTTCAGGATGTGATCCCGTCCGGGCAGGTCCGACCCAGCGACCGGCTTCTGGATCCACAAAACAACCAGCAGCCGGGCAGCATCATGGTGTATCTGGAACCTCTCTATGACGGGACCGCCGAGGCGCTGCCGCCGGGCAGTAACTGTATCGCGAATGTCTACACCGACAATCATGAACGGCTCGAGGATGAGAGCTTGAGCACCCCGCATAAAATAGCGCTGCATGTAATCGATACCATTGGTGTCGTCCATGCGGCGGGGCTGCGGCTCAGGCTGTTGCTGATGCCGGTGCAGACCCTTGTGTTCAGCGGCGGCCATTGATCCAACTCAGAGCAAAAACAGACTGCTCTGAGTTGTTTCGTGCTGCCTTTGGCGTTCAGTGCCGCATGCCCTTGCGCCGCCGATGCGCCCGGACCCTTAAAACGACGTCCATATATGAAAGAGCAGTCCCGCGACAAAGGACCCGGTCAGCGCGATCCCGACATAAAGGAAGAAGACACGCCGCTTGACCAATGCCCAGACGGCAATGGCCGCCGGTAACGATGTCACCCCACCCGCCACCAGAAAGGCAAGCCCTGCCCCCGGCGCCATACCCTGCTCAATCAGACCGCCCACGAGGGGGAGCGCTGCATAACCGTTGAGATAGGCCGGTACACCAACCACTGTCGCAACCGCGATGGGCGCAAGTCCGGAGCCGCCGAGCGTCTGCGCAACAAGATCCGCAGGAAGCCACGCCAGCATCAGGCTCTCCAGCAAAAACGCAAGGGTCAGCCATTTGGCGAGGAACAAGGTGGTCTTTATCCCCTCCCGCCAGAACTTCGACATCCGTTCGTCGTCATGCCAGAATTTCCAGACCACGTCTTTTGGTGCGCGCACCGAGGAACCGCAGCATCCGCCATTCCCGACCCCCTCGCGCAGGGGATTTGTCAGCCCGCCTGCCTTGCTCATGATGTGAACTACTGCCCCGCCCGCGATACCCAAGCCCACGGCAGCCATTGTTTTGGCAATCGCGAACTCAAGCCCAATAACGCCCGTTGTCAGCACAAACATCGAAGGGTCCATTACCGGAGACGCCAGCCAGAATGCCATTACCGCCGCCAGTGGCACGCCCATCGCCAAGAGCGCTGCGATCAGCGGGATGACACCGCAGGAACAAAAAGGGGATAAGCCACCGGCAAGTGCGGCAATGACGATCATGACAAGCGGTGACCCGGTGAACGCACGAGCAATCAGACCGTCCGCCCCGGTCGCGCCTGCATAAGCGGCAATCCCAATAGACAAAACAAGGAACGGCGCCACATTGATGAGGTTTTGAGCCGCAAAGGCGGCGCTGGTCGCGCCCTGTTCCGGCGCAATCAGAAACAAAACAACGAGAAGGCTGGCAGAAACCAACCAAACTCTTTCTTCACCCCACAATCTGTGAACCAAATCAGCTGCCCAGGATCGAACACTCAGCGCAAGTTCAGTCATAGCGATATCCTTAGATTTATCGTTTCTTTTGGGTTTGAAAAATGCTACCTGTATTCATGCAGCATCCTCCTGGGTGAGTTTGACGCCGATGCAGCATTCCGATGTCAGGAAAGACACGATCTGGTGCATGGCATCGTATTTTACACTGTTCACAATCTGGCGTCCCTGTCGTTCTTGCCTGACCAGTCCCGCATCCACCAAGGCCTTAAGATGATGCGCCAGAGTTGACGGCGCCATGTTCAGATGGTGGCCGATTTCGCCGACGTTCAGACCCTCATCACCGGCGCGCACGAGCAGTCGAAACACCGAAAGACGTGTGGCATGGCCCAAGGCCGCAAGAGCGGTGGCGACAGATTCGTTTATATCCATGCACACATCATAACCATAAAACTAGTTTTGTAAATTAGTTTCTCTGTCTTGGTACGCTTTAAAATTCACAAGGTGATGAAAGCAGCCCTTTGCGCGACGACGCGGCGTCCTTGCTGCGCGCGCCCCCAGTGTCTTTTAGATACATAGGCGTATCGCATTGATCCCTGTGGGGCGGGCGCAAGGTTTTGCACGGTCTTGCAGTGATACCGAATGCAAAAAGCAAGTTGTGCCACCGCCTGACAGCCAACCCGTGCGATGCGCCGTGTCGTCACACAAGACCTTGCCACCACAGGAACAACAAAGCCAATCCACCAAAGATCAGCAGGTTCAGCACGATACCCGCAAGCATATTCAACAGACGACCCCACCGTTTGTCCGCAAGATCAATAGCCTCCAGATGGTCGGCAAGTTCCACATAAGCGCTGTCCAACGCCCCCATGTCGAGCCGCCGTGCCAGTTTCGGGTTAAGTGCCATGGTCTCGGCTTCGGCCAGCATTTTGGCCTTGGCGCGCAGGCTTTGCGGTAATTGTCGCCGGGCCCGATGCGCAGCCCTTGCCAAGGTCGGCGCTCTGATACCCATGTGTACCCGAAAAAGATCACGCAGCGCTTTGACCTTTTCTGCAATTTGCTCGGCTTCCTGCATCACTCGCCTCTCTGTCGGGGTATCTTACAGGGAATGGTTCTGGCAGAGCGCAACAAAATCCGCTAGCCCTTGGCCATGTTGAACGTGAACGAATTTGGCGCAGCAACCGCCCCCGCCGTGATGATTGTCCATGGCCTTTACGGCTCTGCGCGCAACTGGGGTGTGATCGCCAAACGGCTTTCGGACAGTTTTCGTGTTTATACGGTTGATCTGCGCAACCACGGCTTCAGCCCGCACACGGATACGCACAGCTATCCCGAAATGGCCGCGGATCTTGCCGAAACAATCGATAATCTGGGCGATCCCATGCAGCTGGTCGGTCACTCAATGGGTGGTAAAGCGGTAATGACGCTGGCGCTGACGCGTCCGGACATTGTGAGCCGCATGATCATCGCCGACATCGCGCCAGTAACTTACACGCACAGTCAACTGCCGTTTATTCACGCCATGAAAGCGGTCGATCTGACAAAGGTGGCGCGCCGATCGGATGCAGAGGCGCAATTGGCAGAGCTTGGGGTTGAGCCTGCGCTGTGCAGTTTTTTCACGCAGTCGCTTGATCTGGCCGAAAAAAGATGGCGGCTCAATCTGGAGACGCTGGAAAACGATATGGATAAGATCATGTCTTTCCCGCAGCTTGATGGTCCTTTCGAGAGCCCGACCCTTTTCCTGAGCGGGGCAACGTCGGAGTATGTGCAGCCACAGCACCGTACTTTGATCAAAACACTTTTTCCGCGTGCAAAGTTTGCAAAACTGCGGGGTGCGGGCCACTGGTTGCATGCCGACAAACCGCGTGAATTCGAAGCGGCCGTGCGCAGCTTTTTCGTCGGCTGATCCGCAAACGCCTTTCCCCCTTGCACCGCAGCCCGGCTTGCCTATAACGCAGAACAATTTGAACGCACACGGCGTTCTTGAAACTGGGGGCCCGATCATGCCGAAAAGAACCGACATCAACTCCATCATGATAATCGGTGCCGGCCCTATCGTGATCGGTCAAGCCTGTGAATTCGACTATTCAGGTGCGCAAGCCTGCAAGGCGCTGAAAGAAGAAGGCTACCGCGTAATCCTCGTGAATTCCAACCCCGCGACGATCATGACCGACCCCGAACTGGCGGACGCTACCTACATCGAACCGATCACCCCCGAAATGGTCGCCAAAATCATCGAAAAAGAGCGTCCCGATGCGCTGCTGCCCACCATGGGCGGGCAAACGGGATTGAACACGTCACTGGCGCTCGAAGAAATGGGCGTTTTGGACAAGTTCAACGTCGAGATGATCGGGGCGAAACGCGAAGCCATCGAAATGGCAGAAGACCGTAAGCTGTTCCGCGAGGCGATGGACCGGCTGGGTATCGAAAACCCCAAAGCCGCGATCGTCACCGCCCCCAAGGATGCCAAAGGCAAGAAAGATCTGGCGGAAGGCGTGCGTCTGGCGCTTGAAATCCTTGAAGAGGTCGGCTTGCCCGCGATCATCCGCCCCGCCTTTACGATGGGCGGCACAGGCGGCGGCGTGGCGTATAACCGCGACGACTATGAAGCAATCTGCCGTTCGGGCATGGATGCATCACCCGTCGGCCAAATCCTTGTGGACGAAAGCCTTTTGGGCTGGAAAGAGTTCGAGATGGAGGTGGTGCGCGACACTGCCGACAACGCCATCATCGTCTGTTCCATCGAGAATGTGGACCCGATGGGCGTGCACACCGGCGACAGTATCACCGTGGCCCCTGCCCTCACGTTGACGGACAAAGAGTACCAGATCATGCGCAACCACTCGATTGCGGTCCTGCGCGAGATCGGGGTCGAGACGGGTGGGTCGAATGTGCAGTGGGCGGTCAACCCTGCGGATGGCCGGATGGTCGTGATCGAAATGAACCCCCGCGTGTCCCGTTCGTCTGCTTTGGCGTCAAAGGCGACAGGTTTTCCGATTGCCAAAATTGCCGCCAAGCTTGCGGTCGGCTACACGCTGGATGAGTTGGACAACGACATCACCAAGGTGACGCCTGCCAGTTTTGAGCCGTCAATTGACTACGTCGTCACCAAAATCCCCAAATTCGCTTTTGAGAAATTCCCCGGCAGCACCCCGAACCTTACCACGGCCATGA
The DNA here is from genome assembly GCF_000154785.2 of Roseobacter litoralis Och 149. Lineage (NCBI taxonomy): Bacteria > Pseudomonadati > Pseudomonadota > Alphaproteobacteria > Rhodobacterales > Roseobacteraceae > Roseobacter > Roseobacter litoralis. Next base: position 2,754,942 of record NC_015730.1, read on the forward strand.
AAAGCGTCGGCGAGGCGATGTCCATCGGGCGCACCATTCACGAGAGCATGCAAAAAGCGCTGGCCTCGATGGAAGAGGACCTGACAGGGTTCAACGAGATAGACATTCCCGGTGTTGGTGTCAGTCATTGGGTCGACGAAGGGGCCAATCGTGCCGCAATCGTCAAGGCCATAAGCCAGCAGACCCCACAACGGTTGCGCACAATCGCACAGGCTATGCGCCACGGGCTGTCTGATGAGGACATCCATGATGTGACCATGTTCGACCCGTGGTTCCTTGCGCGCATTCGCGAGATCATCGAGACAGAAAAAGACCTGCGCGCACAAGGACTTCCTGCGAGCGAAAAAGCGCTGCGCCATCTCAAGATGCTGGGCTTTACCGATGCGCGCCTTGGCGAGTTGACAGAACGCGACGAAACAGACATCCGACGCACTCGCCTGGACCACGGTGTGGTTGCAGTCTTCAAGCGCATTGATACCTGCGCCGCTGAATTCGAAGCGCAAACACCTTACATGTACTCGACCTATGAGGCACCCGTCTTTGGCGAAGCCGAATGCGAGGCCCGCCCGACCAATCGCAAAAAAGTTGTCATCCTTGGCGGCGGCCCGAACCGGATCGGCCAAGGGATCGAATTCGACTATTGCTGCTGTCATGCCTGCTATGCCCTCACCGAAGCGGGCTATGAGACGATCATGATCAACTGCAATCCTGAGACGGTCTCGACAGATTATGACACTTCTGACCGGCTGTATTTTGAGCCGCTGACCTTTGAGCATGTGATGGAAATCATGCGGGTTGAGCAAGAGAACGGCACGTTGCACGGTGTGATTGTGCAGTTTGGCGGCCAAACCCCGCTCAAGCTCGCCAATGCGTTGGAAGAAGCCGGTATTCCGATTCTCGGAACGACCCCGGACGCCATCGATCTGGCCGAAGACCGCGAACGTTTCCAGCAGCTGGTGCAGGGTCTGGGTCTCAAACAGCCGAAAAACGGCATCGCCCACTCTGATGCTGAAGCCTTGGAGATTGCGCAGGAAATCGGCTTTCCACTGGTCATCCGCCCGTCCTATGTGCTGGGCGGTCGCGCGATGGAAATCGTGCGTGATCAGGCCAGTCTTGAGCGCTACATTTCCGAGGCGGTCGTGGTCTCGGGCGACAGCCCCGTGCTGCTCGACAGTTACCTCACAGGCGCGGTTGAGCTTGACGTTGATGCGCTGAGTGATGGCACGGACGTGCACGTGGCCGGCGTGATGCAGCACATCGAAGAGGCGGGCGTGCATTCCGGCGACAGTGCCTGTTCACTGCCGCCCTATTCGCTAAAATCCGAAATCATTGAGCAGGTCAAAGAACAGACGTACGCCCTGGCCAAAGCGCTCAATGTGGTCGGACTGATGAATATCCAATTCGCGGTCAAAGACGGCGAGATTTACCTGATTGAGGTCAACCCCCGTGCCTCGCGCACGGTGCCCTTTGTCGCCAAAGCCACGGATTCGGCCATCGCCTCGATCGCCGCGCGCATCATGGCTGGCGAGCCGCTCAGCAATTTCCCGCTGCGCCCCGCCTATGACGCAGATGCGGCCTACGAAGACGTCTTGCCGCTGGGTGATCCCATGACGCTGGCCGACCCGAACATGCCGTGGTTCTCGGTCAAGGAGGCTGTGTTGCCCTTTGCGCGTTTCCCCGGCGTGGACACCATTCTGGGACCGGAGATGCGTTCCACCGGTGAGGTGATGGGTTGGGATCGCGATTTCCCCCGGGCCTTCCTCAAGGCGCAGATGGGCGCTGGCAATCCGCTGCCCTCGGATGGCTGTGCGTTTATCTCGATCAAGGATGCGGACAAGACAGACGACATGCTGAGCGCTGCACGAATTTTGCTCGAGCAGGGCTTCACTCTGGTCGCCACCCGTGGGACCGCAAAATGGCTGAACGAACACGATATGGCCTGCGGCATCGTCAACAAGGTCTATGAGGGTCGCCCCGACGTAACCGATATGATGAAGGATGAGGCGATCCATCTGGTCATGAACTCGACCGAAGGCGCACAAGCCGTGGACGACAGCAAGTCGATCCGTTCAATCGCGCTCTATGATAAGATACCGTATTTCACGACGGCGGCTGGCAGCTATGCAGCAGCCCTCGCCATCCGCGCGCAGGCCGATGGGGATGTGGGCGTCAAAGCACTGCAAGGGTGATAAATCGCACTTCTATGGTGACTAAAATCGCCACCTAAACCTTTGATTATGTGACTTTTCATTGCGTGCGGCACAGTGCCAACCGCTATGGGTCCACAGAACTTTCCCTGACGCCAGATGGCGCTTTGGCAATCGAAACAAACACGGGCTGCGCCTTTGACCTGATGCAGATTGCGACCGGCACGGGGATGCTGACGAAAGAAATTCTTGGGTTTGTCCGCACAGCCGGTACGACGATCTGACATGGCTTTGCACGATCTCGTGTTTTAAATACTTGTGCCATCGTGCGTTAGATGATGATCTGAGCGCAAACAGGTCGTCACAAATTTCGAGGTTTTGGATGCGCATTTATATTTGCCTGATCGCCACAGCGTTGGTCTGCGCGTGCGCGCCCTTGATACAGCCTTCGGCGCCATCCGAAACAACCCTGCCCTTTTTTGGCTCAGGATATCCATCTGACGGTGATCCTTGCCGCCGGTTGGGTGAATCCGCTGAAACGATTGATTACCTTGATCATACCGCCGTTCTGGTCGGATGTCCCGTAAACCTGAGCACATTGGATGAATTCGCCCTGAATACGGGCGCAACTGAGGTTTTCCGGCAAGACGGCTTTGTGGTCTACTCCGTCCCGACCGGCCAATAGGCGCGAAAGCCCCCACTGTATCGCACCAACGCTGCGTCATCTCATGTCGGCATGCTTGACCCAGGTGAATATATCCGGTCTCACTTGGGGACGCGTCGGAGGACCAAATGCACAGACCAGCCATAACCGGAACCGGTGTTTTTACGCCTGAAAATGTCATAACCAACGCGGAACTGGTCGTGGCCTTCAATGCCCATGCGGACTTCTATAACGCGGAAAATGCGGCTGCGATTGCTGCGGGCGAGGTGCCCGCCAAGGAGCATTCATCCGAAGACTTTATCGTCAAGGCATCCGGCATCAAACAGCGCTATGTCATTGACAAAGAAGGTATTCTTGACCCTTCGGTCATGCACCCGCTGCTGCGGCAACGCCGTGATGACGAACCCTCGCTGATGGCGGAAATGGGCGTTGATGCGGCGCACAAAGCGCTCTTGCAGGCGGGCAAGGACGCTGGCGGGGTTGATCTCGTTATTTGCGCGGCTTCCAATATGGAACGCGCATACCCGGCAATTGCCGTTGAAATTCAGAGCCTTCTTGGCGCGGGCGGTTTTGCCTTTGACATGAATGTGGCCTGTTCGTCGGCAACCTTCGGCATCCAGACAGCGGCCGATATGATCCGGTCGGGCAGCGTGCGCCGCGCGCTGGTGATCAACCCTGAAATCTGCTCAGCGCATCTGGAATGGCGGGACCGCGACTGCCACTTCATCTTTGGCGATGTGGCCACCGCCACGCTGATCGAACGGGCAGATGACGCGACAGCTGGATATTTCGAAGTAAAGTCAACACGCTGCGCGACGGAATTCTCAAACAACATTCGCAACAACAACGGCTATCTGCGCCGGTCCCGCCCTGCGGGAATGGCAGACCGGCGCGACATGCAATTCATGCAAAACGGGCGCAAAGTATTCAAGGAAGTGCTGCCGATGGTGTCTGAGCACATCAGTGCGCATCTGACATCCGAGAACGTGGTCGCAGCAGATCTGAAACGCCTTTGGCTACATCAGGCCAACAAGACCATGAATGACTTCATCGGGCGCAAGGTGCTCGGACGCACCCCACAACCGGCAGAGCAGCCAAATATCCTGCAAGACTATGCCAATACCTCATCGGCAGGCTCCATCATCGCATTCTCAAAATACTCGAAAGATTTACAGGCGGGTGACCTGGGGCTGATCTGTTCTTTCGGGGCCGGATACTCGGTCGGGTCTGTCCTGCTCAAGCGTCACATTTAACGCGGTTTTCGTCTGCGTTCACGCCCCGCCGTGATCGTTTTCCAGATGCAGCTTCATGTCTATCAGAACCTGTTGCAGCATCGTGGTTTCTTTCAGAAGGCGTTTCGCTTCATTGACCGTGATTTTTCCATCTTCCATGGATTGCTGGTATTCGCCCATCAACATTGCAAACCGTTGGCTGAGGGCAATCACATCCGCATTCACACCGCCCGGACGTTCCTGATTGGGGCGCCGCTCGTCATATTGCAGCGACGATCCTGACAATTCGGCCAAGGCCCCTGTTACATGCGGATAGCTTGCAGCCTTTTCCAAAAGCGCGACAGCCTCGATCGGCATGAACCGATCTGCGTGTTCGTCGTGGTCGGAATAATACCGCCCAAGGGTCGCCTTTGATTTACCCGTGACGATGCAGGCCTGTTCGACGCCGACATCCTTGACCAGCGCTTCAGTATGTTTCTTTAGGTATCTGCCGACAGCTGTCATTTAAGGCTCCTTATCGGTTTCGGTATCTTCCTGCCCCAACGGGGAACACCAAACGGTTTTTACCCATTAATCAGATGTTTGGGAAATGTCATTTATAAAAGCACTCCCAACTGTTCGGGGGATGATGAGTAGCCGGCGCCCCCAACGCCGGTTTTGGTGAGGCCGAATGTGTACCACCGTCAGGGAAACGGTGGGTCAGCATCTGCTGACAGCAGCACATTGGCCCTTTTAGGGCTGCTTTGGTCTATTGCAGCGCAAACCTGCAAAGCCTATCAAACCGCATGGCCAAGCTTTACTTCAACTACTCCACAATGAACGCCGGAAAATCGACCGTTCTGTTACAGGCCGCGCATAACTACAAAGAGCGCGGCATGGTGCCATTCCTGATCACCGCACAAGTGGATGACCGGGCAGGCGACGGTCGTATTGCCTCGCGCATTGGAATCGGTGAGCCAGCGGACACCTTCACGACAGGAGAGAACCTTTTCTCCAAAATCGCAAACCGGCTGAAAGAAGGCCCGGTTGCGTGCGTGTTTGTGGATGAGGCGCAATTTCTCAGCGCAGAACAGGTGTGGCAACTGGCGCGCGCGGTGGATGATCTGGGCGTGCCCGTCATGTGCTTTGGGCTGCGGGTGGATTTTCGCGGCGAACTGTTTCCAGGGTCCGCAACACTGCTGGCGCTGGCTGATGAAATGCGCGAGGTGCGCACCATTTGTCATTGCGGCAAGAAAGCCAGCATGGTCATCCGCAAAGACGAAAACGGGACCGTTCTGCGCGATGGCGCGCAAATACAGGTCGGCGGCAACGAGACATATGTATCACTGTGCCGCCGCCATTGGCGCGAAGCTGTCGGCGACCGCTAAACCGCGTTCGGCAACGGGGTGCCTGCAAAAAACGCCTTGAGGTTATCAACACTCATCATCCCCATGTCTTCCCGCACCTCCAACGCTGCGGTACCGAGATGCGGCAAGAGGGCGACGTTTTCCATGGCGATCAGGGCCTTGGGCACTTCGGGCTCGAATTCATAGACATCAAGGCCCGCACCCGCGATCTGCCCCGCCTGCAGCGCTGCAATCAACGCGGATTCCTCGACGACATTGCCACGCGCGATGTTCACGAGATGCGCATGAGGTTGCATCGCGGACAGCACCTCGGCGTTGATCAGGTGATGGGTCTCTGCCCCGCCGGGCACGGCAATCACCAACACGTCGACGCTCGCGGCAAGCTCCAGCAGACTGCCCTTGCGCTCAGCCTCGAAATCAAGCTCTTTTGGCGACCGGCTGTGATAGGCAATCCGCATCCCGAAGCCATGGCTGCAGCGGCGTGCAATTGCCTGTCCGATCCGTCCCATGCCGACGATCCCGACCGTTCTGCCACCAAGATGCATCCCCAACAGCTGCGTCGGATGCCAACCTTCCCACTGTCCCGCGCGCAACAGCCGCTCACCTTCACCGGCACGACGCGCACTCATCAGCATCAGGCACATGGCCGTGTCAGCAGTGGCATCCGTGACCGCACCGGGCGTGTTGCTCACGGCGATCCCGGCCGCCTTTGCCGCCGCGACGTCGATGTGATTGTACCCGACGCCAAAATTCGCCAGCACCTGACACCTTGGCTTGGGCACATCCGCAAAGACCTCAGCGGTGAACATGTCGCCAAGCGTTGGCACAACGCCATCGAACTCAGAAAGCGCCATGCGCATTTCATCACCCGTCAGCGGGGTGGTGATCTCGCGGACGGTCACATCAAATTGAGCGCGCGCGGCATCCTGAACACGTTTCGGCAGTGGTCTCGCCATATAAATTCTGGTCAATGCATCCGTCCTCCAGTTGGTACGTCTTGGTCGGGGCTGATCAGAACAACCGCACCCTGTTCATCCGGCACACCCAAAACAAGTACTTCGGATATAAATGGCCCGATCTGGCGCGGCGGAAAGTTCACCACTGCCATAACCCTTTTCCCGACAAGGCTTTCGGATGTGTAATGAACGGTGATCTGTGCAGATGTTTTTTTCTCACCAATGTCAGGCCCAAAATCGATCCACATCTTGATGGCGGGCTTGCGGGCCTCGGGAAACGGTTCTGCGCGCACAACGACACCAGTACGGATATCCACCTTCATGAAATCGTCGAAAGTAATCTCACTCATTGGCAAGCTCTCGCGATCTGTCTGCCGCTGCTTTGACTGCGCGCGCCATGAGGGATGGGAAACCGGTGCTTTCATCCATCAAGACTTCCAACGCGGCCTGTGTGGTCCCGTTCGGTGACGTCACATTGATCCGCAGCTGTTCCGGTGTCTCTTCGGAGGTCATCGCCAGCGCACCTGCCCCGGCGACCGTCGCCTTGGCCAGCCGCATGGCCGTTTCAGCGTCCAGCCCCTGCGCCTGCCCGGCCTGCGCCAGTGTTTCGATCATGTGAAATACATATGCCGGGCCCGAGCCGCTGACACCTGTTACGGCGTCAATCTGGCCCTCATCCGGCACATGCACGACCTCGCCCACAGCCTGCAACAGGGCCTCAGCCTCACCCAGATGCTGCGCGCTCGCAGCACCGTTGCCCACGATTGCGGTGATGCCCCGCGATATGGCCGCCGGTGTGTTCGGCATGGCGCGCACGATCGGCGTCTGCTCACCCAAAATCTGTTCAAAAGCAGCCAGTGTTATGCCCGCAGCAACGCTGATAAAAAGCGTATCGCCATTTCCCATGCGCTTTAAAAGCGGCAACGCCTGCGCCATCATCTGCGGCTTGACGGCAACCAGAACGACGGCGGGCGCCTCCGGCAGTGTCCCGCTGAGGTCTACGCCAGTTCCCGACAACCAGTCAGAGGGGTTAGGATCCACCACCCAGACGGAATTTGCGGGCAATCCGGCCTCCAGCCACCCGGCCAGCATCGCCGACCCCATCTTACCGCAGCCCAAGAGCACAAGGCCCTCGGTGGCAACCCGACTGTCATGCATGATGTGATCTCCCCCGGAAGTATCTTGTCCCGAGGTGTGTTTTACGCGCGTCCGTAAGCCTCTGCAATGGCGACCTCAAGCGCCTGCTTCGGGCTTTGGTTTCCCCAAACCAGCAATTGCATCGCAGGATAGTAACGCTCCGCACTCATGACGGCAGCGCTGATCATCGTATCTATCTGCTCTGTACTGGCGACGTTACCGCCTGCAAGCACCAGACCGTAGCGATACACCATCAGCTTCTGCTCATCCCAATAGGTGAACGCCCCCGCCCAGCACTGATCATTTACATTGTTCAGCAATTCATAAAGTGCTGCGTGCTTTTCTTCCGGTGGCTCCATATCAAAGGTACACACCATCCGCAGCGTTTCGTCATAGGCCGACCACGCAAGGGTCAGCGAATACGTGCGCCACTGGCCCTCGACGGCCATGGCGATCTGCTCATCAGAAATCCGGTCGAAATCCCAATCGTGATGGGCTGCCAGATGTTCAACTATGTCGATGGGGTGAATGTCGTCTTCAAGATACTGCTCGGACAAGGCCATGGTGTTACCTCTTTTTATCGCTCTAGCGAAGGAGGTCTCAAATAGCCCCCAAGGCTAGGTGCCTGCTCTACAGAGCGGGGCGAGCCCCCGCGTCCATACCAGATATGGTGCGGTGCGAATGCGGCTCTGGCAACCCCTATTCTTGGGGTAACCTACAATAACTTGTGGATACTTTGAATTTGGGCCCAATTTCTTGGCGTCTGTTAACAAATGCCGACGGACGACCTGGTGCGTCAACCGACTGTTAACACACTGCGCCGGTTTCAGGCCCGTTCCTTGGCACATCGCGCCAAATAAAAAATGGAATGGCGCGTCAGCGCCGCCTTTGGATCAGCTTTTGGCTTCAAGCGAATCGAGGCGCGCTTTGAGCGCTTCGTTCTCCTCACGCGCCTTTTGCGCCATCGCGCGCACTGCATCGAACTCCTCACGGGTCACAAAATCGCGATCCGCAAGCCAGCGATCCATCATGCCCTTCACCGCGGTTTCCGCCTCATCGCGCGCGCCTTGGGCCACCCCCATCGCATTTGTCATCAACTGCGAGATATCATCAAAAATCTTATTGCGCGTCTGCATCTGTTTTCTCCGCTTTGCTTACTCTTTATATGGACCCGCCGACCCTGCTCTGCAAGGTTGACTTCCTACAAGTCGCAAGGGCATGCATGCGACATGCGCGCCACCATTCCTTTTCCAGATATTTCACCAGAGATATTTTCGATCTCAGTCTTCGGGTTCGAACTCGCACTGCGCTGGTATGCATTGGCCTACATCGTCGGCATCGTTTTAGGCTGGCGGCTGGTGGTGCGCGCCGTCAAACAACCCGATCTATGGCGCAATGAGCAACCCGCAATGACAGCCGCCCAAATAGAGGACCTGCTCACATGGGTCATTCTGGGCGTGATCCTTGGGGGCCGGCTGGGATATGTATTTTTCTATCAGCCCGGCTATTACCTGCAAAACCCATCCGAAATTCTGGCCGTCTGGCAAGGGGGAATGGCCTTCCATGGGGGGCTGCTGGGTGTCGTTGTCGCGGGCTTCATCTACACATGGCGGCACAGGATCGCACGGCTCAGTGCTGCAGATATCATGGCGCTTGGTGTGCCGCCGGGACTGCTGCTGGGACGATTGGCCAATTTCATAAACGCCGAGCTTTGGGGCCGACCAACACATATGCCTTGGGGCGTTGCTTTTCCCGGCGCGGCAGCACAGGATTGCCCCGGCATTGAAGGGATATGCGCACGCCACCCGTCACAGCTTTACGAGGCCGGGCTTGAAGGTCTGATACTGGGCGCCTTGCTGATCTGGATCGTCTGGCGACAGGACGCGCTGAAAACACCGGGCCGTGTTGCAGGTGTCTTCTTTGCCGGATACGGGGTTTCGCGCTTTCTCGTGGAATTCTTCCGACAACCCGATGCCCAGTTCATATCCGCCGGTAATCCGCTCGGTCTTGCGTGGCAAATCGACGGCTGGGGGCTCACCATGGGGCAATGTCTGTCCGTTCCGATGATCATTCTCGGGCTTTGGCTTGTGGCTCACGCCAAGCGACGCCCGTGACCCTTAAGGACCAACTTATCGCGCGGATCACCGCGCATGGGCCGATGTCGGTTGCAGAGTACATGGGCGAGTGCCTGCTCCACCCCACGCTTGGATACTACACGACCCAGATGCCCTTTGGCAGCGCAGGTGATTTCACCACTGCCCCTGAAATCAGCCAGATGTTTGGTGAGTTGATCGGCCTTTGTCTTGTGCAGACATGGATAGATCAGGGTCAGCCGACGCCTTTTTCCCTCGTGGAACTTGGGCCCGGACGCGGAACACTGATGGCTGATGTTTTACGCGCAACCTCTCAGGTTCCGGCCTTTTTGCACGCCGCGGAAATCATCCTTGTCGAAGCATCACCAAGGCTGCAGTCTATCCAGCGCGATACCCTCAAAGACCATGACATTGCATTTGTGACTGAAGTATCCACGCTACCGCAACAGCCCTTGTTCGTGATTGCCAATGAGTTCTTTGACGCCCTGCCCGTCCGCCAGTTTGTAAGGTCAGGCGCGCATTGGCGCGAGCGTCAGATCGGGAGCGATGGCGACGAACTCATATTTGGGCTGGGCGCAGAAACACCTCAACCCGCATTGAATGACCGCCTGTCAGACACAAAAGACAACGACGTTGTCGAATACACTCCCGCCGCAGCACCCATTCTTTCGCAGTTGGGTGGCCGCATCGAAGCCCACGGGGGCGTGGGTCTGATCATAGACTACGGCGATTGGCACAGCCTCGGCGATACACTGCAAGCCGTGCGTCGCCATCAGTTCACAGGCATTCTGGATCACCCGGGCGAAAGCGATCTGACCGCGCATGTAGATTTTGAAGCCCTCGCGCAGGCGGCCCGTTGCGCCTATTCGCGGCTGACACCGCAAGGTGTGTTTCTGGAACGTCTGGGCATTGCACAACGCGCGCAGCACCTTGCGCAAAACCTGTCCAAAGAGCAGCTCGAAATCCACATTCAGGCACATCGCCGCTTGACGCACCCGGCGGAAATGGGAAACCTGTTCAAAGTGCTCGGTCTCTTTCCGCATGGAAAGGCACCCCCCGCGGGATTGGAAATATGACCCTTGAAATACTGACAGCCGATAGCCTCTCCCCAATACAACACGGCTTCTTTACGCGTCGTGGGGGGGCGTCTTCGGGTGTCTTTGCCGGGCTGAATTGTGGGTATGGCAGTTCCGACCAGTCGGAAATCGTAGCGATCAACCGCAAGAGGGTGTCAGATGCACTATCGGTTCCGCCCGATTGCCTGATCGGTGTCCACCAAGTCCATTCAGCTGAGGCGGCAACCATTGACCAGCCTCATCAGGGCACGACCCGCGCCGACGCGCTGGTGACTTCAACACCCGGCATCGCGATTTCAGTTCTGACAGCGGATTGTCAGCCCGTTCTTTTCGCCGACAAGGACGCAGGCGTGATTGCAGCAGCGCATGCGGGCTGGCGCGGCGCTTTGGAAGGCATTTTGGAAGCAACCATTGATGCGATGATTGAACAAGGGGCACGGCGCGATAATATCGTTGCCATTATCGGCCCAAGCATTTCCCAACCCGCCTACGAAGTTGGGCCGGAATTCTTTGATGCATTCATGTGCGAGGATCAGCAGTACGCCCGGTTTTTTGCCGGTGGCGCCGAGGACCGGATGCAATTTGACCTGCCCGGCTTTGGACTGCACCGGCTGCGAGAAGCAGGCGTCGGCCATGCAGAGTGGACCAGACACTGCACCTACGCCGACCCTGAGCGTTTCTATTCCTACCGGCGGTCCACGCATGCCAAAGAGGCTGATTACGGGCGCTTGATCGCTGCGATTCGCCTCTAGCGCGTCACAGTCTTTGACCAGTGCGCTCCGAAGGACGCGCGCCCCCTTTCAATGCAAAATTGCGGCCGCAGGTTCGAGGTTGGTGAAACAAACCGCAGAAGCAGACCTGTTAATACTACGTCGGTGAACAATCCCAGCGATTTTTTGACCGGACCGCTGGCATGTGCGATGCTGAAAGCTCCTGAACGGGAAAGAACTGTAACTGTCCTTTCCGTGCTCGTCGGTGGGGGCCGACACGGGGTGTGACCAAACGCAAGGGTTACCCTATGAAACTGTCGCCTTTAGTGCCGCCTGCGGTAGCCGTCAGCCCGGATTGCGCGCATCACCCTGCGCCATCAGCTAAAATCAGGCCCGATTTCGGCGTTCGCATCGCCGAGGTTGCGGCATTGGCTGACGACGGTCGTGTTGTTGCAAGGCAGCGCCGCGTCCCGACGTTGCCAGAATTTGATCGGGTGTTTGCAGCTTTCGCACAGGGCACCCTCTTGCAGTCAAAACAGCAATATATCGCGATTGAAGATCTACGCCCCGGCGATGTGCTGAAAACGGCAGAAGGCACATTTGAGCAGGTCACCTGGATCGGCTCCACCCTCTTTGCGCCCCGGGACAGTGGTGCACGACTGCGTCTCACCCGTATCATGGCGGATAGTTTCGGTATGAACCGCCCGGAAAACTCTGTCTGCCTTGGGCCGGCGGCGCGCGTGTTGCAAACACCGCCGGACCTGCGCAACACAGCATCACCTCAACAACTCATGTCGCCCGTAAACAGGTTTCTCGACGGCGTGAATGTGATCGAGACAATGCCCCCCTCAACTATCCGCCTGTTTCATATCGGACTGCGAAATCATGGGGCCGTGATCGCAAGTGGCCTGCAAATCGAGAGCTTTCACCCGGGCACCGACCCGGTTGCGCATTTTTCACAAACGCTGCGTGATGCCTATCTGTCGCTGTTTCCGCATGTCGAACATCTGAGTGCTTTTGGATCACGCCGATACCCAAGCGTGTCGAACTGAACGGCGCGCCTATCAGGCTGTTTCGGCCAGACGTTCCTCAAGGACGTCAAACGATACACCCGGGTCATCTTTGGCCACCCGGATCACAAGCGAAGTTTTGACGCTCGCCACATTATGCGTCGTCAAAAGGTCACCAGTCAAAAAACGCTGAAAACTGGATAAATCCGGGGCTGCGCATTTCAGGATGAAATCCACCTCACCGTTGAGCATGTGACACTCGCGCACAAGCGGCCAGGCGCGGCAGCGGTCCTCGAAAGCCGTCAGGTCCGATTCTGCCTGACTGGCCAGACCAACCATCGCAAACACCTGCACCTCGAAGCCCAGTTCGCGCGCATCAACCTCGGCATGATAGCCCTTGATGTAACCGGCTTCTTCCAATGTGCGGACGCGGCGCAGACAAGGGGGTGCCGAAATGCCCACACGCTTTGCCAGTTCCACATTCGTCATGCGTCCGTCAGCTTGCAATTCTGCAAGAATTTTACGATCTATCTGATCCAAACGCATTGGCATTCATGCTCCCTCTTTTTTGCGTTTGTTATATCACCGATGCGACATGCGCAATAATATTTCACAGTTGCGCAAGATTCTTTCCTTCACATCTGAGTAACCGCGCGTGTTTTGCACAGGATGCGGGCAGATGAGGGGTTTAAGACACCCTGATGCATCTATATATCCAAAACCGCTGCAATGAGTGAGATCGGGGATTCTTATGGGCGAAACACGCCACACACGCGTTCTAATCATCGGGTCCGGACCTGCCGGATATACCGCTGGCGTTTATGCCAGCCGCGCGATGCTGGAACCCATTCTGGTGCAGGGCATTGAACCGGGCGGACAGTTGACCACAACCACCGAGGTCGAAAACTGGCCCGGCGACAGCGAAGTTCAGGGGCCGGACCTGATGATCCGCATGCAGGATCACGCAAAGGCCGTGGGCACCGAGATCATCGGCGACATCATTACCGACCTGAACCTTGAGCAGCGCCCGTTTGTCGCAAAGGGCGACAGCGGGACGACCTATATCGCCGACGCTGTCATTCTGGCGACCGGGGCACGGGCGAAATGGCTCGGGTTGCCGTCGGAGGAAAAATTCAAAGGATTTGGCGTTTCCGCTTGTGCGACCTGCGATGGTTTTTTCTACCGTGGCCAAGAGATTGTCGTCATCGGCGGGGGCAACACCGCCGTGGAAGAAGCGCTGTTTTTGACAAACTTCGCCTCCAAGGTGACGCTGGTCCACCGCCGGGATGAATTGCGGGCTGAAAAGATACTGATTGACCGGTTGATGAAAAACCCCAAGATCGAACCCCTGTGGTTCCATGAACTGGATGAAGTCGTCGGCACGGAAAACCCGCTCGGCGTCGAAGCGGTGCGCGTTCGGAACACCAAAACGTCGGAAATCACGGAAATCCCTGCAAAGGGTGTTTTTGTGGCCATCGGACATGCCCCTGCCAACGAACTGGTAAAGGACGTGCTTGAAACGCATATGGGCGGCTATGTCGTGACCAAACCGGACAGCACCGAGACGTCAATTCCCGGCGTCTTTGCAGCGGGCGATTTGACGGACCATATTTACCGCCAGGCTGTCACCTCAGCCGGGATGGGGTGTATGGCAGCGCTTGAAGCGGAAAAGTTCCTCGCTGAAAACGAAACTGTCGCGCGCACCGACGAAAAAGTCGCCGCTGCCGAATAGGCTTTGGCGCCACCAAAGTGCACATGCAGCAGCCCTCTGGGGTGTTGCGTGCGTACGGTGGATTAAGGGCACACTCACCTGCCTTATGGATAACGCTTGATATGCCGCTTTTGTGGCCCGGTCACTTACACCGTTTCAAGCGAGGTCCATCATGCCAACCCGAGCCGCCCTGTCCCATATTCCCGGCCCCCCAACGCCCCCCCTGATCGGCCACACGCTGAAAATCGCCAAGGACAGCTATGGCACGCAGCAAGAATACATCAAGCGCTACGGCTCTGTTTACAAAACCAAAATGCTGGGCGTGTGGCGGGTAAACCTATGCGGACCAGACGCGTTGGAACATGTGCTGCTCGACAAGGAAAAGATCTTTTCCTCTGCGGGCGGGTGGGACGCGTTACGGCGCATCTATCCCGGTGGGCTGATCCTTCAGGACTTTGACAAGCACCGACAGGACCGCCGGATTCTGACCGCTGCCTTTCGCGCCTCGGCCATTCGCGATTACCGCGTTCGGATGGGGGCGATCATGCTTGATCTGCTGCAGCACTGGCCCAAGGACGCCCCTTTCGACTTTTACGAGGCCATCAAAGACCTGACGCTGCGCATGGGGGGGGCGGTATTCATGGGTCTGCCGCTGGACGGTGATCTGGCTAAACAGATCAACCGTGCGATCACCGACGAAATCCGCGCCTCGGTCACACCGATCCGGGCTCCGATCCCGTTTACGCCGATGTGGCATGGTGTGCGCGGGCGTGATTTTCTGCGCGAAACCTTTCGCAAACTGATCCCAGAGAGGCGCAAAAACGGGGGCGATGATTTCTTTTCGCAAATGTGCATGGCCACGGACGAAGACGGTAAAGGCTGGAGCGAAGACGAAATTCTGAATCATTTCAATCTGTTGATCATGGCCGCACATGATACCACGGCAACGTCTCTGACGGTGATCATGGCCGCCCTCGGCACGCATGGCGAGTGGCAACAGCGCCTGATCGATGAGGTGGACGCCCTGGGGGATGCAGAGCTGAACGAGGATGCGCTGGGTCAGATGAAAGAGACGGACAAGGTCTTCCGCGAAGCCCTGCGTTTGGTGCCGCCGGTCCCGTTTATTCCGCGCATGACGACACAGGATTTTCACTGGCAAGGCTATGATATCCCGGCCGGGACCTCTCTTGCGCTGAACCCCGGCGTCACAATGCTCTCACCAGAGCTGTTTACAAACCCGACCCAGTTTGACCCCGACCGCTTTGCACCAGACCGGGCGGAGGACCGCATCCATCGCTTTGCCTGGACGCCCTTTGGTGGGGGCGCACACAAGTGCATCGGCATGCATTTTGCTACAATGCAGGTCAAGCTGTTCATCGCGACACTTTTGCGTCAGCGCAAAATAGAACTGCCCGGCGGTCCGCCCGAATGGCACAGAATGCCCATTCCGAAGCCAAAGGGCGGGTTACCAATTCTGCTGCCTGCGCGGTGAAGCGGAAAAAGAAAAAGCCGCGGCAATGTCCGCGGCTTTTAAACAAGGTCCATCGCTGTGCGTTAGTGCACAGGCACCGGCGCATAATCATTCTGGCGCGCGAGCACAAAGGCCAGTTTTCTGTCCGCGACAAGCGCCAATTGCTGCCCGTCACTGTCATGAACCGCATAAAGCTGTTCAAGTCCTTCGATCTTGCCCTGCACTTCGGTCGGCAGATCGCTGACATCAACTGCTTTGACGTAAACGATACGGTTGTCCCGTGTTGATGTTTCAAACGGCTCCTGCATGGTCTTACCCCTTTTTAATGTTGATGGTCTGAACGACGGTTGGTGTTTTTTCGCGGCTGAGGTCCAGATGAAGCAGACCGTTTTCCATCACGGCCTCCCCTACATCAACACCTTCCGCCAGCACAAAGCTGCGTTGAAACTGCCGTGCGGCAATGCCTCTGTGCAAGAACACACGCCCTTCGCTGTCATCTGTCTGCCGCCCCCGGATGACCAACTGGCGGTCCTCAACGGTGATCGACAGATCGTTCTCGGAAAAACCGGCAACGGCCAATGTGATGCGGTATGAAAACTCCGACGTCTGTTCGATGTTAAACGGCGGATACCCTTCGTTGCCTGATTTCGCAGTGCGTTCAAGCAAGCGTTCCAGTTGTTCAAATCCCAACATATGTGGGTATGAAGCCAGCGTCATTTTTGTCATGCGACACGTCCTTTTAGGATTAAGCGACAGTCAGCGCCGGCCCCTTTAAGGCAACCGGCAATAGTGAATATGGGAAGGCTTGCCGCGCAAAGCAAGGGCTATGCGCTCAAAGGGTTATCGCTTAATGTGAAATCAGACAATTAACGGAATCACAGCCCTATGAACGCGCCCACCGATCTGTCGATGAAAACGGATGAAGTCCTGCGGGTGGAGCTTGCCGTTTTTCGCCGTGAGCACCGCGATCTAGACGATGCAATTCATGCGCTTGCTGAGCAGGCAACTGCGGATCAGCTGACCCTGCA
Organism: Roseobacter litoralis Och 149; assembly: GCF_000154785.2. NCBI lineage: Bacteria > Pseudomonadati > Pseudomonadota > Alphaproteobacteria > Rhodobacterales > Roseobacteraceae > Roseobacter > Roseobacter litoralis. Next base: position 2,771,523 of record NC_015730.1, read on the forward strand.
ACGTCTGAAAAAGCGCAAGCTGCTGTTGAAAGATATCATCGCGCGGATCGAAGACCGTCTGACCCCGGATATCATCGCCTGAGGCGCCCCCGGTGCATTGCGCACCCCATCCGTTTGATTATAGTCCGGATCTAGCAATATCAGGCGCAAGGGGCCCTTTCACATGACACTTCCCTCTGTCGGAATAATTATGGGCAGCCAGTCGGATTGGCCGACCCTGCGTGAGGCCGCACTGGTGCTGGATGATCTCGGCGTTGCGTATGAAAAACGTATCGTTTCGGCCCATCGCACACCGGATCGGCTGTGGGACTATGGCGTGAACGCTGTGGACCGGGGGTTACAGGTGATCATCGCCGGTGCCGGTGGTGCGGCCCATTTACCGGGCATGATGGCGTCAAAAACACGGGTGCCGGTCATCGGGGTCCCCGTGCAGACACAGGCCCTTTCCGGTGTTGATTCGCTCTATTCGATCCTGCAAATGCCGCGCGGCTATCCGGTCGCGACCATGGCCATCGGCGCCGCCGGTGCCAAGAACGCAGGGCTGATGGCCGCTGGAATCCTTGCATTGCATGATGCTGAGCTCGCGGCGCGTCTGGACGCATGGCGCGCTGCACTTTCTGCCTCCATCCCTGAGGAACCTGTTGATGAATGAACCCTTGAAGACCGGATCCACCATCGGAATCCTTGGTGGTGGGCAGCTGGGCCGGATGCTGGCCGTGGCGGCGGCCCGTCTTGGCCTCAAAACGCATATCTTTGAGCCCGGTTCTGAGCCCCCCGCCAGCCACACTGCCCACCGGCTCACAACGGCAGCTTACAGTGACACTGAGGCGTTGATCGCATTTGCCCGCTCGGTCGATGTGGTCACATATGAGTTCGAGAACATCCCGACCGAAGCGCTGGATACGATCGAGGCCATCACCCCGATAAGACCGGGGCGAGAAGCCTTGCGCGTCAGTCAGGACCGCCTGATCGAAAAGGCATATCTTGAGGGTCTGGGCCTGCAGGTAGCACCCTTTGCACCCGTGCATGATGCCGAAAGCCTGCAAAAGGCGGTCGATCAGATCGGCACCCCCTCAATCCTCAAAACATGCCGCTTCGGCTATGATGGCAAAGGACAGGCCAAGCTGAACACGCCCGAGGATCAATCCGCAGCACTGGCGGCGATGGCGGATCAACCTGCCGTGCTCGAAGGGTTTGTGACCTTCAGTCGCGAAGTCTCAGTCATCGCCGCACGCAGCGTCAATGGTGATGTGGCCTGTTTCGACCCCGGCGAAAACATCCACAAAGACGGCATTCTGCACACGACAACCGTCCCTGCATCCCTTAGCGCAGCACAGCGCACAGACGCGGTGTTGATGGCGGCCAAGATATTGAACGCCCTCGATTATGTTGGCGTGCTGGGGGTTGAGCTTTTTGTGACGCCCCAAGGTCTGATCGTGAATGAAATCGCGCCACGGGTGCATAATTCAGGGCATTGGACGCAAAACGGCTGCGCCATCGACCAGTTTGAACAGCATATCCGCGCCATCGCAGGCTGGCCTTTGGGCGACGGGACGCGCCATTCGGATGTGATCATGGAAAATCTGATCGGCAACGATATGGACCGCGTCGCCGAAATTGCACGGGAAAGCGGCGCAGCCTTACATCTTTATGGCAAGGCTGACGTCAAACCGGGGCGCAAAATGGGCCATGTGAACCGTATCGCGTCCTGATCACTCAGGCCGCGAAAAAGCGGGTCGCGACATCGCCTGCCATATGGCTGATCCGCCCTTTGACCAGTGTCGCCGCGATGCGCTGGGTTTCGCCGTCAAGGATCACCAGATCAGCGCGCTTTCCGGGGGACAGCACGCCGCGATCCTTAAGCCCCAGAACCTGTGCCGGCCCGGAGGACACAAGCCCCCACGCATCGGCAAAAGAGGCAAGCCCGGTTTTCGCAAGCATCAGCGCCGCGCGCCGCGGACTGGGATAATGGTAATCTGACGCGATAGCATCACACAGGCCAAGCGCGATCAGATCAACGGCGCTGGCGTTGCCCTTGTGCGAGCCCCCGCGCACCACATTCGGTGCGCCCAGAACCACAAGGTCACCCTTGGCTTTCGCGGCCTCCGCAGCCTCAAGCGTTTCGGGGAATTCGGCGATATGCGCACCGCGATTATGCCAGTCATCGCGTGTTGGTTTTTGCGCATCGTCATGGCTGCCCATGCGGATACCCTGCGCGCTCAGTTGCGCACAAAGACCATCCAGCGCCACCGGCACATCGTCTGAGTGCGCATGCAAATCCATCATCATCTGAAAATGCACATCCGGGTTACGCCCGGCCTTGAGCGCCTGCCCGACCATGCGTGGCGGTTGACGACCCTGCGCCAGACGCGCATGTGGCAAGTGATCGTTGAACACGATGTATTCAACGCCCCACTGCATCATCTTTTCCGGAATATCCGGATAAAGGTCGAGCAAATGGGTCTCCAGCCGCAATTGCGCCCGCAGGTCCGTGACCAGCTTGGGCGCCGTCTCCTTTATCGCACGAAACACCTGATCTGCGAAGGTGAGACCGCGCAAACCGCCCTCCCAACTCACAAATTGCGCCAGTACCCCCGTCGTGATCCCATTGGCGGCCAGTTCGGTTTCCGTGGCAATCAACCCTTCGGCCATTTCCTTCATCGCGCCACGACGCGGCGCGAGGTGACGTTCAAAACCGTCGCCATGCACGTCGATGATACCCGGCAGCACCATATAGCCGCTGAGGTCCACGTCACGGCCCGCCCCTTGCGCGCAGATCATGCCATCACTCACGCAAAGCGGATCAGTATGCATGCCCGCCGGACCCAGCACGTCGCCGCCGACAAATCTAAGGTCTTCCAATCTGATCCCCCACACCCGGCACGCAGCTGCCATCCGGACAGCCCAGTTGATCCAGTATCGTGTCAAACCACGTAATGCTCTGATCAAAAGCGCCTGTGTTCAGAAACGCCATGACCTGTCCAATGACCGTCGGGCTGTTCATCATGAAGGTATGTGTGACAGGCAGAATGATGTGATCCTTCATGCCCGTCACACGCGTTGAATAGACGGCGACCTTGCCGTCATCGGCGCCGGGCAAGAGCGTCGAAAAATAAGGGTTGATCGTCTGATCCCCAGCGATGACGCCCAATTCAAACGTCACAGATGGCAAGCTGCGTGGCAGATCATTCGGACCGGTGCCGAGCTGCTCTCCGGCTGGGCCGTTGATCCAGCCAAAGGCCTCGATATCGTCAAAGGCATCGACCACCTCGCTGCCTTGATTGGGCGGGCCAAGCATCACGACGCGGCCAATCCTGTCCGAGCCGACCTCGGCGGCCCATTGGCGCAGCAAAATGCCACCCATCGAATGGGTCACAAAATCGACACGGGGCACATCACCGCAGGCGGCAACCGCATCCGGCAGGGTTCTCGCGACCAGTTCTTCGACAGGTGCTTCGGTTGAGGGGTATCCGGGGCGCACCACGCGGTAGTTTTCTGAGGCGAGGGCCGCCTCCATCAGCGCAAAGGAAAGCTCGGTTCGGGCCAACCCATGCAGCAAGACGACACATCGGTTTTGCACCTGCGCCACGCCGAGCGTCGACCAAAAGGTTGCCATCACCAAAACAGAAAAGAACACGCGTTTCATAGGCTGTCAGATAGAGCTATTGTGCCCCATTAAAAAGGACGACGTAACGCTATTTGACAGGAAATTGCACGAATGCGACCAAAATCACCAAGAATTGCTGCACGCGCGATCATTACGAAAGACAATCGTATTCTGCTGGTAAACGCCTGGCCTGATGGCAAAAGCACGCTGCTTTGTGCCCCCGGTGGTGGTGTGCATGTGGGAACCTCTCTGCCGCAGAACCTTGCGCGCGAGGTTTACGAGGAAACAGGCTTGCGCATTGAGGTCGGCGCCCCCTGTCTGGTCAACGAGTTTCACGACCCCGATACGGGCTTTCACCAGATCGAGGTGTTCTTTCGGTGCACCTTGTCAGGCAGCGACACGATTGACCCCGACTGGAATGATCCCGAAAACATCGTGTCAAAGTGGGTTTGGGCCTCACAAGCGGACATGAAAAACCACAGGATCAAGCCGGATAGCCTGCCTCAGGTGGCGTTCGGGGGCGAGTTCGCGTTCAGCTACGATCCCTTGGAGACGATTGTTTTGTGACCGCCAGACCAATGCCCGCAACAACAAGCGCCGCCGCCACTGCAATTTCGAGGCTGAGGCGTTCATTCAGCACGAGCGCCCCGGCGAGGATCGCAATGATCGGCACGCTCAGTTGAACGACCGCAGCCACGCTTTGCTGCAGGTTCGGCAAGACACTGTACCACAGCGCATAGCCCAGACCGGAGGTCAGCGCCCCGCATAGGACCGCCAGTAAAACGCCAATGCCCGAGGCCTGTTCGATAAACGCGAAGGTCAGGATAAATAAAAACGGCAGGCAAATCAGAAAGTTCGCAGCCGTCGCTGCCAGCGGGTTGGCTTCGGCTTTGCCGCTGATCGTATAGGCGGCCCAGCCAAGCCCGGCACTGATCATACTGGCAGCCCCCATTATCCCGCCGCTGTCACCCGGTTCCGGCCAGAGCGCGACAACGAGCCCCAGAAAGGCAATCCCCGCGCCAATCAACTGGCGCAGGGTCGGTGTGACCCCATAGACAGCCCCGTAGGTGAACATGGAAATCTGCACTACACCAAAGAGGATGAGCGCGCCAAGACCCGCATCAAGCGTGATATAAGCCACTGAAAAGCCGATCATATAGATACAAAGACTGGCGGCTCCAATCAGGCGCGCACGGCCGCGTATTGGTACCGACGCCCCTTTCATCAGAACCAGCGCACACAGCAACGCCGCCCCGGCAAGAACCCGGATCAAAGCAAAGCTGATCGGGTCAATATACCCCGGTTCAATCGCCATACGCGTCAGGATGGAATTTGAAGCGAATGCGAGCATCGTAAAACTGGTTACAAGAAACAAGCGCATGTCTATTCCTTACTGGTGAACCTGCGGTCCGTTGATGCGCATTTGCATTGGCAACTGCATATATTGGAAGCAAATCAAGGGGAAGAGTGGGAAAGGGTTGCCCGTAGACCAAATGCTGGCGTTTGCACAGAACCCACCATTCACACGCTATTTCGACATAGATCGACCGAACGCATGCGTTGAACAAAAATGAGGCCCGCCATCACTGGCGAGCCCCGGTAACTCATACCGCAAGGTAAGGCATGATTACATCATGCCGCCCATGCCGCCCATGTCGGGCATGCCGCCGCCTGGTGCTGCACCCTCTTTTGCGGGCTTATCTGCAACCATGGCTTCGGTTGTGATCAAGAGACCTGCGATAGATGCCGCGTCCTGCAGAGCAGTCCGAACAACTTTCGCCGGGTCAATCACACCAAACGCGAACATGTCACCATATTCTTCGGTCTGGGCGTTGAAGCCGAACTTCAGATCGTCGCTTTCACGGATTTTGCCTGCAACGACGGAACCGTCGACGCCTGCGTTTTCCGCGATCTGACGCAGAGGTGCTTCGAGCGCCTTGCGCACGATGCTGATGCCAACGTTCTGGTCGTTGTTGTCACCGGTCAGACCCTCAAGGTGCTTGCCAGCCTGAACCAGCGCAACACCACCGCCAACGACGATGCCTTCTTGGACAGCAGCGCGTGTGGCGTTCAGGGCGTCATCGACGCGGTCTTTACGCTCTTTCACTTCTACTTCGGTCATGCCGCCAACGCGGATCACAGCAACACCGCCTGCCAGTTTGGCAACACGTTCCTGCAGCTTTTCACGATCGTAATCAGATGTGGTTTCTTCGATCTGTGTACGTATCTGGGAAACACGCGCCTGAATTTCGGCCTTCTCGCCAGCGCCATCAACGATTGTTGTTTCGTCTTTGGTGATCTGGATCTTCTTGGCAGAACCCAGCATGTCCATTGTGACGGACTCAAGCTTCATGCCCAGATCTTCGGAGATGACCTGACCGCCTGTGAGGATCGCGATGTCCTGCAACATGGCTTTGCGGCGATCGCCGAAACCAGGAGCTTTGACAGCTGCGATTTTCAGACCGCCGCGCAGTTTGTTGACAACCAGAGTTGCCAGCGCTTCGCCTTCCACGTCCTCAGCAATAATGAGGAGCGGTTTTTGCGACTGGATGACCTGCTCGAGCAGGGGAACCATTGGCTGGAGGGACGACAGTTTCTTTTCGTGCAACAGCACGATGCAGTCTTCCAGTTCAGTGGTCATTTTGTCGGCGTTGGTGACAAAGTAAGGGGAGAGGTAGCCACGGTCGAACTGCATGCCCTCGACCACGTCTGTCTCTGTTTCCAGACCTTTGTTTTCCTCGACGGTGATAACACCTTCGTTGCCAACCTTTTGCATCGCATCAGCGATCTGCTGGCCGATTTCAGCTTCGCCGTTGGCCGAGATCGTGCCGACCTGTGCAACTTCTGCGCTGTCGCTGACTTCACGCGAGGCTTCCTTGATCGCAGCAACGACTTTGACCGTCGCCAGATCAATACCGCGCTTGAGGTCCATCGGGTTCATGCCAGCGGCAACCGACTTCAGGCCTTCTTTGACGATCGCCTGAGCCAGAACAGTCGCGGTTGTTGTACCGTCGCCTGCTTCGTCGTTGGTGCGGGAAGCGACTTCCTTCACCATCTGTGCGCCCATGTTTTCGAACTTGTCTTCCAGTTCGATTTCTTTCGCCACGGATACACCATCTTTGGTGATGCGCGGTGCGCCGAAAGATTTGTCCAGAACGACGTTACGGCCTTTTGGGCCAAGTGTAACTTTAACCGCGTCGGCCAGGATGTTTACACCCCTGAGCATACGGTTACGGGCATCGGTGTCGAATTTGACGTCCTTAGCAGCCATTTTTGTTCTCCGTTTATAAAATTGTTCAGCGTTGGATCAGACGATCCGGGGCTTTCAGGCCGCCTTGGCTTCTGCCGCGGCTGCGATGATCCCGAGGATGTCGCTCTCTTTCATGATCAACAGTTCTTCCCCATCGAGGGTAACTTCTGTTCCGGACCATTTGCCGAAGAGGATTGTGTCACCTTCGGATACGGCCATCTCGATCAATTCGCCGCTGTCTTTGCGCGCGCCTTCGCCGCAGGCAACAACTACGCCCTCTGCCGGCTTTTCTTTTGCGCTTTCGGGGATGATCAATCCGCCGGAAGTTTTCTCTTCGCTTTCAACGCGGCGCACCAAAACACGGTCATGAAGTGGTTTGAATGTCATCTTTGCAGCTCCTTAAGGCTCAAAGTTTCTCCCAGACGGCATCCTCATTTCTCCGGGGTGCCGCCGTTATCACTCTTTATGTGCGAGTGCTAACGACGTGTAGTTAGGGACCCGCGCGAGCCGAGTCAACAGCGACATATGCAAAATTTTCTCCAGACCACGCACTTCAGCTTTCTTATAGCTCAGTCGCCCAGAACCCGGGGTGTCAACGCCACGGCCTCCGCCCCAGCAGAGGTCAGGCCATAGACACCTGTGGCGACTTTTTCGAACCAGTGATAGTGGTCGTCCCGCATGATACGCGTTGCATTCACGACCCCTGTTTCCCGCGCAACTTCCGCCCCTTTGGACGCGCCGGCCTCGAACAGATAAAGCGCGATCTTGGTGGCATCCTGACGATAGGCGGTAATCAACCCTGCGCGCGTTTGCCCCCCCTCATTCGGATCACCCTTGCGTTTTGCAAATTCGCGCAGCAATGCGTTTTGGCGCTTCTTCGATTTGCGTGGCTTGTAGGGTCCGGGGTCGCAATGCACCTCAACCAGACCATCAGACAGGCGCACCGTGATGACGCCGAGCGACAAACGCCGCGCCAAGGTGACATTCTCTTTCAGCGATCTGGCAAACCGCTTGCCAGTCAACCTTGGAACCGCAAGGTACACATCATCCGTCACCGCCTGCCGCGCGATGCATTGATGAAATAGCGTCAATGCAAAACCCGTTTTCATTTCCACGACAACTGGTGCTTCACCCCCGCGCAATGCAACCACGTCAACGGCACCGATTTCGGATTTGACCTCATATCCCTGCCCTTCCAGAAAGGATTTTATCGGCGGATACAATTCAGTCTCTCGCATGTTTCTCCTTGCGACACATGACATGCGCCTGCGTACGCCCATCATGGCTGATAGCACCAATACCAGCACATCCATCACAGATGGATTGCACACAATACCGCCCCTTTCAACTTTGCGCGACCCGCTGTTGAGTGGTTTCTCTCTGTTTCTGACCCGCGCGCTGCATTTAAACAATCGCGTCACCGTCAAGGCGCTGATTATGCGTGCCGAACATACCCGCCAGCAAAATGCCGCAGCGCAGCACGAACGGGGTGACAAGCCGCAGGACAGTGTTATAAGGCGCGCAACACTCAAATTGCGTATGAATGGATCACCTCATGACAACCCTCGTTTTTGGCCACAAATCCCCTGACACCGACAGCACCGGATCCCCTATCATCTGGTCGTGGTACCTCAACACCATCAAGGGAACAGAGGCTAAGCCGGTTCTGCTGGGGGAACCAAATACCGAAGCGCTCTTTATGCTGGACCACTGGTCGCTCGATAAGCCGGACATCATTTCGGAATTGGCAAGCGATACGCCCGTTGTCATCGTGGACACCAACAACCCCGCTGAGCTGCCCGACAACATTAACGATGCAGATATCACGCAGATCATCGATCACCATAAACTCGTCGGCGGCCTTGAAACCAAGGGTCCGATTGATATCAGAATTGAACCGCTGGCCTGCACCGCGACCCTGATGTGGAAGATGATTGGCAAGGACATGGCCCAGATGCCGACGTCGATCAAAGGCGCGATGCTGTCTTGTATCCTGTCAGACACGCTCGAATTCCGCAGCCCCACCACGACGCAGGAAGACAAGGCCATCGCCCATGATCTGGCCAAAGAGCTGGGCGTCGATATCGCGACCTACGCCAGCGAGATGTTCGCCGCGAAATCCGACGTCTCCGCCTTTTCCGAGGCCGAACTGCTGCGTATGGACAGCAAGGAATACGCCGTCGGCGGAAAGCAATTCCGTGTTTCCGTGCTGGAAACCACGTCGCCCGCACAGGTCCTTGATCGCAAGGATGCGCTGATGGCCGCAATGCCCGGTGTCGCCAAAGAGGACAGCGCAGACGAGGTTCTGTTGTTCGTCGTGGACATCCTCAATGAAGAAGCAACGCTTCTGGTGCCGAACGACACAGTGAAAACCGTCGCGGAAAAGAGCTTTGGCGCAACGGTCGATGCGGATACGGTCGTCCTGCCCGGCATCATGAGCCGCAAGAAACAGATCATTCCGAACCTGAAAATCTGATCACAGGGCCGCACGCCTTTCACTTGTCGGCCAGCGTCGGATCGCCCGCGCTGGCCGACAGTCTTTTTATCTGCAAAGGATCTGACCATGACACGCATTATCTCGGCCCTTTCGGATATATCGGCGCAGTATGACGCGCTTTTTGTCGACCTCTGGGGCTGTGTTCATAACGGTGTGCAGGCCCTGCCCGAAGCGGTCGCGGCCTTGCAGGAATACCGCGCGCAGGGGGGCAAGGTCGTGCTTGTCACCAACTCGCCCCGCCCGCGTGCCGGTGTTCAGAAACAGCTTACCCATTTTGGCGTGCCGGACGATTCCTGGGACACGATCGCGACCTCAGGTGACAGCGCGCGCGCCGCTCTTTATCGCGGTGTCGTGGGTCAGAAGGTCTGGCACATCGGCCCACCCACGGATCTGAAGTTTTTCGAACCGCTGCACCTGTCGGAGACCCCGGTCGATATCGAACGCGTCGCGCTTAACGAAGCCGAAGGTATGGTTTGCACCGGCCCTTTCGATAGTCTGGCCGACCCTGCGGTGATGCGCCCGCAGTTTCTGATGGCCAAGCAGCTTGGGCTGAAACTGCTCTGCGCAAACCCCGATATCATTGTTGATCGTGGCGAGACGCGCGAATGGTGTGCCGGGGCGCTCGCCAAACTTTACGAGGAAATGGGCGGAGAGAGCCTTTATTTCGGCAAACCGCATCCCCCGATCTATGATCTGGCGCGCCGCCGTCTGGCCGAGTTGAACGTCGATATCCCCGACGGCCGCACTCTGGCCATCGGCGATGGCGTTCTGACAGACATCGCGGGGGCCATGGGCGAAGATATTGATTCTCTGTTCATTTCAGGCGGATTGGCAGCGCGGGAAACCAAAACCGTGCAACAGCCCGATGCGCAAGCCCTTGAAACCTACCTGAATAACGAAAAATCCAACCCAACCTTCACAATCGGCTTCCTGCGCTGACGTCTTTTTGCTTGATTTTCTGCGCGCGCAAAGTAATAAAGTTTCAAGACTTATCGCTTAGCTGTTAGAAAATTACCGGAAGGGTCATCATGTTGGACAATCTGCCACGCGGAACAATCTGCATTGAAGACATTGAAATGGGCATGTCGCGCCACCTGAATAAGGTTGTGACCGATGAAGATATCGAGATGTTCGCGCAGATCTCAACCGACCGTAACCCGGTGCATCTTGATGACGATTACGCCCGCGACACGATTTTCGAGGGGCGCATCGCGCACGGTATGCTGACCGCAGGTCTGATTTCAGCCGTGATCGGGGAACAATTGCCCGGGCACGGCACGGTTTATCTGGGGCAATCGCTCAAGTTCCTCGCGCCCGTGCGTCCCGGCGATATGGTCTACGCAGAGGTCAAGGTCATTGACATCGACCCCGCAAAACGCCGGGTCAAAATGGAGTGTCACTGCGCGGTTGATGGCAAAAAGGTGCTGGTCGGCGAAGCGACCGTGATGGCGCCTTCACGCAAGTTCGACTAAGCATCACGCGCACCCCGCACGGCGCTTGCGTGTTTTCACGCTGCGGGCTACGCAGGGCGCATGAAAATACTGCGCGATTATCAATTTGTTGAACCCGAGCATCGTGGCGCAAGCGCTGCGATTGGCAATTTTGACGGCGTCCACCTTGGGCATCAATCCGTTATCGACCTTGCGCGCAGCGTCGCGCCGGATGCGCCTTTGGGCATCTTGACGTTTGAGCCACACCCGCGCGCGTTTTTTGCCCCCGACGCACCGCCGTTCAGGCTGATGAGCCGCGAGGCCCGCGCCAGCCGGTTGGACAAGCTCGGTGTGGATATCCTGTACGAAGTGAACTTCAACGCCGCCCTCGCCAGCCTGACCCCCGAAGACTTCGCCGCGCGCGTCATCCACGAGGGCTTTGGGCTGAAACATGTCATCGTTGGCGCGGATTTCTGCTTTGGCAAAGGGCGCAGCGGGACGGCTGATGACCTCAAGCGTTTCGGCCAAACCATGGGTTTTGACGTCACGGTGGCACCTCTGATGGCACGTTCCGACATCACCGTGTCCTCGACGGCCATCCGCAGCGCGCTGAGTGCGGGCAAGCCGCGTGAGGCCGCCGAGATGCTGGGCCACTGGCACCGGATCGAAGGGCCTGTGATCGGCGGAGAACAACGCGGCCGCGAACTGGGCTATCCGACCGCGAACATGTCGATTGACGGTCTGCATCCTCCGGCCTTTGGTGTTTATGCCGTGCTGGTTGACGTGCTCGACGGGGCGCATGCGGGCAGCTATCATGGCGTTGCCTCAATGGGCGTGCGTCCCATGTTTGGCGAAAACCGCCCCAATCTGGAAACCTTCATCTTCGACTTTTCGGGCGATCTTTACGGCACGCCCTTGTCGGTTGCATTGGTGGAACATCTGCGGCCCGAACTCAAATTCGACGGGCTGGATGCGTTGATTGCGCAAATGGATCAGGACAGCACCGCCGCGCGCACTATTCTGGGCGCTTTATGAGCGACCCGATTGACCGCAAGGGCCTCAAGGATCGCTATTGGGAGCGCAAGCCGCTGTCCGCGATGAACCAGCGCGAGTGGGAGGCGCTGTGCGATGGATGCGGAAAATGCTGCCTGAACAAACTTGAGGACGAAGACACCGGCGAGGTGGCCCTCACGCGCATTGCCTGCCGCCTGCTGGATGATGACAGCTGCCGCTGCGCGCATTATGAAAACCGGCACCAATTCGTGCCCGACTGCATTGTTCTCAAACCCGACAACCTCGACACCCACGCCTATTGGATGCCCGAAACCTGCGCCTATCGCCTCTTGTGGCAAGGCGATGCGCTGCCTGACTGGCACCCGCTGATCTCAGGCACAGCGCAATCCGTCCATGACGCGGGCATCTCAGTGCGTGGCATCACACTGAGCGAATTCGATGTCCCGCAGGACGAATGGGAAGAACATATCATTGAGGAGCCGTCCTGATGTATCTCGCCTCTGACAACACCGGCCCCGCACACCCGCAGGTGATGGAACATGTGCTGGCCGCCAATGAAGGTTACGCCATGCCCTACGGCGCGGACCCGATCATGGAACGCGTGCGCGACAGGGTGCGCGATGTCTTTGAAGCGCCGGATGCTGCGGTCTATCTGGTCGCCACTGGCACGGCAGCCAATGCGCTGGCGCTGGCGTGCTATGGTCAGCCGTGGCAGACGGTTTTCTGCTCACCGGTGGCGCATATCCACGAGGATGAATGCAACGCGCCTGAATTTTACAGCGCGGGCAGCAAACTCACGCTCGTGCCCGGTTCGGACAGGATGACACCGGATGCGCTGCGCTCATCAATCGAAACGGAGGAAAGCCGCGGCGTGCACGGGCCACAGCGCGGTCCCGTCTCGATCACACAGGTCACGGAACGCGGCGGTGTCTACACCCTTGATGAGATTAGCGCCCTCACGGATATTGCAAAACACTATGGTCTGCCCGTGCATCTGGACGGCGCACGGTTTGCAAATGCCATGGTGGCGCTGGAATGTTCAGCTGCTGAAATGACGTGGAAACGCGGCGTCGATGTTGTCAGCTTTGGAGGTACGAAAAACGGCTGTATGGGGGTGGAGGCCGTTGTTTTCTTTGACCCTGACAAAGCCTGGGAATTCGAATTGCGCCGAAAACGGGGTGCGCATCTTTTCTCAAAACACCGCTTTTTATCTGCTCAGATGGAGGGGTATCTGAAAAACGATATCTGGCTGGATATGGCGCGCCAATCCAATGCGCGCGCCGCACAGCTCAGCGCGGGGTTGGTGGAAAAAGGCGCGCATTTACTCCATGCGCCTGACGCCAATATGATTTTCGCAAGCTTTCCGCGCCGGATACACCAGCGCCTGCATGACGCGGGCGCGAAGTATTACATCTGGTCCGGAAATCTGGAGGGGGACGACCCGGACGCGTTGCTCGCCGCCCGTCTCGTCTGTGATTGGTCCCTGAGCGAAGAACACATCGCTGAGTTCCTAAGCCATTTTTAGAAACGACAGGAGCGCCTGACCCACGGCCTCAGGGTGCGTGATCGGCGACATATGCCCTGCCTCCGCGATCGTCACGCTGCGCGCATCGGGCATACGGTGCGCCAGCGCATCGACGATCGAACCTGCGATTTCCGGGCTTTGTGCGCCCTTGATCAGCAACACCGGCATCCGCGCCCGCGCCAAGCGCCCGGGCGCAAGAAGCGCATGGCTATCGTCAAGAATGGCAGCATGCTGTGCAGGGATAAGATGCATACGGTCGGTCATATAGCGCCGGGTCGCAGCTGGAATATCCGCCCATGCAACGCCACTGCCCCAAAGCCGGTTGAACGCACGGGCCGCATCCTCCCAATCGCCCTTGTGCAGCGCCGCTTCATAGGGTTTTGAAACATGCATGAACCGTGCCAGCGCGTCCGGCGCATCCACTTTGGTAACCGCAAAGAAGACGGGTTCGATGAGGGTCAGCGATCTGACCATTTCCGGCCGCGACACAGCCAGCAACAGTGCAACGACAGCCCCGTAGGAATGGCCAATCACATCGACCGGTTCAGTGAGATATGGCGCGGCATCACTGAGCGACAGGGCGGTTAAATCACGTTGCTTGTCCCACGCGGGGCTGGTTCCGTGCCCCGGAAGATCAATCGCGGTCAGGGACAGTTTTTCCCCGATAACCTGCCCCAAACCCCGCCACGCGCCAGAATGCGCGAGGCTGCAATGGATGGCCAGCGCCTTGCGCGCTCCGTCACCAAAACGTCTTGTACCTGCGCTCACATTTTTCCCGCAAGCACCGCATCCAGATCGTCAATCCGGTCCTGCCCCCAGAAACGCTGATCACGATCCGTGATGTAAAAGGGGGAGCCAAACACGCCCCGTTCCACCGCCTCTTCGAGATTGGCCGCGTATGTTTCGGCCCCCTCAAGCAAGCCGCTGTCCGCAAGAGCTGGGTCAAACCCGGCCTCGGACAGACAGCTGCGCACCACGCCGTCCTCGGCAATGTCCTTGTTCTCGGCCCAGACGGCACGCGTAATCGCGAACATAAGCTTGCCCAGATCGCCGCCCCCTGCGTTTTGTGCCGCGATGAACGCGTAGGACGACGGCGCACCATTGGTGGGCCAATGCGCAGGCTTGAGGTTGAAGGCGAGACCCAGCTTGGTGGCTTGGCGCACCAGCTCCTGCGCGCGGTATTCCACACGGCTCGCGTGCCGGTCTTTTGGCGCTGTCCCGCCTGTGCGCGCGAAAAGCGCCATAATGTCGAGCGGTTTGTAGGTAATCGTCGCGTTGTGTTTTGCCGCAACCTCTTCGGCGCGTTTCCCGGCCAAGTAGGCATAGGGCGACAGTGTTGAGAAAAACAAATCGATATGTGCCATTTTTACGTTTCCTTGTGGCCTTGGGTTCTTTGCCGATTGGTAAGGCCGTGTTAGGTGAAGTCAACATCACGAATCTGTCACAATTCCCTCTTCCTAATCTCGGAAACACCTCCCATGCCACATGTCCAAGAACCCAAGCTGATCTCTGGAAATGCAAATATGCCCCTTGCACAAGGTATCGCGCGACGCATGAGCATGCACCGCGGCGTTCCTGTCGGACTGGTGGACGCTCGGGTTGAGCGGTTCAACGACGGTGAAATTTTTGTCGAAGTGTTCGAGAACGTGCGTGGCGAGGATATGTTCATTCTCCAGTCAACGTCCAACCCGGCCAATGACAACCTGATGGAATTGTTGATCATGGCAGATGCCCTGCGACGCTCTTCAGCGGCGCGGGTCACAGCGGTGCTGCCCTATTTTGGCTATGCACGGCAAGACCGCCGCACAAAAGCACGCACACCCATCACCGCCAAACTCGTTGCCAACATGCTGGTCGGGACAGGTATCGAACGGGTCTTGACCATGGATCTGCATGCCGCGCAAATTCAGGGGTTTTTCGATATTCCCGTCGATAACCTTTATGCCTCACCGATTTTCGCCCTTGATATCAAAAGCGAGTTCAAAGGCCGGATGGATGAGCTCATGATCGTATCGCCTGACGTCGGGGGCGTGGCCCGCGCCCGTGAATTGGCCAAACGGATCAATTCCCCCCTCGCGATTGTGGACAAACGGCGTGAAAAGCCGGGCGAGATTGCAGAAATGAAAGTGATCGGCGACGTTACGGGGAAAACCTGCATCATTGTGGATGATATGTGCGATACGGCCGGTACGCTTTGCAAGGCGGCGCAGGTTCTGATCGAGCACGGCGCGAACGAAGTGCATTCCTATATCACGCATGGCATCATGTCCGGCCCAGCCGTCGAACGTGTGACAAACTCGGTGATGAAATCGCTGGTGATCACAGACACCATCGCCCCCACCGATGCGGTCAAGGCCGCCCCCAACATCAGGATTGTACCAACGGCGCCTGTCTTTGCGCAGGCCATTCTGAATATCTGGAATGGGACATCTGTGTCATCTCTGTTCGAAGCTGAAACGCTTGGCCCGATTTATGATGGGATGTATGCGGCTGAATAAAGCTTCGGAACCGGCGTCGGTTTAATCCGGGGCCGGGCCGCCCTTGCGCTCCAGCTTGGCCTGGTACTTGCGTTCAAGAACAAGCTGCTGCGGCTCCCAGAAATAGCGTTGATCGTCCAGCGTCCGCGACCAATAAAGCAAACCACCCGTGCGCCACGGGTCCAATACGACGCCGTCGTTCATCGTGTCGCCCCGCGCACTGATGATTGCCGTGCTGTGGTCGATCCGAAGCTCACTACCTTCTGCAATCGCTCGGTGCATTTCGAGTGTCTGAAAACCTTCAGCATTCAAGCGTTTTTCGATATCCTCAGCCCAATGCACGCACAACCCACGCGCGCGCCAACCATTATTGACCTTTGCGTTGTGGATGATCGGGTTGTCGGTGACGTTATACTCTTCGGCCAGCTGCAATGAATAGGTATAGGCAATAAAAGCAGCGCGGTCCGCCTCAGCGGGGTCAACTTCGGGGCTGAGGTTGCGGATCTGACGGGCGAGCATGTTTATATCGTCCTGCGTCACGTCTCTGGGAGCGGGTGAGCAAGCGGCCAGAAGAACAGCCACCCCTATCACAGTTACGAAAGAAAAAACCCGCGTCATGTCTTGCCTCATTGGTCTGAACACAACGACAGGCTACGGTATTCACCGCCAGAGCGCAGCCGCAAAGTGAATATGAGCACGTAGAATTGACCTATCGGTCGCGTGTTCTTTATTGTCTTAGTTAATGGCCATGTTGCGGGACAAAGCCCCCTTTCGCTGCGGGTGCGCCAACAGCTGATTATCGGCTAACTCGATGGGATCGAGCGATAGCCTTTGATCACCATAGCGACGCCGACGCCCGTTAAACCCAAGCCGCTAAGAAAATCTCCGCTGAGCCAGCGTGATGTGGTTCTTTTAACGGCGGCGGTCGTTAATAGCGCATAGGTTAGGATGGACAAAGCATCCAAAACGATGAAGATCCCGCCATAAACTGCACCTTGAAGAAAGACGTTGTGTTCCGGTGAAATGAAAGCTGGAAAGAGTGCAACGAAGAATACGATGGCTTTGGGATTGGTCACACATGCAAAGAAACCCGCCCAAAAGGTAGCTTTGTCTGACGGGGTCGGCGCATAATCCGCTGGTTTCCCAATATTCTTAAACGCAGTCCGTGCCATCCAAAGGATGAAAATTCCGCCAAGAATTTGAAGGAACGGCAGGATCAGTTCGGACAATGCAACCAGCGCGGTAAGGCCCACAACCGCCACAGTGACATGAACCATCGTGCCAAGTGCGTCGCCTGCAACCGCCACATAGGCGGCCCTTGGTCCATGTCGGAGGGCCTGCGCGGTGGCAAATGCCACTGAAGGTCCGGGCACTGCCAAAAAGACAAGAGTCGTCGTCAGAAAAGCCAAGAAAAGTATCGGGTCCATAGGTCAACTCCACTCATCACTGATTGGTTAATCAGCACATTATCAACTGATTGAGCTGTGTCGAGCTTAAACAAACTGCCCTTTTTGCCCTGCCCAGCATCGGTCAAAGTGGGCTCAAAGCTGACCGTCGCGACAAAAAAAGGCCCCGCAGATCAGCGAGGCCTTTACAGTATTCTACCCGAAGCGATCAGAGTGTGATGTGGTCACCGACTGCGACCATATCCGCCAACAATTTGGCCGCATCATCGACTGGGCCAGGTTCGTTCGAGAAGGCCTCTTTGGCCTTGGCAAGCGCTTCTTCGGCTTCTTTCACCATCGCGTCATGATCCGCCTTGGTGACTTCCGTCTTAGGGATTGCACGCTCGGCCAGAACAGAAATACTGCTTGCGGTGATTTCAGCGAAACCGCCTGTGACGACGTATTCCGACGTACCATCAGGGCCTTCGGTCACCAGCAGGCCGGGGCGCAGGGTGGTGATGGTCGGCGCATGGTCAGGCATCGCCGTCATGTCGCCATCGGCACCCGGAATCTGCACTGCCGTCACCTGCACGGAGGCAAGCAAACGTTCAGGCGAGACGAGGTCGAATTGGACTGTATCTGCCATTGATCAGGCTCCTTAAGCGGCGTCTGCCGCCATTTGTTCAGCTTTCGCTTTCACTTCTTCGATGCCACCGACCATGTAGAACGCACCTTCGGGCAGGTGGTCATACTCGCCAGCCACAACCGCTTTGAAGCTCTCGATTGTCTCGGTCAAAGGAACCTGCTTACCGTCAGAGCCGGTGAAGACCTTCGCAACGTCGAACGGCTGGGACAAGAAGCGCTGGATTTTCCGGGCACGGGCCACGGTCAGTTTGTCTTCTTCGCTCAATTCGTCCATGCCGAGGATCGCGATAATGTCCTGAAGCGATTTGTAGCGTTGCAGAATACCCTGCACGTCACGCGCCACATTGTAATGCTCTTCCCCCAAAACCTGCGGGTCCATCAAACGTGATGTGGAATCGAGCGGGTCAACCGCCGGATAGATGCCGAGTTCGGAGATCGCACGCGACAGAACCGTTGTCGCATCAAGGTGCGCAAAGGACGTTGCAGGCGCGGGGTCGGTCAAGTCATCCGCAGGCACGTAAACCGCTTGCACGGAGGTAATCGATCCCGCTTTGGTGGATGTGATGCGTTCCTGCATCTGGCCCATGTCGGTAGCCAGTGTCGGCTGATAGCCCACAGCGGAGGGGATACGACCCAAGAGAGCGGAAACCTCGGAACCCGCTTGCGTAAAGCGGAAGATGTTATCCACAAAGAACAGAACGTCGGTACCGGACTGGTCGCGGAACTGTTCGGCCAGTGTCAGACCCGTCAGAGCCACACGCATACGCGCGCCGGGAGGTTCGTTCATCTGGCCGTAGACCAGCGCCACTTTGGACTCGGTCAGGTTGTCAGGAACAATAACGGCGGATTCGATCATCTCGTGGTAAAGGTCGTTGCCTTCACGGGTCCGCTCCCCCACGCCGGCGAATACGGAAAAGCCCGAGTGCACTTTGGCGATGTTGTTGATGAGTTCCATGATGAGAACGGTTTTACCAACGCCGGCACCCCCGAACAGACCAATCTTACCGCCCTTTGCGTAAGGGGCCAGAAGGTCAATCACCTTGATGCCGGTTTCCAGCACTTCGGAGGATGTGGATTGTTCGGCGAAAGCCGGTGCTTCCTGGTGGATTGAACGTTTCTCGTCCGATTCAACCGGGCCCTTTTCGTCAATGGGCTCGCCCACGACGTTCATGATGCGACCCAAAGTTGCGTTCCCTACCGGGATCGAAATCGGGCCATCGGTGTCGGTCACAGTCTGACCGCGGACCAACCCTTCTGTCGCGTCCATCGCGATCGCACGTACGGTGTTTTCACCAAGGTGCTGTGCCACTTCGAGCACCAGACGGTTGCCATTGTTGTCTGTTTCCAGAGCGTTCAGAATCTCCGGCAGGTGATCCCCGAACTGAACGTCAACGACCGCGCCGATGACTTGTGTGATTTTGCCGACTGCATTTGCCATGTCGTTTCTCCGATTTGTTCTACAGCGCTTCCGCGCCGGAAATGATTTCGATCAACTCGTTTGTGATGACGGCCTGACGTGAACGGTTGTACTCGATGGTCAGGTTGTCGATCATCTCGCCCGCGTTGCGCGTCGCGTTGTCCATTGCAGACATCCTTGCGCCTTGCTCGGATGCGCCATTTTCGAGCAGTGCCGAGAATATCTGCGTCGCGACACCGCGTGGCAGCAGATCAGCCAGAATGGCCTCTTCATCCGGCTCGTAATCGAACAGTGTCGAGGCCTCATCGCCCTCTTGCTCTTCGAATTTGGCCGGGATGATTTGCTGCGCTGTCGGGATCTGGCTGACAACATTCACGAACTTCGCATAGAAGATCGTCGCCACGTCAAATTCGCCCACATCAAAGCGGTTCAACACATCTTTTGCGATGCCTTGTGCGTCAACATAGCTGACACGCTTGATCTCGGTGAGATCAACGTGCCCAATGAAAAGTGAGCCGAGTTCGCGTTTAAGTTGATCACGCCCTTTTTTGCCGACCGTAAGGATTTTGACTTCATTACCTTCACCCTGCAGCTTTTGGGCATGCGCACGGGCCAGCTTGGCGATGTTGGTGTTGAAACCACCACACAGTCCGCGCTCGGAGGTCATGACGATCAACAACTGCACCTTGTCGCTGCCCGTACCGGACAGCAACTTCGGAGCGGAATCAGACCCGCCAACCGAAGACGCCAACCCTGCCATGACCGCGTTGAAGCGCTCAGTGTAGGGACGCGATTGCTCGGCCGCTTCCTGCGCGCGGCGCAGTTTCGCCGCGGCCACCATTTGCATGGCTTTGGTGATCTTGCGGGTCGATTTGACCGACGCGATCCTGTTTTTGAGATCCTTGAGATTAGGCATTGCCTTGGGTCCCCTTACGCGAAGTCAGAGGCGAATTCACTTATCGCAGCTTTAAGCTTGTCTGCCGCATCACCCTTGATCTTGGGATCATCGTTGGTAATCCAGTCAAGCACATCGCTCTTCTTGGCGCGCATGAAGTTCAGCAACCCGGTTTCAAAACGGCCCACGTCTTTGACGTCGACTTTGTCGAGGAAGCCATTGGTTCCCGCGAAAATGACGCATACGATCTCGGCGTTTGTCAAAGGCGAATACTGCGACTGCTTCATCAACTCGGTCAGGCGCGCGCCACGGGCAAGCAGCTGCTGAGTAGACGCGTCGAGGTCGGACCCGAACTGCGCGAAGGCCGCCATTTCACGGTACTGAGCCAAGGACAACTTGACGGGTCCAGCAACAGAAGACATCGCCGATGTTTGCGCCGAGGATCCAACACGCGATACCGAAAGACCGGTGTTCACCGCTGGGCGGATACCCTGATAAAACAGTTCCGTTTCGAGGAAGATCTGACCGTCGGTGATCGAAATCACGTTTGTCGGAATAAAGGCCGAAACGTCACCACCTTGGGTTTCGATTATCGGCAGCGCTGTCAGCGAGCCGTTGCCCGCCGCATCACCAAGTTTAGCGGACCGTTCAAGCAAACGGGAGTGAAGATAGAAAACATCACCGGGATAAGCTTCACGGCCCGGTGGACGGCGCAGCAACAGGGACATCTGACGATAGGAAACCGCCTGTTTGCTGAGGTCATCATACACGATCAGCGCATGGCGGCCATTATCGCGGAAATGCTCAGCCATCGATGTTGCGGAATAAGGCGCGAGGAACTGCATCGGTGCAGGCTCGGAAGCTGTCGCGGCCACAACGATGGAATAGTTGATGGCGCCGGTTTCTTCGAGTTTCTTGACCAACTGCGCAACAGTCGAGCGCTTCTGACCAATCGCAACGTATACGCAGTAGAGTTTCTTGCTCTCGTCGTCGCCCGCAGCGTCATTATAGGACTTCTGGTTCAGGATCGCGTCCAGAGCAACGGCGGTTTTGCCGGTCTGACGGTCACCAATGATCAACTCACGCTGACCACGGCCAATCGGGATCATCGAATCGACGGCCTTGAGACCAGTCGCCATCGGCTCATGCACCGATTTACGCGGGATGATGCCCGGCGCTTTGACGTCCGCAACAGAGGATGTCTTGGCGTTGATCGGACCTTTGCCGTCAATCGGATTGCCGAGGCCATCGACCACACGGCCCAAAAGCTCGTCACCGGTCGGCACGGACACGATCGAGTTTGTGCGCTTGACGGTGTCGCCTTCTTTGATGTCCCGGTCGGAGCCGAAAATAACCACACCGACGTTGTCGGACTCAAGGTTCAGCGCCATGCCCTGAATACCACCGGGGAATTCGACCATTTCACCAGCCTGAAC
Source organism: Roseobacter litoralis Och 149 (assembly GCF_000154785.2). Taxonomy (NCBI): domain Bacteria; kingdom Pseudomonadati; phylum Pseudomonadota; class Alphaproteobacteria; order Rhodobacterales; family Roseobacteraceae; genus Roseobacter; species Roseobacter litoralis. The sequence goes on from NC_015730.1 coordinate 2,793,101, forward strand.
ATTGTCCAGCCCGTAGACCCGCGCGATCCCGTCACCGACGGAGAGCACACGACCAACCTCGGCCACTTCAGCTTCTTGACCGAAATTCTTGATCTGGTCCTTCAGGATCGCAGAAATTTCTGCTGCTTGGATACCCATTTATCCGACCTCTTTCATTGCATTCTGGAGGGAATTCAGTTTCGAGCGGATTGACGTATCAATCATGCGCGAACCGACTTTAACGACGAGACCGCCGATGAGGCTTTCATCAACGGACGCATTCAATGTGACAGTTTTGCCTGTGGAGGCTTTGAGCGTTTTGGCCAGCTTATCGGCCTGTGTTTTCGTCAGCGCTTTGGCCGAGACCACATCGGCGGTTACTTCGCCTTTATCCTCTGCGATGATCGCACGCAGCGTGGACAGCAGTTGAGGGACAACGAACAGTCTCCGCTTCTGAGCCATCAGGGACAATGTGCTCGCCATTGTCGTGCTCAGCCCCATTTTTGATGCAAGCGCCGTAATAGCGGCTTCCTGCTCTTCTCTGGTGTAGATTGGAGAACTCAACAAAGCACCGAAATCAGCGCTTTCTGAAAGTGCGCTTTGCAAGACGTTTATATCATCTTCCAGCGATTTTACTGATTTTGAGTCTTTTGCAATATCATAGACAGCCGTTGCATAACGCGCAGCAATGCTAGTGGAAATCGAAGCTGGTTCTGACACGTCCACCCTTCCGATGTTCTGGTCCCGACGTACGCGCAAAAACCGCGAGGTCTAAGAAGTTGGTGCGGTCAAAGTTGCCTCTGACCGACGAAATCAGCGGTGATGTAGCAGAGGAGGTTCCACCCCGCAACATGTCTTAGCATTTGTTCATTTCAGCGGTTTTCCCATGTTTTCAGGTGCTTGGCTAAAGTGCGACGGTTTGGCCCGGCAAAAAGTTTCGTTTTTGCGAGGTAAAGCAGGTCAGATTGCGATTCTGCAGTGCCGAAACTTTCATCAGTTGATGTAAATCAGACTGGTTTGACGGACGGTTTCAAAACACTAACCGGGGCGACGCGACGTTTTGGTTCAACTTTGCCCTTTGGTGGGTAGACCAGTTTGGTCGCCTCGACCATGAAAGCACCGCTGGCAATAAATGTCGGCATGCGGCGTCCGATTTTCTCAAGTGCTGCGCCTGATTTCATCCACAACCGTTGCGATGATGGCACCTGATAAAGCGCGCCGAGGTGACGTTCAGGTAAAAACTGATGTTTGCGCAGCTGTGTTTCAAGCTGACTGGTCGAATAGGGTCTTCCATAGCCGAAAGGCGTGCGGTCGCGCCGCGCCCACAACCCCGCTCGGTTCGGCACAATAAATAAGGCGCGCCCGCCGGGACCGAGCACCCGCCAGCATTCCTCCAGCAGATCGGAGGCCCGTTCCGACGTCTCAAGACCGTGCAGCAAAACCAGCTTGTCGACATGACCGGTTTCGATGGGCCAGGCGACTTCTTCGGTCAGCACAGAGACATTGGGCAAGCCCGACGGCCATGGCATGACCCCTTGGGGGCCCGGCATCAAGGCCATCACCCGGCGCGCGTCTTTGAGATAAGGGCGCAACAAGGGCGCAGCAAACCCGAACCCAACCACGGTCTGCCCCTTCGCCTCGGGCCAGATTTCCATCATTCTGCTGCGCAAAGACATCTGCGCCGCCCGCCCCAGAGCACTGCGGTAGTAGAAATTTCGCAGGTCCTGTACGTCCAGATGCATTGCAGGCAGCCTCGTGATCGGTCACTCTTGCAAGCAGTGTCGCAAAGCCGGAGGAAAATGACCATGCCCCTTGAGATCCTGACCATTCCCTGCCTGAGCGATAACTACGCTTATCTTGTGCATGATGATGCGACAGGACAAACGGCGTTGATTGATGTTCCTGAGGCGGATGCGATCCTCAAGGCGCTGGCGGACAGGCAATGGCACTTGTCCGAGGTCTGGATCACGCACCATCATGCAGACCATGTTCAGGGCCTTGCCGACGTTCTAACTGCGCATCCCGCCAAAGTTCGGGGCGCGGCCGACGATTCGCACCGGTTGCCAGCATTGGACTTTGCGTTGGGCGACGGCGAAAGTTTTGATTTCGCGGGCCACGAGGTAGAGGTGATGGATGTATCCGGCCACACCATCGGACACATTGCGTACTATTGTGCGGACGCCAAGGCTGTGTTCACCGCTGACAGCCTGATGGCGTTGGGCTGTGGACGCCTGTTTGAGGGTACAGCAGATCAGATGTGGAAAAGCCTGAGCAAACTCGCCGTATTGCCGCCCGATACGCAGATATATTCGGGTCATGAATACACCGCCGCCAACGCTAGGTTTGCGTTAACCATTGACCCGCATAATTCTGACCTTATATCGCGATCACAGGGCATAGCGGCGTCGCGCACGGCGGGAAAGCCCACAGTTCCATCAAGCTTGGCGACAGAAGCCGCGACAAACCCCTTTCTGCGCGCCGCCGACCCGACCATCCGCGCGCACTTGAATATGCAGCACGCGAGCGACAGCGAAGTTTTTGCTGAAATTCGAGCCCGCAAAGACGCATTCTAACGCCCACAACGTGACCGGAACGCAGCCGGAATCGCAAATTGTGAATGGAAAAATGAAGAAAAAACTTGAAGCTGCGCTACGATCAACCAAACTCTAACTTAATGAGGCTATGGTTGGATGATGGGCTGATATCCTTTGGCTCTGATACCGACCCCGATCAGAAGGAGCACACAACGTGCCTTCATTTTCAACGACACTGGAACAGGCAATCCATTCGGCATTGGCACTCGCAAATGCGCGTCGCCACGAATTTGCCACGCTGGAACATTTGTTGCTGGCACTGATTGACGAGCCTGACGCGTCCCGCGTTATGAAAGCCTGCAGCGTGGATACGGATGATCTTCGCAGGACACTCGTTGAGTTTGTCGACGAGGATCTGAGCAATCTGGTCACCGATATAGACGGATCCGAAGCGGTGCCGACCGCCGCGTTTCAGCGCGTCATTCAGCGCGCCGCGATCCATGTGCAATCCTCTGGCCGCACAGAAGTGACCGGCGCGAATGTGCTCGTTGCGATTTTCGCGGAACGGGAAAGCAATGCAGCGTATTTCCTGCAAGAGCAGGATATGACCCGCTATGATGCGGTGAATTTCATCGCGCATGGTGTTGCAAAGGACCCCGCATATGGCGAACCGCGCCCCGTTTCCGGCGCGCCAGAAGCTGAAGAAGAGACGCAGGGTGTTACAGAGGGCGAAAAGAAAGAAAGCGCGCTTGAAAAATACTGCGTGGATTTGAACGCCAAATCCCGAGAGGGCGATATCGATCCCCTTATCGGGCGCGCCTCCGAAGTGGAGCGTTGCATTCAGGTCTTGTGCCGCAGACGCAAGAATAACCCGCTTCTGGTCGGCGACCCCGGCGTTGGAAAAACGGCAATTGCCGAAGGGTTGGCACGTAAAATCGTTGCTGGCGAGACACCCGAGGTCCTTGCAGAGACGACCATTTACTCGCTCGATATGGGCGCGCTGCTGGCCGGAACACGATATCGTGGCGATTTCGAAGAGCGCTTGAAGTCCGTGGTGTCCGAATTGGAAGATCACAAAGACGCCGTTCTTTTCATTGACGAAATTCACACTGTGATCGGCGCGGGCGCGACGTCAGGCGGCGCGATGGACGCGTCCAACTTACTGAAACCCGCTTTGGCCGGTGGTAAGCTGCGCACGATGGGATCAACCACCTACAAAGAATTCCGTCAGCACTTCGAGAAGGACCGCGCATTGAGCCGTCGTTTCCAGAAAATCGATGTCAATGAGCCTTCTGTCGAAGACGCAGTCAAGATTCTGCGGGGATTGAAGCCCTATTTTGAGGATCACCACTCCGTAAAATACACAGCGGACGCCATCAAGACGAGCGTCGAACTGGCATCACGCTATATCAACGACCGCAAACTACCCGACAGCGCCATTGACGTGATCGACGAAGCCGGCGCTGCACAGCACCTGGTCGTCGCCGCGAAACGTCGCAAAACGATTGGCACGAGAGAAATTGAAAACGTCGTGGCGAAAATCGCGCGTATTCCACCTAAAAATGTGTCGAAAGATGATGCAGAGGTGCTCAAAGACCTCGAGGGGTCGCTGAAACGCGTCGTGTTCGGTCAAAACGCAGCCATTGAAGCGCTGTCATCCGCCATCAAGCTTGCCCGGGCGGGTTTGCGTGAGCCAGAAAAGCCCATCGGTAACTATCTCTTTGCCGGACCAACCGGGGTTGGCAAGACTGAAGTTGCCAAACAACTGGCAGACACGCTGGGCGTGGAGCTTTTACGCTTTGATATGTCCGAATATATGGAGAAACACGCCGTTTCACGACTGATCGGTGCCCCTCCCGGATACGTGGGTTTCGACCAAGGCGGCATGCTGACAGATGGCGTTGACCAACATCCCCACTGCGTCTTGCTGCTGGACGAGATGGAGAAAGCGCACCCGGATGTGTACAACATTCTCTTGCAGGTCATGGATCACGGCAAATTGACGGATCACAATGGCAGAACCGTTGATTTCCGCAACGTTGTATTGATCATGACCTCCAACGCGGGTGCCGCTGAACAGGCGAAAGAAGCAATAGGGTTCGGTCGTGATCGACGCGAAGGCGAAGACACAGCCGCAATTGAACGCACATTCACACCTGAATTCCGCAACAGACTGGATGCGGTGATCAGCTTCGCTCCATTGCCGAAAGAGGTAATCTTGCGTGTGGTCGAGAAATTCGTGTTGCAACTCGAAGCCCAATTGATGGACAGAAACGTTACAATCGAATTGACGAAACCCGCAGCAGAATGGCTCGCTGACAAAGGCTACGATTCCAAAATGGGTGCGCGCCCGCTCGGTCGCGTCATACAGGAGTACATCAAGAAGCCGCTGGCAGAGGATTTGCTCTTCGGCAAGCTTGCAAAAGGCGGCGTCGTCAAAGTGGGCGTCAAAAATGGCGAAATCGATCTGCAGATCGAAGGGCCTGACAAACCGCGGCTGGCTGGGGATAAACCTCCTCTTCTGACCGCCGAGTAAGGCGTCTTCGTTCGAAACGCTAAATTAAACCTCTCCGCTGTGAACGGAGAGGTTTTTTGCTTTTCCAGCATCGGATCAACTAACCCGGGAAAATGAAGTAGCGCTGGTCTGCATGGCAAAAATAACGAGCGGTCCGATCTGAAACGGCTCCAAAACGGCTGGAATTGGATTGGGCAAGTGCTGAAAGCGATCATGCACGTCCGTTTCATGGCGAGCTGCACTTACGTTAGAACGACGTAAGCAAAATCCTGAACACCTGTGTTAAATTCCTCAAACATGAGGCTAATCAGCCGAACCAAGTCGCAGAGTCAGTTCCGCCTCTCAATTTCCCGCTTGGGACATATGTCCAATGATATTTCCGGTTGCTTCGCATTTACTCTCTATTCAACCAATGCTGAGGCACCGTTTGCGTTTGGTGTATGACGCCAATGGGCCGGCACGGGGCACCCCATTTTTGATTACTTGAAACCAAAACCCAGCCACTGGAGCTGGTAAGCGCGCAAACATACTTCAATGTGACAGCCAACCAACGACTGTCACATCCTACCTGAAAGATTACACGCCAAAACCGAACCGCTGGCGTTCTAGCGCTCTGTAAACTTCAACTCGATCCGACGGTTTTGCGCCCGTGCTTGCGGGGTGTTTTCCACTGCCACAGGCTGAAACTCACCAAACCCGTTCGCCGCAAGACGGTTCGGCGGAATACCAAGGCTTTCCACCATGTATTTCACAACGGACAATGCGCGCCCCTGACTTAACTCCCAATTGTCGGCAAACTGTCCGACACCGGAAAGGGGCAAGTTATCAGTATGACCGTCCACGCGAATGATCCAGTCAATTTCCGGTGGAATTTCATCTGCGATGCTTGAAAGAATCCGTGCAACCTTCGCGATTTCCTGCTGACCTTCGGCAGACAAATCCGCGCGCGCGGGCTCGAACAGCACCTCAGAAGAGAAAACGAAACGGTCGCCTTCAATTCGAACGCCTTCTTGCCGCCCCAGCACATCCCTCAACCGTCCAAAAAACTCTGAGCGGTATTGCTCCAGGTTCTTTGTCTCGGCGGTCAGACGCGCGGCCTCAGCCTCAAGGCGCGCCTTTTCTTCCTGCAATCTTAAGCGTTCGGCCTCTTCCAACTCCGCCCTGCGGCGTTCTTCGGCGGCCACACGTGCCAAGGCCGTGTTCAATTCCGAACCGAGCGACTGCAGTTGCACCTGTTGCGCAGTATCACGTTCTTTTGCATCGTCCAGCACCGCCTGCAAATCACCCAACTGAGTCCGCAATGCGGCAACCTGTTGGTTTAGCAGCTCTGTCTGCCGCTGCGCCCGCTCGCTGATTTGTTCCTGTTGCGCCAATTCGTTACGCGCCTGCGCCAAAAGAGATGCGCGACGCTCCACTTCAGATGTGGTGTCAGCAGCCAGTATTTCCGCAGCCTGCTTTGCCGCCAGCGCCGCCGCAAGTTGAGCGCGCAGTGCAGCGGCACCAGATTCGGCGTCCTGTTGCGTCTCTAAGGCCAACGCCTCTGCTGCCGCCCGCGCAGCTGCTTCCAACGCAGCCGTCCTCTGCGCGGCATCCAAGTCGGCCAAAACCTGCGCGAGCCGCGCCGCGATCAGGTCTTGCTCTGTTTGCGACGCCCTCAAGGCCTCTTGCACCGTTTGAGCCTCAGCCTCTTGCGCCTCAAACCCGTCGATCGCGAGCAACGCTGCGGCAAGTTCCTCATCCAAATCCGCTTCTGCCGCCCGTGCCGCGGCCAATAGGGTCAACGTCTCTTCTGCCTCTTGTCGCTGGCGTTCTAACGCCAAGGTCATTGCGGTGAGTTCAGCGTCCGCATCCTGAAGGCGCGCGCGCAGCAGTTCTGCGGCAGCAGCCTCGGCCAGCCGCCCTGCTTCCTCTTGTGACAACGCCTGAGCCGCGTCGTCCACCTGAGCGGTCAATTCCAGAATCTGACCCTGTGCTTGTGTATTCTGCCCTTCGAGGTCCGCCACGAGCGCTTCAAGCGCTTCACGACGGGCTGCGGCCAACCGGGCCTCTTCTGCTTGCAAGTCAACCTCTGAACGCGAAGCCGCCAATGCCGAATTCAAAGCGTCCCGTTCACTGGTCAGCTCGGCTTGCGCCGCCTCCAGTGCCGCACGGGCGTCCTCCAATGAGGAAACGGTTCCCAAGGCTGCGTCCCGCTGCGTTATCAATGCCGCGACCTGCGCCTCAAAATCCGTGATCCGTGTCTGTGCTTGCGACAGGGCTTGGGCCTGCGCGTCGCGCGTCGTGGTTAAGGCCGCGATGCGCGCTTGTGCATCACTTAATGTCGCATCCAACTCACCGACACGACCCCTTAGTTGTGCACTCGTCTGCTCTTCCAAACCGAGGGCCTGCGCGAGTGCTGCAACTTCACCGGCCAGTTGGTCCAATTCGGTTTCCTGACCGGTAATGCGCTCGGTCAGGACGAATTGCACTACCATGAAAATGGTCAGAACGAACATCAGCACCAGCAAAAGACCCGTCATGGCGTCGACAAATCCGGGCCAGATCGACGCCTGAAACCGAGCACCTGTTCGCCGCGACAGCGCCATCAGCCGTCTCCGGGTGTGGTTTTACCCAAAGGCCTTGGTGCGCGCGGCTTGATCGCTTCGGCGAGGCGATTGATGTCTGCGCGCAACTCGGCAAGGCTCTCTTGGCGTCCGGCAGAAATCTCTTCGAGAATGCGCAGCATCTGCACGTCAATGGACCGCAGCCGCATTCTGCTTTCCGCATCGATCCCATCGCCCTGCCCTTGCATTTCAATCAGAGCAATTAGCCTTTCCTGACCCGCAGCAACCCGTTCGAGCGCTGCACTTGCAGGATCAGACCCTTCCATCCTCTGTGTCAGCTTATCGAGCGAAGCAGCCAAACCGCCAAGGGTTTGGTTTACTTCGTTTCGGCCCTGATCTGCGTGCAGGAACATTTGCTGCAGGGTATCCATCTGCTCGGTCATGTGATCGACAACACCCGCAAAGCCATGCTGATCGCCGGACGCCTCATCCCCGGAAGTAAATCCAACCCGTGTGATTGAACTGAGCCACTCTTCGAGCTCGCGGTAAAAACGGTTTTGCCCATGGCCTGCAAAAAGTTCGAGCAGTCCGACAATCAGCGACCCGGCCAGCCCCAACAGGGACGATGCAAAGGCAACGCCCATACCGTCCAGCTGGTCTTGCAGCCCGCTCATCAGCCGGTTGAAGACCTGTACACCACCCTCCCCGTCCTGCGGGGCAAGGCTGCCTATGGTCTCCACAAGGGCGGGCACAGTTGTAGCCAGCCCGTAGAAAGTACCCAAAAGGCCAAGGAAAATCAGCATGCTGACGATGTAACGCGTGATTTCACGCACTTCTTCGATCCGCGTCGCGACCGATTCAAGGATGGAGCGGGACGACGAGGCATTGACCTGCATCCGTGCGCCACGCTGACGCAACAGCGACGCGAGCGGCGCCAGAAGCTGCGGTGCCTTCGTGCTGGAATCCAATGTGCCCGTCGCAAACCCTTCGATCCAGCGCACGGAACCGATCAATTGCAACACCTGATAAAAACAGGCCACAACGCCAATGGCGAAAACAAAAATGATGAAGCCGTTCAGGTAGAGATTGGCCTGAAACACGGGCAACACGCTGGGCAGTGCCAGAAAAACACCAAAACCGGACAGTCCCAGCACAATCAGCATCAAAGAGATTTGTCTTACCGGCTGGGAAAAGACAGGTCTGGTTTCTAGGTCTGGTAACGCCATGCGTCCCCGCTCCTGACCGTTATTGTTCTGCTCTACGCGTAGTTTACACAGAAACGTAAAGGAAGTGCCAAGGATTTATGATGTCAGCGCACGAACCCGCTGACTGAGCCACTCAAGGTCAGGGTCATGCAGCCCGATCTCGGTCAAATGTTGTGCGGTGTTATAAAGGTATTCCGTGTTTGGCCCCATCCCACCGACCGCTGACGAAATGATCTGCGCCTGTTCCTCAAGGGGCAATCCACCGCAGTATTGCACATGGCCCGGATTGATCACATAGGCCACCGCTGTCACCCGGCGGCCATCGATCAGATCGACATCAAGCTCGCGTTCGAGGTAGGCCGAGGAAATCAGCTCACGCTCGCGCAGATAGGCCAGCGTCTCAACTTCAGTACCCCCTTTGACCGCAAGTGCCACGCCCTCACAGGCATGGGCAGGCTCTTCGTCCAGCGCCAAGACAAGACCGGGGTGCGTTTCCGAGCCACGATGGTGAATGGACCGCATACAAAAAGAGCGCGCATAGCCGGGCAAGGTCGCCACAACCTGTTCCGCCACCTCAAAACCCGGGTTCCACAGCAGACTGCCATAGCCAAATACCCACATCGTCATTGCACTGGTTCTCCTTGCCTGCTTTGCGTAAACCCCAAAATGGCAGGAGATAAAAGAGGTATACGATGCGGCGTCTGGTTTGGTTGGGTGTTGTCTTTGCCGTGTTATGGAGCGGATGGTGGTTTTTTGCCGCCTCAGGCGTGCAGTCGGGATTGACGCGCTGGTTCGAAGATCGACGCAGCGATGGCTGGCAGGCCGAAATAGCGGACACAGCGCTTTCCGGGTTCCCTTTGAAACTGGATGTAACGCTGGAGCGGCCCATGCTGGCAGATCCCGAAACCGGCGTCGCCTTTGAGGCCTCCACAGTCATGATCAGCGCGCCGACCTATTGGCCGGGCTATGTGTCGTTGTTTTTCCCGCAAGACGAGATGCTGTTTGCCAGCCCATCTGGTCGCAGTACCTTAACGGCCGATACGGCGGTCGCCAATCTGCGCCTGCATCCGGGTGCTACATTGGAAGTGGAAGAACTGGCGCTGACGTCCGGGCCGTGGCGTCTCGACACGCCTGGCGGCAGCCTGATGTCAGCACAAGGGCTGTCTGTCGGCATGCGGCAGGACGTCGAAAACGCAAACCGGTATGCCGTGACATTGGATGCGCCCTCTTTTCAACCGGGCAGCGTGCCGCGCGCCGCCTTGCGTATCCCCACGGATTGGCCGATCGCCTTTGACAGCCTGACGATGGACATGACCGTCACCTTTGATCGCCCGTTTGACCGCAGCACACTTGAAACACAACGACCGCAGCCGCGCAGAATTGATCTGTCGCTGGCGCAGGCCGCATGGGGCACGTTGTTGTTGCGCGGGGCCGCAGATCTGGATGTGAGCGCCACGGGCGCCATGACCGGTGAGATTTCTTTGCAGGCAAAGAACTGGCAGGACATGCTGGTCTTGGCCGAAACTGCCGGTATTTTGCCCCCAGCCCTCAAGCCGCAGGCAGAGAACATTCTGCAGGCACTCGCACGTGGCAGCGGAAATCCGAATTCAATAGATGTTACCCTGTCACTGCGCGACGGGACGATCTTTCTGGGCTTCATACCGTTGGGGCAAGCCCCCCTGCTCATTCTGCGTTAACGGCAGTAGGGGCCACTGCGATACCGGGCTGTGTCAAAGTGAAAGTGATCCCGGTGAAACCGATCTGATTCCGGCCCGAGCACCGTGCCGAATGGCCCACATGCGCCCCTGTGCAACTGACGCATTGCTTTCGATGTGGCCGGATCATTCCATCCGCTGCGCACCGTGACCAATGTGCCGTCGCGCATCTGCAAACCTGAAATATCGATGGCGCGCCCTTTACCATGTTCAGAAATGCGCCCACCCGGTCGGTTGTTGCGTGTTCGGCACGCGTAATGCGCCGCCACGCGGATGTTCTTCAACCCGCCCCCTTTGCGCGAAAAAGCAGGTTTGGCCGTATCATCAATCCATGTTTTCAGCGCCTTGGCCGTGCCGCAATCCATCACGGAATGTTGGCTCAACGCGATGCCGGACACGGCGCGGATGCGCACGGCATCTGCGACGCCGCATCCCGTCTTTGAACCGGGCACACGGCCCACAACCACGCCCTGAATATCAACATCGCCGCAGACCGCGCCTTTCTTGCGCAGCCGTTCTTGTGCGCGGGCAATGCGGCGAAACTTTCGCGGTCGCACTTCTGGTCGGCGTGACTGAGCAAGCCCGCGTCCACTCCCAACGGCCTCTCGTGCGGCGGCGTCTCTTGGGCGGGGGGTGATGGCACCGGACGCCTCCAGTTGCGGTCCCGCGCTGTCTCGTTGAACAGGGCGCAAAGACGTATCCGGCGCCGCAATCGCGCCCCCGGCCAACATCACAAAGGCAAAGACCAGCGATTTCATGGGCCGGATTTCTTGCGGCCAAAGTCCGGCGCATCCGTGTCCTGCCCCGCTTCGATAATGCCGCGGCGAATGGCCCGCGTGCGCGTGAAATACTCATGCAGATGATCGCCATCCCCGGTGCGGATCGCGCGTTGCAGCGCGAACAGCTCTTCGGTGAAACGTCCGAGTATTTCCAGCGTGGCGTCTTTGTTGGACAAGAAAACATCGCGCCACATGGTCGGATCGCTCGCCGCGATGCGGGTAAAGTCCCGAAAACCGGCAGCGGAGTATTTGATCACCTCCCGGTCGGTCACCCGGCTGAGGTCATCGGCTACGCCCACCATCGTATAGGCGATCAGGTGTGGCGCATGGCTGGTGACGGCGAGGACAAGGTCATGATGGTCTGCCTCCATCTCCTGCACGTTACTGCCAATGCCTTCCCAAAAACTGCACAATCTATCGACGGCCGCTCGGTCTGAGCCCTCAACCGGGACCAGCAAACACCAGCGTTGGTCAAACAGTTCCGCAAATCCGGATTCAGGGCCGGAGTGTTCGGTTCCCGCCAGCGGATGTCCGGGGATGAAGTGGACGTTTTCAGGCAAATGCGGTCCAACACTGTCGATCACGTCGCGTTTGACCGATCCCACATCCGTCACGGTCGCCCCCTGTTTCAAATGGGGAGCGATTTCAGCGGCGACCTGCCCCATCACCCCGACCGGCACGCAGAGCACCACGAGATCGGCGCCCGCGACGGCGTCAGCCGCGCTGTCGTAGACATGATCACACAGGCCAATATGCCGGGCGGTCTGACGCGTCGCATCAGATCGCGCATAGCCCGTCACTTCACCAGCGAGCCCCTTGCGCTTGATGGCCCAAAACATGGACGACGCAATCAGGCCCAGCCCGATCAAGGCCACCCGGTCGTAAATCACACTCATGAAACCCCCTTAAAGCGCGCCAAGGCATCGAGCACACGCGTCACATCATCGGAGCGGCCCACGGTGATACGCAACGCCTCGGGAAAACCGTACCCTTTCACGATGCGCACCAGAATGCCCTCGTGCTTGAGATGCGCATCTGCCGCCAATGCTTCGGCCTCGTCAGCAAACCGTGCAAGCACAAAGTTGGCATGGCTTGGATCGCAGGCGATGCCAAGCTGGTTCAACCCGCCCATGAGCCGCACCCGCTGCGCCGCGTTCTCCTGCAGGCATGTTTCAACAAAGGCACGGTCGTTCACCGCAGCCTCGGCCCCTGCCAGCGCGACCGAAGACAGGTTGAACGGACCGCGCACACGGTTGAGCACGTCGATCACCTCTTGCGTGGCATAGGCCCAACCGACACGCAGACCACCAAGGCCATAAAGCTTTGAAAACGTGCGGGTCATCACCACATTGTCGAATTCATCGACCAAAGATGCGCCCCCATCATAGCCCTCGAAAAACTCGGCATATGCACCATCCAGCACCAAAAGACATGTGGGCGGCACCGATTGCGCAAGGCGTCTTAACGAATCCAGTCCAATCGCCGTCCCCGTCGGATTGGCTGGGTTGGCAATATAGACCAGACGTGTGGCCGGGGTCAGCCGGTCGATGATCGCGTCGATATCCACGGTTCTGTCTGCTTCGGGCGCTACAACAGGCGTCGCCCCGGCGGACAAGGCAAAAATACGGTACATCGAGAACCCATGCTCGGTATAAAGCACTTCACCGCCCGGCCCCGAATAGGCCATCGCGAGCAAGCTCAGCAACTCGTCAGAGCCGACGCCGCAAATAATGCGCTGCGCATCAAGCCCGTGCGACTGCCCGATGGCCACCCGCAGTGCGCTGTGATCCGTTGAGGGGTAGCGGTGCAGATTGAGCGCTGTTTCAGCGACTTTCGCACTGGCTGCCGGACTGCACCCGGACGGGTTTTCGTTCGAGCTGAGCTTGAGAGGCTCTGCCTGCCCGTCAATTTTGGATGCCCCGCCCTGATACAGTGCAATATCCATAATACCTGGCTGAGCGGTAATCCTCATCGTCATTGGGTTATCTCCTGTCGCGCTGACAGATGGCGCGTTTGCGGGGCGGATAGCAACTGCAAAAGGGCTTCGCAAATGCAGACAGGGGATGCAACATCCTGAATTCACAACATCAGACAATTTTCCCCCAAAGGGTGATGATCCGTTGAAAACCGCACGTCCAGACCACCTGGGATCGACCATCGCTGCGGTGCATCCCAGCTTGATTGTTTTTTCATCACGCTTTTCAACTTTATCGGAGTAGCTCGTGGCACCGGCAGTTGAAATCCCACCCGATTAAGTGAGAGTTGCACGTTTTGCAGTATCGCGCCGATATTGATGGTCTTCGCGCCATCGCCGTTTTGCCCATCGTTCTGTTCCACCTGGGCGTTACCTCGCTCTCTGGGGGGTTCGTGGGTGTTGATGTATTCTTTGTGATCAGCGGGTATCTGATCACGTCGCTGGTGCTGAATGATATCGACGCAGGCAGGTTTTCGTTCAAAGCGTTTTATATGAAACGCATTCGAAGGCTGGGGCCCGCGCTGCTTGTGACTTTGCTTGCGACGCTGCTGGTCGGCATTTTTATTCTATCGCCTTCTCTATTAGAGGCATTGGCAGAATCGTCCCTTGCGGCGCTGCTATCGGTATCGAACATTCTATTCTGGTCGGAAGCTGGTTATTTTGACGCCGACGCCATCTATAAGCCTATGTTGCACACCTGGTCACTTGGGGTGGAAGAGCAGTTCTATGTGGTTTGGCCTGTGCTGCTTTTGCTCGTTTCGCACTTTGGGCGCAAAGCGCTGGGGGCGCTTTTGCTGGCGTTATCTGTCGCCAGCTTGATCGCCTCAGAAATGATGCTCAACACCGCGCCGGAAACCGTATTCTTTCTCGCCCCGTTTCGCATATTTGAATTTGCCTTTGGTGCAGGCCTCGCCCTTTTCCCGGTGCGTAACACAGGCACATCTTTCCTGCGATCCTCAGCGTCCGTCACAGGCCTTATTGCAATCCTTGCATCTGCATTTCTTTATACGAAAGAGACGCGCTTTCCCGGAATTGCAGCCCTTGTGCCTTGCGTTGGCGCAGCACTTATCATCTGGGCCGGTCCGGCGGGCTGGATGAACAAGCGGTTGACGCTCGCACCTTTGGTTTACATTGGCCGGATCAGTTATTCGCTTTACCTGGTCCACTGGCCTGTGGTTGTTTACTATGCGTATTTGTACCAGATGCCTGAAAACCCCACCGAAGTCATCGGTTTGATTGTCTTCGTCCTGGCGCTGGCCAGCGTGATGTATTTCGCGGTCGAGCAGCCCTTTCGGAAAAAACGCCAAGTCGCCGCGAAAGCAACTTTCCGGGTTGGAAACCGCGCAGTGGTCTTTAGTCTCATTGCTGCGAGTGCCACTCTTGTGAGCACGGCAGTTTTTGTGGATCAAAAGGACGGGCTACAGGACTGGTTACCTTCAGAAATGATCGCTTTTGACGAAACGCTTCGCCTCGAAAAAAAAGCACGTCGAAAAGCCATTCGACAGGGAACCTGTCATTTTACAGACATGAGCCGTCAGGAATACGCGGATGCGCTGGACGCCTGCGCACCCGAAGCGCTTGATAATCTGATCGTGGTTTACGGAGACAGCCATGCAGCGGGCATATGGTCGGCCCTGTCCCGCGGCTTGCCCGACCGGAATGTCATGCAGATTACAGCGGCAGGATGTTCTTATGGGGGCCTCAAGAAGACCTCAAAAAAGTGTACGGATTTTGCAGAGATAGCATCGAAGTGGATCATAGATCATGCAGATAATATTGAAGTAGTCGTGTATTCTCAACGCGCCAAAAGCTTGCTAAACGGTGCCCCAGAAGAAAATCTGACGACCTTAACGGTGGCGTCTGGCGCGCTTGAAAACGTACGAAAAAGCTTGGAAGCCATCCAAAATACGGGCACATCTGTGATCTATTGGGGTCCGCGACCCGAATTTCATCCCGCTCTGGGGATTGCACTTGGCACGGTTCAATCGATTGAGCATCTAAAAGCCCGATACGCCTTGCTTGATATGAATGCATTTTTGGAGCTTGATACCGCGCTCAAGGCTGAGTTCAAAGACTCGCCCGTGACCTACATCTCCAGCTACGATGTGATTTGCGCGCCCACATGCACTTTCCTGAGCGAGGATGGAGGGCCACTGATCGTAGACTACGGCCATTGGACAACGACAGGCGGTGACGAGGTCCTGCGTGCAATGCGCAAAGAGCACAGCGTCCTTGGCGAATTGCTAAACCAGCAAAAGATGTGAGCGCAAAAAAAATGGCCACGCCGGATTTGCCAGCGCGGCCATTTTTTGATCTCTTCGCGGAACCTTAGTTCTTGGCGTAGAATTCGACCACGAGGTTCGGTTCCATCATCACCGGATAAGGCACATCACCCAATGCCGGGGTGCGCACGAATTTCGCGTGCATTTTGGAATGATCCGCCTCGATATAATCTGGCACGTCGCGCTCGGCGAGTTGTGTGGCTTCGATCAGCGCGGCCATCTGTTTGGAGCGGTCACGCACTTCGATCACGTCGCCTTCTTTTACGCGGTACGATGGGATGTTCACGATCTGGCCGTTCACACGGACGTGTTTGTGGTTCACGAACTGACGGGCAGCGAAAACGGTTGAGACGAATTTTGCACGGTACACGACGGCGTCAAGACGACGCTCCAGCAAGCCGATCAGGTTTTCACCCGTGTCACCTTTTACACGCTCTGCTTCGGCATAGATACGGCGGAATTGCTTTTCCGTCAGGTCGCCATAATAGCCCTTGAGCTTTTGCTTGGCGCGCAGCTGGATGCCGAAATCGGAAATTTTACCCTTGCGGCGCTGACCGTGCTGGCCGGGGCCATATTCACGGCGGTTCACGGGGGATTTCGGACGACCCCAGATGTTTTCGCCCATGCGACGGTCAATTTTATGTTTGGCAGACGTGCGTTTGGTCACGGCTGATCTCCTTCTTAAGGGCCCGTTCGGGCGATGAAGGGCGTTGTCCTCTGGCTTGCGCCCGACAGGTCACCCCTCGCGGAGGCCACCAACACCAATGAAGTCGCGCTTATACTTGCCTAATGACCCGTGTCAACGGCCCATTGCCGATACATCTTCATACCGATGACAAGTGACGAGATGATCGTTCACCATTCCTACCGCTTCCATAAAGGCATAGACGATCGTGGGACCGCAAAATTTAAACCCTTCCGCTTTGAGGTCCTTTGAAATCTGCACCGACAATGGCGTTTGGGTCGGCACATCTGACTGTGTATGCCACGCGTTCTGCAGCGGTTTGCCATCAACATATTTCCACAGAAAGGTATCGAACCCTTCGCGGGCTTGAATTTCCTGCCAGGTGCGGGCGTTGGAAATCGTGGCTTCAATCTTGCCACGGTGTCGAATGATGCCGGTATCCGTCAGCAGGCGTTCGACGTCCGCCTCCCCCCATTCTGCGATCACATCAGGGTCGAAACCCACGAATGCAGCCCTGAAGTTCTCCCGCTTCTTGAGGATGGTGATCCAGCTCAACCCGGCCTGAAAACCGTCGAGAATCAGTTTCTCCCAAAGGGCGCGACTGTCGTACTCCGGGACCCCCCAATCGGTATCGTGATACTCCAGATATATCTGTTCGGGTCCGGCCCAGTCGCAGCGTGATGTCATTTTTTCTTTTCTTTTCAGTATTCTTAGCTTCTGTAAACCACATCTAAAATTGGAACAAAATGAGAATATTAACCAGCTTTTAGCATATGTGGTGGCAATATGGCACAAACCGAGAACGTTAGGAACAACATGCCTGCTTCAATCAATCGCGTCGTGGCTGACGTCGCTCCGGGGAGCGACAACCCATTGAATTTTGCGCTCACAAAGCGGGATCAAAGGACCATTGATATGGTTGCTGCAGCTGTCAGACAAAAGCAAGTCTTGTTAGCGTATCAGCCGATCATGCAGGCGCGGGATCAAAGCAAAGTTGCCTTTTACGAGGGTCTGATCCGCGTTCTGGATGAGACCGGGCGGGTTATTCCGGCGGGAGCGTTTTTGGAGGCGATCGAAAACCTGGAACTCGGGCGCCAATTGGACACGCTGGCGCTGGATGAGGGTCTGCGCGCCTTGCACGAAAATCCGGAATTGCGGTTATCGATCAATATGTCGGCACGTTCCATCGGGTATGAGCCATGGAACCGCGTGCTCGACAAATGGCTCAAGCAGAATGAACTCATCGGCGAGCGATTGATTCTTGAGATCACCGAAAGCAGCGCAATGGGTGTACCTGAACTGGTTGTGGACTTCATGGACCGGCTTCAGCTGAGGGGTATTTGCTTTGCCATGGATGACTTTGGCGCAGGATATACCGCGTTGCGGTATTTCAAGGAATTCTGCTTTGACGTGATCAAGATTGATGGGCAGTTCATCAAAGGCATCGCGGACGACCCCGACAATCAGGCAATGACCTCCGCTATGATCTCCATCGCGAAACACTTCGACATGCTGACGGTGGCAGAATTTGTGGAATGTGAAGCGGATGCGCAAAAACTCGTGAGCCTCGGGGTCGACTGCTTGCAGGGGTATCACTTTGCGGCCGCCACGACCCGCCCCGCATGGCTGCGCGACAAGCACCTCAGTCAAGCCGTTTAACGATTCAACTTCTTTGTGTTTGCGGTGCTGTGTCACAGCTTTCAGATGTTGCCCGGTTCTTTATGTTACGTTAACAGTTGCCCGTATCGCAGAAGGGGCTAAGTGATAACGGTTTTCCGCGCTTGGTCTTTTCGAGAACTGGCAAAGGACCAAAAAACCATGACGAACGTCGTAATCGCCTCCGCCGCAAGAACTGCCGTCGGCAGCTTTGGCGGGTCATTCGCTACCACTCCGGCTCATGATCTCGGAGCAGCAATGCTCAAAGAAGTCGTGGCGCGCGCGGGCGTCGATCCTTCGGAAGTATCCGAAACGATCCTCGGTCAGGTGCTGACGGCTGCTCAGGGGCAGAACCCGGCGCGGCAGGCGCATATCAACGCGGGTCTGCCACAAGAAAGCTCGGCCTGGACGATCAATCAGGTTTGTGGTTCCGGTTTGCGCACCGTTGCCCTTGCCGCTCAGCACATCCAATTGGGCGATGCCTCGATTGTTGCCGCGGGCGGTCAGGAAAACATGACACTGTCCCCCCATGCCGCCTCGCTGCGCGCAGGCCACAAGATGGGCGACATGAAATATATCGACACGATGATTCGTGACGGGCTGTGGGATGCGTTCAACGGCTACCACATGGGTCAAACCGCCGAAAACGTCGCTGAAAAATGGCAGATCAGCCGTGAACAGCAGGATGAATTTGCGGTTGCCTCCCAAAACAAGGCAGAGGCAGCTCAAAAGGCCGGTAAATTTGACGACGAAATCTTCGCCTATACCATCAGCACGCGCAAAGGCGACATCGTCGTCGACAAAGACGAATACATCCGCCATGGCGCCACGATGGAAGCCATGCAAAAGCTGCGCCCTGCCTTTACAAAAGACGGCTCAGTTACCGCGGCGAACGCTTCGGGCCTGAACGATGGCGCAGCCGGTGCGTTGCTTATGTCTGTCGATGAGGCCGCAAAGCGCGGCATCGAACCTCTCGCGCGCGTTGCAAGCTATGCGACTGTGGGCCTCGACCCGTCGATCATGGGCGCAGGACCCATCTTTGCCAGCCGCAAAGCGTTGGAAAAGGCCGGCTGGAAAGCAGAAGACCTAGACCTTGTCGAGGCCAACGAAGCCTTTGCCGCGCAAGCCTGTGCGGTCAACAAAGACATGGGCTGGGACCCTGCCGTGGTAAACGTCAACGGTGGCGCCATCGCCATCGGGCACCCCATCGGTGCGTCCGGTGCGCGCATTCTCAACACGCTGCTGTTCGAAATGAAACGCCGCGACGCCAAGAAAGGTCTCGCGACACTGTGCATCGGCGGCGGTATGGGCGTTGCCATGTGCCTTGAGCGCGACTGAACCGGATCAAAGTGGCACCTGCGGGTGCCGCTTTGAAACACAAAACCTATCGTGCTGCGTCTTCGATCCGGCACGTCCAATTTAGATTAGATTACCAAATCACTTGAGGAGACTGAATATGTCCCGTGTTGCACTTGTCACCGGAGGAAGCCGAGGAATCGGATCCGCAATTTCAAACGCGTTGAAAGATGCAGGATACGCCGTCGCAGCAACCTATGCCGGCAATGACGAAGCCGCCGCGAAATTCACTGCCGAAACAGGCATCAAGACATACAAATGGAATGTTGCCGACTACGAGGCGAGCAAGAATGGTATCGCACAAGTCGAAGCTGACCTTGGCCCGATTGACGTGGTGGTCGCGAATGCAGGTATCACCCGCGACGCGCCCTTCCACAAAATGACCCCTGAGCAATGGCAGGAAGTCATCGACACGAACCTCACCGGTGTTTTCAATACCGTGCACCCGGTCTGGCCCGGCATGCGCGAGCGCAAGTTTGGCCGTGTGATCGTGATCAGCTCGATCAATGGCCAGAAGGGTCAGTTTGCACAGGTCAACTACGCCGCAACAAAAGCCGGTGATCTGGGCATTGTTAAATCACTGGCACAGGAAGGCGCGCGCGCAGGCATCACCGCCAATGCGATCTGCCCGGGCTACATTGCGACCGAAATGGTCATGGCAATCCCCGAAAAAGTGCGTGACAGCATTATTGCAGGCATTCCGGCTGGACGTTTGGGCGAACCCGAAGAAATTGCGCGCTGCGTGGCGTTCCTCGCATCAGATGATGCAGGCTTCATCAACGGCTCAACCATTTCCGCAAATGGTGCTCAGTTCTTCGTCTGAGCCATAACAGCATTGCAAATCAAAGGGCCGGTTCATGCGAACCGGCCCTTTTTGATCCCGTAAGAACGCTGCAGTCGTTCAGCGGGAAACCGTTGACGGGAACAGCCAGTGCCATGCTTCGACCAGAACCTGGCTGCGTTCGTAATGCGCACGCTCAATCGCTGCGCGGGTTTTTTCATTTGTAGGTGTCTCGATCATCGCCTTGCTCCATCTTGTTTTGCAGCATCAGTGTTTCTGAACTGATACTAAGATGACACTCACAGTAAAAAGCTACAAACGAGACTTTCGCCACCTTCACTTAAGTATTACTTATGTGAAATGAGTGATCGCCTACCTCCCCTCACGGCACTTCGGGCCTTTGATGCAGCGGCAAGACATATGTCTTTTGCCAAGGCCGCCGATGAGCTATCGGTGACGCCCGCCGCCCTGAGTTTTCAGATCAAGTCACTTGAGGCACATCTGGGCGCGCCATTGTTTCGACGCCTCAACCGGGCTGTTGAGTTAACCGAGGCCGGGCAGGTGCTTGCGCCTGGTGCGGCTGATGGGTTTGCCACGCTGACTGTGGCGTGGCGTGCGGCGCAACGCCTGCAGGACGAACAAACCCTGACGGTCACTGCAGGCCCCGCCTTCACCGCCAAATGGCTTGCGCCGCGCCTGTATGAATTTGCGCACACGCATCCCGAGGTCGAACTGCGCTTCTCTGCCTCCCTCAAAATCGTGGACTTTGCTCGGGACGCTGTAGATGTTGCTGTGCGTTTTGGTCGGCGGGTTGATCCCGAGCTTTGGGCCCTTCCACTTGCCGAAGAATGGGTTGCACCCGTCATGACACCGGCTTTGGCGCAGAAATACCCAACCCCCGAAAGCCTGACAAAGGCACCTCTGATTTTCGACGACTCGATCAATTTCTTGCAGCCCGCTCCGGATTGGGCGGCATGGTTCCGCACAATGGGCATCGATTACAAGCCAGATCACGGTCCACGCTTCAGTCAGGCGGATCACGCAATTGATGCCGCTCTGGCGGGTGTTGGTGTGGTCCTGGGGCGTCGCGCGTTGGTGGTAAAGGATATTGACGAAGGTCGGCTGGTGTTGCCCTTTCCGCGCGCCGTCAGCACGGGTGCACGGTTTCATTTCCTGTGTACGCGCGGTTCCGAAGACAGGCCGCAAGTGCGTGCATTTCGCGAATGGATTGTCGCGGAGATCGCAAAAACCGCATATATAACTCAAGGGTTGGAGATTGTACCCATCTCCTGACGGCAGTTCAGGGCAGCACGGTCATTCAACCGCCTGCCCATCGCACGTACCCGCCTAGCTTGACAGTCGGGTGATTTCTTCTTTGAGACGAAGTTTTTGTTTTTTGAGGTCGGCGACATCAAGATTATCGCTACCTGGTGCACGCTGGGCTGCTTCGACAGCATCACTCAGAGACTCATGTTTCTTTCTCAGCTGTTCAACATGTGCAGTTACGCTCATTCAGTCCTCCTGTTGGTTCGAGTACAATTCGACTTGAGCACATCGGTCGCTTCAAGTCACGCCGCAAGCGCATTATGCCACTGCAAAGTGTTAAGGACAGGTTAATTTCGCCTAGAATGTAAGTGCGGCACCGTCGCGCAAGACTGCTTTAACCCGAGGCACGTAAGTGTCAGCGTCTTTCTCATGACGTGACCCTTCGTGAAGAATCAAAGGCGTGTGCAGTCTGAATGCGCCCCGTCCATTCTTGCGCCCCCGCACGATCACAAGTTCCGGCATCCGGCCCGTGCGCGGCGACAGAGGCAGTACTTCGATAGAGCCAAGGCGCTTCCCCATCTCGGTCAGTATTTCTGGCAGCCGCTCAACCCGGTGAATAAAATGCGCATACCCTTTTGGCGCGAGCCTCTTGGCCGCAATTTTAATCCAGTCTGCCAAAGGTGTTTCTTCCCCCAGCGCGGTTTCGCGATCGGCATCATGTGCTGCGCGACTGTCGCTGCGTTTGTAATAGGGCGGATTGGCAAGAACATGGTCGAACTGGCGTTCCCGGATATGCAGCGGCAGGTCAACGATATCCGCTGTGACAACTTCGAACGTGGACCCGCCATTGCGCTGCGCCAGATCTGCATAGAGTGGCTGACGCTCAACACCGGTCAGGACAAGCCCCGGAACCCGCGCCCCAAGACAAAGCGCCGCAGCCCCGACGCCACAACCCAGATCCAGAACCCGGTCACCGGCCGTTGCCGCAACCGTAGCCGCCAGCAAAACGGGATCCACACCCGCGCGGTATCCCTTTTTGGGCTGCAAGAGGTGCAATTTCCCACCCAAAAACGCGTCTCTGGTATGGATTTCGCTCACAATCCCAATGGGATATCGTTATCCGTCAAAACCCGTGTCGCAGCGAAGTGATCGTTTGTGCGCACCATTAATCTGCGTGGGAAAATTCCGATGCCACCTTCAAGAATGCTCATGTTTACGTCCATTTCAAAGCAGTCTATATCCTCCCCTTGTAAGAGGGCGGTCGCGAACGCGATGATGGTCGGGTCTGTGCTGCGCAAAAGCTCTTTCATGCCAAGGATGTAAGGGCAAGCCGGCAGGAATGTCGAGACTTGCAAACAGGAATTTAATGTCAAGAACCGAAAACGCGCAGAAGCCACATGACCGCATGGCGGCCTATCTGGAAAGCGATATGGCAGCGGTGAACACACTTATTCGTGAGCGCATGGCGTCAAAACACGCCCCACGGATTCCCGAAGTCACAGCCCATCTGGTTGATGCCGGTGGCAAACGCCTTCGGCCCATGCTCACGCTGGCGACTGCGCATCTGTGTGGCTATGACGGCCCGTTTCACATCAACCTTGCTGCGACTGTCGAGTTTATCCATACGGCAACGCTTTTGCATGATGATGTGGTCGATGAAAGTGGCCAGCGACGGGGTCGGCCCACGGCGAACCTGCTGTGGGACAATAAATCCTCTGTGCTGGTGGGGGATTATCTGTTTTCCCGCAGTTTTCAGCTGATGGTCGAAACCGGGTCGCTGCGCGTATTGGACATCCTCGCCAATGCCTCTGCGACGATTGCAGAAGGTGAGGTTTTGCAACTCACCGCCAGCCAGAATCTGGCCACCACCGAAGAGATCTATTTGCAGGTTGTGCGTGGCAAGACGGCCGCGCTGTTTTCGGCGGCAACCGAAGTGGGCGGGGTCATCGCCGGCGCGCCTGACGATCAGGTGGCAGCCCTTTTTGAATATGGCGACGCACTTGGGGTTGCCTTTCAAATCGTTGACGATCTGCTTGATTTTCAAGGGGATGCCGGGGCAATCGGCAAAAACATCGGCGATGATTTCCGCGAGCGCAAACTGACCATGCCACTGATCAAGGCGGTCGCCAAAGCGGATGCAGAGGAGCGCGCCTTTTGGGTGCGTACGATTGAAAAGGGCAAACAGGAAGAGAGCGATCTGCAACACGCAATTGACCTGTTGCACAAGCACGCAGCGCTTTTTGACACAAGTGTCGTGGCCCGTGCAGAGGCCGCGCGCGCAAAAGCAGCCCTTGCCCCCTTGCCCGCACATCCGGTCAAGGACATGCTGGTCGATCTGGCCGACTATGTGGTTGAGCGCATCAACTGAAACACGGTGCCGCGCGGTCGCTTTGCGAACCCAACTGCGCCGCCCTGATCCACCACTGCGGATAAGTACGGGACAGCTCACGGGCCGCCAGCTGCGCCGCCTGCGCGGTTTCAAACAGTCCAAAGCAGGTCGCGCCTGAGCCGGACATCCGCGCCAATTGACACGCCCTGTGCCCCTCAAGCGCTGATTGAACGGCTGCGATGGCAGGCTCCAGCGCGGTCGCGGCTTCTTGCATGTCATTGCGTTGCGCGCGCAGCCATTCGATACAGTCGCTCACCCCAGAAAATACGGGCGGGATATCAGGCATTGGCGGGTTGGTCCGCTGTTTCATCGCTTTGAAAACGGCCGGGGTTGGGACGGCGACGCGGGGGTTGATCAGCACCGCGTGCAGGGTCGGAAGGTGCCCCACGGGGGAGATGATTTCACCTATGCCCTCGATCCGGGCCGTTGTTGACGCCAGACACATCGGAATATCCGCCCCGAGCACCAGAAGCCGTTCCAGAACATCATCGGCCTTCGGATCATAGCCCGGCGTTGCAGCACTCAACCCGCGAAAGGCGGCGGCAGCATCCGCGGACCCGCCACCAATACCCGAAGCCACGGGCAGGTTTTTCGTCAGGGTAAAGACAGCCTTTGGCGCCCCCTCCAGCAGCGCCGCAGCTCTCAAGACGAGGTTTTCGGGCCCATCCGGCACGGTCTCTGCTTCGGGCCCTTGGGTTATCATCTCGAAGGCGTCGCCGATTTCGATGCGCAGCACATCCCCCACATCTGCAAAGGTGACCAGACTATCAAGCAGGTGATACCCATCCGCGCGCTGCCCGGTCACTTGAAGGGTGAGGTTGATTTTCGCCGGGGCAAAGACCTCAACGATCTGCGGCGTTGCCATGAAATCGGCCTCTAGTCGGTCACAACTTTCAGAGGTTCGGCACCCTCTTCGTCCAGAACCACGTCCAGCCCGACCGCAAGCTT
Organism: Roseobacter litoralis Och 149; assembly: GCF_000154785.2. Classification (NCBI taxonomy): domain Bacteria; kingdom Pseudomonadati; phylum Pseudomonadota; class Alphaproteobacteria; order Rhodobacterales; family Roseobacteraceae; genus Roseobacter; species Roseobacter litoralis. The sequence continues at coordinate 2,817,709 of NC_015730.1, forward strand.
GCGCCGGATACGCTCTGGATCGACGTCTTCAACGGTCTGGGACTTGTCGATAAAGGACAAGGCGCGCGACCATTGGAACTCAGCTTCGCGATACCGCCCGACCGCCCAGTAGACATCACCCAGATGGTCATTCACGACCGGGTCCACGGCCATCAGCTCCACTGCACGCTCCATATGCGGCACCGCTTCCTGATAGCGACCCAGACGATACAGCGCCCATCCCAGCGAGTCGATGATATACCCGCTGTCCGGGCTGGCGGTGACCGCCCGCTCAATCATCTCCAGCGCTTCATCCAGCTTGATCTGCTTTTCGACCAGGGAGTAGCCAAGATAGTTCAGCACCTGCGGCTGACCGGGGTTTAATTCCAGCGCGGCGCGGAAATCCTGCTCGGCCTGATCCCAAAACCCTTGTCGCTCGTAAGAAATTGCGCGGGCATAGAGCAAGAACCAGTTTGAGGTTCCATTTGTTTCCTCCACCAAAGCGATTGCCTTGTTGTAGGCCCCGACGGCCTCTTCAAAACGGTCCTGCTGGCGCAAGGCATCCCCAAGGGCCGATTGCACGCTGACCAGATCGCCGTGGCTGCGCGCCAACTGTTCGAGCACTTCAATAGCCGCATCCTGCTTGCCCGAACGCCGCAACGCGGCCGCACGGCCCAGTTCTGCTGCATGGTAGGCCGGGTGAGTGGCCGGAACTTCCTTCAAGACCTCAATCGACGCTTCATATTGCTCCAGATCTTCAAAAAGCTCAGCCGTCAGCAAAATCGCATCCACGTGATCAGACCGCAGAATCCGCGCTGTCTGAGCATAGAGGATCGTGAATTCCGGACCTGTCTCACTGCGCAATGCAGCCGCAACCGTAAAGAATACTTCGGCAAAACCGTCCTGCACTGAATTGACATGCGTAAACGGCATCGGATCATCTTCTGCGAGCGCTGCAATCACCGCATCAATTTCAGGATCTGTCGCGCCTGAAAAAGTGGTTTCCAGCAATTCGAGCGCTTCGTCTTCACGTTCCAGCTGCGACAGGATCTCGACGCGGGCAAGAATACCGCGGCGGGTCTGCAACACCGTGCCATTCACATCGGAGGAGAATATCTCATCCGCCGCTTCAAAATCACCGACAGAGGCAACGGCCATGGCTTTGTGGAACATCGCAAATGCCTGCAATCCCTGTTGCGCCGCAATCGCATCAAATCGGTTGAGCGCTTCGCTCACATCGCCCGTGCCAATCAGCGCCCAGGCCTCAATCAGCCCATCCACCAATGGCCCGATCACCTGCGCATCGCCGCGCTCAGTCAGCAGGGCTTCATATTCGCCGTTGATCACCTTGTCAGCGGTCAAGACCAGCTGAGCGACCTGACTGCCTTGATCTGCGCGCTGCATCGCCTGTGCAATCGGTAGCGCCAGTTCCAAACGACCCAGGGCCAGCTGCGCGACAAGCGCACTTTCCATCAGGTAGAGGTTGCTGGGATCACGCGCCAAAGCGCGGGTGTAATAGGATGCGGCCTGTTCAAAATCGCTTTGTATGGCGGCAGAGCGTGCCGCAAGGTAGGGGCCGGCGATCGATTGCGCGGCCACGGGTGCTGCAAGGACCAAAGACAAGCCAAGAGCGGCCAGAGGTGTCAACAATTTGCGCATCACAATCGAGGTTCCTTATGGGCTATCACCTTTGAATGCAGGCTATCAGGTTCGCTTGCAAGCGCAATGGCGCGCCCACCTGCCACACGATATCTTGTTCGCAGCATGCGGGCGATGCCTTTGACCTTGGATCTTTGTGCGCCGCTTACATGTTAGGATAGTTCGGGCCGTCGCCGCCCTGTGGGGTCGTCCAGACGATGTTTTGCGCGGGGTCCTTGATGTCGCAGGTCTTGCAATGCACGCAGTTCTGGAAATTGATCACAAAACGTGTGTCCTTGCCCTCTTCCTCGACGAATTCATAGACACCCGCCGGGCAATATCGCGCCGAAGGGCCTGCGAATTTGGGCAAGTTAACGGACACGGGCACCGCCGCATCCCTCAAGGTCAGATGCGCAGGCTGGCTTTCCTCGTGGTTCGTGAAAGAGAACGCCACATTGGTCAGTCGGTCAAATGACAATTTCCCATCCGGTTTGGGGTAATCGATGGGTTTGTGTTTGGACGCTTCCTCGGTGGCTTCAGCGTCCGACTGGCCATGCGCCATGGTGCCGAACAGGGAAAAGCCCATAGTGTTCGTCCACATGTCAGCGCCGCCCAACATCAGGCTCGCCATCAGACCGCGCTTGGACCACATGGGTTTGACGTTTCTGACTTTCTTGAGGTCTGCGCCGATTTCGCCTGTGCGCACTTCTTCTTCATAGGCGGTCAGCTCATCGCTTGCACGCCCGGCGGCAATCGCCTCGATCGCGGCCTCAGCGGCGGCAATACCGGACAGCATCGCATTGTGGTTGCCCTTGATCCGCGGCACGTTGACCATTCCGACAGAACAGCCAAGCAGCGCAACACCGGGTGCCACCATTTTCGGCATGGACTGATATCCGCCTTCACTGATGGCGCGCGCGCCGTAAGCCACGCGTTTACCACCCTCCAGCAGGTCCGCCACCATCGGATGATGTTTGAAGCGCTGGAACTCCATATAGGGGAACAAATGCGGGTTTTTGTAGTTCAGGTGCACAACGAAACCAACATAAACCTGATTTTTATCAAGGTGATATATAAAGGAACCGCCGCCCGCATTGCGGCCCAAGGGCCAACCCATCGTATGCGTCACGGTACCTTCTTTGTGCTTGGCCGGGTCGATTTCCCAGATTTCTTTCATGCCCAGACCGTATTTCTGCGGCTCATGCCCGGCACTGAGGTCATATTTGTCGATAACCTGCTTTGCCAGCGATCCACGTACGCCTTCGGACAGGAAAACGTATTTGCCATGCAGCTCCATACCGGGCTCATAGGCATCACCATGGCTGCCGTCGCCGTTTTTTCCAAACTCACCAGCGACAACACCTTTGACTTCGCCATCATCGCCATAAACCAGCTCGGAACACGCCATGCCGGGGAAGATTTCCACACCCAGTTCTTCGGCCTGCTCTGCCATCCAGCGACAGACATTACCCATCGAAACGATGTAATTTCCGTGGTTGTGCATCAGCGGCGGCATGGGGGCGTTTGGAATGCGAATTTTGCCCGCTTCACCAAGGTAATAGAAATTATCCTCGCGCACCGGCACGTTGAGCGGCGCGCCCTTTTCTTTCCAGTCGGGGATCAGCGCGTTTAGACCAATCGGGTCCAGCACAGCCCCGGACAGGATATGCGCCCCGACTTCTGAGCCCTTTTCAAGGACGACGACCTCGCAGTCTGGATTTTGTTGTTTCAGGCGGATCGCGGCGGACAACCCGGCAGGTCCGGCGCCCACAATTACGACGTCATATTCCATTGTTTCGCGTGGCGTGTCGGTCATGGACGATCCCCCTGTCAATTCCGCATATGGCGTTATGCCAAGTAAAATAAACTTCGCGATTGGCTAAACCACGTCTTGGCGCAATGCAATCGCTACACCGCGTCAAAATGTATCTTTGGTCCTGCTTAACGGAATGCACAGGGGTCAAATGCGCAAAATCCGATCACTCGGGGCGGTCACCCATCAAATACCGTGGGCCGGCACCTTTTGCTGCGGCCTTGTCCACCGGATTGTAAAGCGCGCAGCTTGGCAGGCTCAGGCACCCGCATCCGATACACCCATCAAGATTATCACGCAGCCGGGTCAAAGTGTCGATCTTCTGGTCCAGTGCGGTGCGAAAGCCCTGACTGATCTCGGCCCAATCTGCCTTGGTGGGGGTGCGCCTGCCCGGCAGGCGATCCAGCTCTGCTTTGATCTGTGGCAGGGTGAACCCGAATTGCTGGGCAATCATCACAAAACTCAGCCGCCTGAGGTCTGCGCGCGAAAACCGTCGTTGCCCGCCTGCGTTACGCCAAGGGCTCAAAAGCCCCTGCGCCTCGTAATAGCGAATGGCCGACACCGCGAGCCCCGTCCGCGCCGCCAGCCTGCCGATTGAAAGACCTTCATCCATATCAAACAAATCCCTTGACCTAAAGTTAGGTTCAGGAATTACGCTATCGTGACATTCGCAATTTCGAAAGGACAAAACATGCCTGCTCAACTTGAACACGCCAATTTTACCGTTTCAGATGCCCATAAGACAGCGCTCTGGATGCAAACCCTCTTTGGATGGGATGTGCGGTGGCAAGGACCCGCGATTGACGGGGGCCTATCGCTGCACATCGGCACCGACACGCAGTACCTCGCGCTTTACCAACCCCGTACAGCCGTCGTTAAAGGTAACAACAGTTATAATACGACGGGTGGCCTCAACCATATCGCTTTGGTGGTCGATGACATCGATGATTTGGAAACCAAGGTCACCGCAGCAGGGTTCAGCGCCATCAATCATGCGGACTACAGCCCCGGACGGCGATTTTATTTCCACGACCATGACGGGATTGAATATGAAATCGTTCAATATGACTGATGTCGCCCTTTACGGGAATTTTTCCGCCTAGCGGCAGCCCTCGGGGGGTCGACTCCCCTTGCAATCTGCCGCGCCTTTGGGTCAGGTAGGACGCAATTGTCACCAGCGGCCCCCGGCATCCCCGGCGGGCCGCAGCATTTCGTGGATACCGCCAATGGATAAGATACCCATGACCCGTAAGGGCCACACTGATCTTGAAGCCGAACTGAAGAACCTGAAGTCTGTTGAGCGTCCGGCCATCATAAGTGCCATCGCAGAAGCGCGCGAGCACGGTGATCTGTCCGAAAATGCCGAATATCATTCTGCCCGCGAAAAGCACTCGTTTATCGAAGGGCGCATCAAGGAACTCGAAGGGGTGTTGGGTCTGGCCGAGGTGATCGATCCATCAAAGATGTCCGGCACCATCAAATTTGGGGCGACCGTTACTCTTGTCGACGAAGACACCGACGAGGAAAAAACCTGGCAGATCGTGGGCGAGCATGAGGCGAATGTCGAGAAAGGGCTGCTCAACATCAAATCCCCCATAGCGCGCGCGTTGATTGGCAAGGACGAAGGCGACAGCGTCGAAGTGCGCACGCCGGGTGGCGAAAAAGCCTATGAGGTGTTGAAAATCGTCTATGCCTGACAGGACCCTGTGATATGGCCGATGCCACCGAACAAGACCCACAGACAGGCTCGGCGCAGACGCGACCGACGTCTCTTGGCATATATGATCGCCCGAAAACGCAGGTCATCTCTGGTATAGAAGTCATTGCGATCACAATCTCGGCCATCTGGCTTTTTGGGGCTGGTCTGTTTTTCCTGATGCTGCCGAGTGAGGCAATTGAGGGTGGCAATGGTTCGGGGGCTTTGCGGTTCCTGATGACGATCATGGCCATTTTCATGCCCATTGGCATGGTCTGGGTTGCAGCTTCTGCGGCGCGGGCCTCCAAAGTGATGCGCGAGGAAAGCCAGCGGTTGCAGGCCTCACTGGATGCGATCCGACATACCTATATTGCACAAAGTCAGAATGCCGCCACCGGCGTTGAACCTTCATCCGTTGCGAAGAAACTGGATGAGATCGCAGCCGCCACACGCAAAACTGAAACCGTGCTCGCCACATTTTCAACGCGGCGCGAACAAGAGAGGCAACCAGCCCCGCGCGTTCAACCGCCCGCATCGGGAGATCAGCAACAAGCGCTCGCCCTGGGCACGCACGCCGAAGATCTCGCCCCTCCGTTGGACGCAGCCGATTTCATCCGCGCGCTGAATTTTCCCGAAACCGCCGAGGACGCGTTGGGCTTTGCGGCCTTGCGGCGCGCTTTGAAAGACCGCACGTCAGCGCAGCTTATTCAGGCGGCACAGGATGTTCTGACGCTGCTCAGTCAGGATGGGATTTACATGGATGACTTGCTGCCAGACCGGGCGCGTCCCGAAATCTGGCGTCAATTCGGGCAGGGAATCCGGGGGCGTTCCATCGCACCGCTCGGGGGCATTCGGGATCGCTCATCATTGGCGCTCACGTCGGGACGGATGAAACAGGATCCGATTTTCCGCGATGCCGCGCATCATTTTTTGCGGCTGTTTGACAAGACATTCGCCGAATTCGAGAAACGCGCCGATGACAGTGATATCGTAGCGCTTGCAGAAACACGCACCGCGCGGGCGTTTATGTTGCTTGGCCGCGTGGCAGGGACTTTCGACTAAGCGGGCTAAAGCCCAAAACTACCAAACGGTATATAGCGCACCGGATCACCCGGTTTGATTGTCGCCGCCTCCTGTGGCAACTCGACCAACCCTTCGGCCCATGACAACCCGGATATCCGGCCAGATCCTTCGGATGCAAACACTTCCGCCCGGCCCTGCCGGATGCGCGCGCGCAGAAACTCCGAGCGCCCCGGCTTTTTGTTTTTGCTGAAGGCGGCTGGCACTTCGAACCCCTGCGGTTCGGGCCACGCCTCCCCCGCAAGGCGCGCAAGAGAGGGGCGCGCAAAAATCAGCGAGCACACCATGGCTGCCACCGGATTACCCGGCAGGCCAAACACCGGCACACCGTCCCACATCCCCAGGGCGAGCGGCCGCCCCGGTTTGACCGCAATGCGCCACAGGCTCATGCTGCCTGCGTCATTCAGCAGGGCGGATACATGATCTTCATCCCCCGCTGACGCGCCACCACTGGTGATAATCACGTCGGCCGCGCGCGCCGCGCGCGACAGCTGCTGCGCCAGCGCTTCCCTGTCATCCGGGACGATACCGATATCTACCGGGACATGGCCCCAGCCCCGGACCAGTTCGATCAGCATGGGACGATTGGCGTCATATATCTGACCATCACGCGCAGGTTTTCCGGCGTCGACCAGTTCCGCCCCGGTTGAGACGACCGCGACGCGCAACGGCGCGTAAGTCTCAACCGTTTGCACCCCGGTTGCGGCCAGCAAGGCAACATCCGCCGACTTGATGCGCACACCGGCAGACACCGCCACATCACCAGCCACCACGTCTTCGCCCGCTTTGCGGGTATTGGCCCCCTGCTTGATCGGGCCCTGAAAGGCCACCTGCCCCTCGCTGACGGTCACATCCTCCTGCAAGACAACCGTATCGACACCATGTGGCAGAGCCGCCCCGGTCAGAACACGCATCGCCTGCCCCACGGGCAGGGTCGCGGGCGCATCACCCGCCGCCGCGCGCGTTTCAGCCAGCGGCATCCTATGCAGCCCCTCTGCCCGCCCACCGGCAAAGCCATAACCATCCACAGCCGTATTGGGCAGGGGCGGGTTGCTGCGTTGCGCAATGCAATCGCGCGCAGTGACCTGCCCTGCAGCTTCCGCAATCGGTGTTTCTGATATGCCGGTCACAGGTGCCAGCCGTGCTTTCAACGCCTCCAGCGCTTCGGCAACCGGAGTCCAATGCACGCCCGGTGGCAGCGCAAAACAGCTGTTGCTGAGGCGCGGTGGCAGCTTTGCGGCCTCTTTCAGCAGCGCTTCGTGGCCAAGACCGAAAATCCACCCTTCTTCGGGCGCATCAACATCCAGCACCTCGGCCAACTGTTCGGGCGTCATCGCGGATACCGTCCGCGCCACTTCCCGAACCTGCCAGGCATCCTTGATCATATGCGCAGGGGCTGCCCCCACGGTCAGGGACGGCCAGATTTCAACAAAGGCGACATCGTTGGTCAGTGGTTCAAAAGGCCAGACCTTTGCCCCAAATCGCCTGCGCAAGCGTGACAGCACCGGCAACCCCATGAACACCTGCGAACCGACCGCCCCGGCCCCGGCCATCTGCCAGCAGGTAAAGGCGCCTTTTGCATGCAGTTCAGCTGCACGCCGATCCGGAAATGGGTTCTCGTACACCTCTTTGGTCCGCGGCAACCCCTCGATATCGCGCTTGAGTGCATTGGCCCAAAAGGGACCGGCACCACCGAATTTGCGGTTTATCTCACCGGCAATATCAAAGCGATTGTTGGACTGCGGACTGTCCTCGATGCGATCCTCAAACCACTGCCAAACGGCAAAGGCGGCATCCTGCCCGGTGAGCGCCTGCGCAAATCCTTTGGGATAGCCAAAGGGGAAATCAAACCCCACAATCGTTTTGCGCCCGGCGGTGGTTTCCGTCGTCAGAAATGCCGCGATCCAGTCCTCAGCCACCTGCCGGTTGCGCATATACTGTGGCTCTTCGGCGCGGCCGTCTCTCGCAACGCATAGCCAGATGGCGTCTTTTGTCGGTCGCGCACCCCGGTCGTTGCCACCGGACCAATCCACCATCAGGACGGTGTCGAAGTTCATGCCAGCCCCACCTGCGACAGAATGAAATCCGCGATCTTCCCTGTGTCATTCAGATCAAAGACGGGGCGGTCCAAATCCAACGGGACATCGCTGGCAACGGCTTTGATAGTGGGGTCATCCGCCGCGATGAGCGCATTGCCAGTCTCGGCGCGAAAGGCTTCGACCTTGGCGTGCGCGTCGCGTTTATATCCTTCGATCAACACCAGGTCGACTGGTTGCAGCTTGGCAAGCAGTGCATCCAGCGCAGGCTCGGCCTCATCGCGCAATTCATGCATCAGCGCAAAGCGTTTGCGCGAGGACAGCAACACCTCGGTGGCCCCCGCAGTCCGGTGGCGATAGCTGTCCTTGCCGGGTTGGTCGACGTCGAAAACGTGATGCGCGTGTTTCACGGTCGAGACTGTGAAACCACGCCCGCAAATCTCGGTCACGAGCCGTTCCATAAGCCCCGTTTTGCCCGCGTTTTTCCAGCCGACGACCCCGTAAACTCTCATAGCAAGCTCTCCGCGTGTTTCAGGTCTTCGGGCGTGTTGACGTTGAAGAAGGGATCAAAGGTCGTCACAGGGAACAAGGCCTCGCGACCCTCATGCTGCTCCGTCCATAAAACCACTTTGCGCAAGCCCCCGCGCAGCGCGTCGCGCAGATCGTCCCGCAAGGCCACGGGCCAGACGCCAAATGTCGGATGGCGCACGCGGCCCCGTTTTGCATCCGGTGTTGTGGCGAGCGCGAGGGGATGGCTCATGCTCTCACTGACCAGCAGCAGGCGCGGCACCAGATCGCCCGGAAAAAACGGCGTGTCAGCCGCCGCTGTCACAATCGTATCCGCGCCTTTCTCCGCCGCCCAATCAAGCCCGGCCAACACACCGGCAAGCGGCCCGGCAAAGCCATCAATGCTGTCGGGCAGCACGGGTAAACCATACTGTGCAAAACGCGCCGCATCGCCATTGGCGTTCAGCGCCAGCCCCGCAACCTGAGGCTCCAGACGCTCAATCACATGCGACAGAAGGGTGCCACCCCCAAGGTCCAGCAGCCCCTTGTCGCCCCCGCCCATGCGCGTCGATTGCCCGCCGGCGAGGATCACACCCAACGGTTGCTTCACATCGCCCCCTTGCGTCCGGCGCGACGCGGTTCCTGCGCAATGTCATCGGGGTTTGCATCCCGGATCAGGCGGTCTTCACCGCTCAGACAGATAAACCGTTGCCCCTTCATCCGGCCGATCAGCGTCAGGCCCACTTCGCGGGCGATCTCGACCCCCCAGGCCGTAAACCCGGAGCGCGAAGCCAGCACAGGGATGCCCATCATCGCCGTTTTGATGACCATTTCAGACGTCAGACGCCCCGTCGTATAAAGCAGCTTGTCCGCCGCCTGCACCTTTTCGGACAGCATCCAGCCTGCAATTTTGTCCACGGCATTGTGGCGGCCCACGTCCTCCATATAGACCAGCGGGCGCGCCTCGTGACACAGCACCGTGCCATGGATCGCACCGGCTTCAAGGTAAAGCGAAGGCGTGCGGTTGATCCGCGCGCTCAACGCATAAAGCCAGGAGGTGCGCACAGATGTCGCGGGCAGGCGCACATCCTGCAACCCCTCCATCATGTCGCCAAACACCGTCCCCACCGCGCAGCCACTGGTGCGGGTTTTCTTGCGCATTTTCTCTTCGTAATCGGTCTTGCGGGCGGTGCGAACAATCACCGTTTCGAGGTCTTCGTCATACTCAACGCCGGTAATATCGTCGTCATCGCTGAGCATGCCCTGATTGCGCAAAAAACCCAGCGCAAGGTAGTCCGGATAATCCCCGATGGTCATCGCCGTCACGACTTCCTGCGCGTTCAGGAAAATCGTCAACGGACGTTCCTCGACCACATTCGTGGCGACCTCAGCGCCGGTGTGATCTGTCCCCGTCACAGCACGCGTCAACCGCGCTGCAGATGGGTCGGGCGCGATGAGATAATCGTCCGTATCTTCAAGTCTGGCCAATTGCATCCCCCCCGACACTGATGTAGCTGTCCGCGCACCCTGTATAAAAGCATCCAATGTCCTTCACCACAGCGAAAACACCCGACTTGCATTCCGTCTTCTGGCGCGGGTTCCGCGGTGGCATACCGTTTGTTTTCGTGGTCGGACCCTTTGCCGTGCTCTTTGGCGTGCTGGCGACCGAAGCAGGGCTCAATATTCTGGAAACGCTTGCCTTTTCGGTTGTGGTCATTGCTGGGGCGGCGCAATTCACCGCGCTGCAACTGATGGCGGAAGAGGCCCCGACGATTATCGTTCTCGCATCCGCTCTGGCGGTGAATTTGCGCATGGCCATGTACTCGGCATCGCTGACCCCCTATCTGGGCGCAGCACCTTTGTGGAAACGGGCCTTTCTCGCCTATTTCATCCTCGATCAGTCCTATGCCTGCGCCACGGTCGAGTATGAAGCCAAACCACAGATGACCTTGCCCGAACGGCTGGCGTATTTCTTTGGCTGCGTCGCTCCTGTGGTGCCAGCATGGTATCTCTGCACCTATATCGGGGCGGTGATCGGTACGCAGGTCCCGGACAGCTGGGCGCTGGATTTCGCGCTTCCGATTACGTTTCTCGCCTTGATGGCGCCCATGCTCAGAACACCCGCGCATCTGGTGGCAGCTTTCGTGTCCATCCTCGTTAGCCTGCTTGCGGCCGGATTGCCCTATTCCATGGGACTGCTGGTGGCCGGGGTGCTTGCGATGATGGCAGGCGCACAGGCCGAAGTCATCTTTGACCGCCGGAAACCAGCCCCATGATCGACAAAAGTGATCTGTGGTTCGTGATCATTGGCCTTGGCGTCGGCAGCTATTTCCTGCGCTTTGCCTTCATCGGGCTGGTCGGGTCGCGGCAAATGCCGCCCTGGCTGCTGCGACACCTGCGCTACACGGCCGTGGCGATCCTGCCTGCTCTGGTCGCGCCGCTGATCGTTTGGCCAGCGGCCACAGATGGCATGCTGGACCCTGCACGGCTGGCGGCGGCGGTTGTGACGCTCACGGTCGGTCTGATCACGCGCAACGTGTTTGGTGCAATATTCGCCGGAGCCTTGACGCTTTATGCGTTGCTATATCTCTTGGGCTGACGCGCGTCAGATGGGGGCCGCGTTGATTCCGTCCAGCACATCGCCTGCATCGTTTTCATAGTATTTTGATGTCTCGACATCGTCCCGCTTGTCAATTTGGTCCATCAGATTGACCGGAAAGAATGTCACCGATATCTCTTCGAACCCCGGCACCTGACGCAGGATCGAAGAAGTCGCATTGGCGCAGAATGCACTGCCGACCGCCCCGTTGGATTGCACCAACGCAAGGGCGCGTTCCGCCTGTTCTGGTGTGACCGCAATTTCCTGAGATACGACGTGATATGTGTCGCGCGCATGCGCACTTTTGTAGGCCGCCACCCAACCCGGCGACATGCCATACAGCACGTCACCCCGTTCCCTGATCCGTTCGTGTTCGAAAGATCCTGCCGGGTCAAAAATGACCTGCTGGCTGCCTGACACCATAAGCGCCGAATGGCCGCCGTTGCCTGTTCGGTTGTTTACGACGGTGAAAACGGTCAGTTTCGGCGCATCGCGCGGCACATATGCGACCGCCTGCGCCTCCTCAACGGTGGCGTCATTGAAACTACCGCCAGCGCAGCCAGCCAATGTCAAAAGAAGTACCGCGACGCAGGTCAGTCGCGCCGAACGTATCACGCCGCTCAAGTGATAAAGATCGCCATCCAGATGAACAGAACGATAATTGCGATAACCGTCCGCATCGTCCAGCGCATAAACCCGTCAAAGGTCTTTTCTTGTTCTTCAACGTCCATATCACCGTGTTTGTGTTCTGCCATTGCCGCAGTCCTTTGTTTCTTTAAGTTCCGACATTTATCCAAGCCGTACTGGATTCGATGCGTCATGTCACGCGATCCCGCCCCACCTGCGCGGAAAAATCACAGCCCGCAGGGGCATTCGGCCCGGCAGTGGCATCGATCAACCACAACAGGGGTGAAAAACTCAGCCCTGCTTGTCCAACTCCTGCGCCAGTCGAAAGCCAATCCGGTTCGGTTCTGATTTCTCCGCAGGCTTTGGCAGTGCGCGCAGCATGACGTTCAACTGGCTGACGTGCTGCACCATCTGCGTCTTGCTGCCTGCGCCATCCACGCCGTAGAAGGTTACGATATCCGGCGCAAAATATCCCATGCCTTCGATGCGCAGCACACCGGCATCCCCACCGGTAAACCCCATTGCAACCTCTTGCGAGTTATCCAGCTGCTCTTCGAAATTCTTGAGATAGAGGATGATACGTTCGTAAGCCCACTGCGCTGGCGACTTTTCCACAGCTGGCTTGTCGGTAAGCGCCTTGGGCAGGGGTTTGGCACAGGCGTTTGACGCATCCGGGTCCGCGTGAATCTCATGAAGTCCTGCAAGTGCGGCCGCCTCCAGCGCCTCGGCTGCGGTGGTGATACGTTCGCCCATCATTTACTCCTTGCGCTGATACACCCACGCACCATCGCCGCGAAGTGTGCGTGTCGCAAGCCCGGATTGGTAAAGGTGGCTAACGTGTGCGACCGCCTCCACCAGCGCCAGACCATATTCACCATCCCCGATTCTGCGTTTGAACAGTGGCGCAAAACACTCGCCCGCGGCCTTTGGCGTGTCGATAAACGCCAATAGCCTGCTCAGCGCGCCATGGTGATTGTCAATCAGTTGCGACAGGCGCATCGGCAGCCCGGTGAAGGGCAGTTTGTGCCCCCCCAGAACCAGATGATCAGGCCGCGCGATAGCGGCAAAACGTTCGCAGCTTTCGAGCCAGTCACCTATCGGGTCGGCCATCGGTTCGGTAGCATAAACCCCGATATTGGGGCTGATGGAGGGCAGGATCTGATCGCCCGCAATCACCAGATTGTCGTCCCGACTCCAGAAGGTGGCATGTTCAGGTGCATGGCCATTCCCGGTGTGGATGTCCCACTGACGCCCGCCGAATTCGATCACATCGCCCTGTTTTAGACGCGTAAAGCCCAAGGGCATGGGGGCCACCACATCTGCAAAGTTGAAAGGGCGTTCCACCCGGCGCCGCGCCAGAACCTCCGGGTCCATCCCCGCGCTTTGGTAAAAGGCGATGCTCTCGTCCGATGGCACGGCCTGTTCATCCAGCGTGAGCATGCGCGAAAACAGCCATGCGGTCCGTGTGGTCAGCAATTCTGCACCAAATTCGGATTGCAGCCACCCCGCAAGACCAACGTGATCAGGGTGATGATGCGTGACAATAACGCGCGTGATCGGCTTGCCTTGCAACGGGCCGTCCATCAGCGTCCGCCAGATCGCCTTTGTGCGCCGGGAGGCAAAACCAGTATCCACCACCGTCCAGCTATCACCTTCATCCAGCGCATAGATGTTTACGTGGTCCAGCTTCATCGGCAACGGCAAGCGCATCCAGAGAACGCCGGGGGCAACCTGCGTCGCCGTGCCCTCTTCGGGCGGGTTTTCCCACGGATACCGAAGGCCTTGTGGTGGTTGATCTTTCATCAGGCTGCCAATTCCTCAAGCGTCAGACCATAAAGGTCATCTGCACCAATCTGCGCCTGCGCCAGCAAGGCTATGTGTTCGGGTAATAGACGGCGTATGTACAGACGTGCAAGCGCCTCTCGCGGCCCACCGGGTGCGGCAAGCGCTGCTTTCAGGTGCAGATAGCCGCCCAGAACACGTGCAAAGGCGCGCAGATAGCATGTCGCACCGGCAAAACGCGCATTCATGTCCCGCTCGGAGACCAGCCACTCGGTGCTTTCGCGCAGGCTTTCAGAGGCCTGCCAGACCGCTTCGGCAAGCTCCGGCAGGGTGGTTTTTGCATGCTCCGCGCAAGCTTCGATCTCATCCAGCAAACGATGTGCCGCCTCGCCATTGTCGGCCATCTTGCGCGCGACAAGGTCCATGGCCTGAATCCCGTTGGTGCCCTCATAGATTGCGGTCACCCGCACATCGCGGCTGAACTGGGCCGCCCCGGTTTCTTCGACAAAACCCATGCCGCCGTGCACCTGAATGCCCGCATCCGCCACGGCAATCCCGGTATCACTGCCAAAGGCTTTGGCGATGGGCGTCAGCAAGGCGGCGCGCGCCTGCCAGTCGGCACTGCCTGTCGCATGCGCCATGTCGATCGCCACCGCACAGGTCAGACCGATGACGCGTGCGGCATAGATATCAGCCTTCATCGTGCCCAGCATCCGGCGCACATCCGCATGATTCACGATGGCGCTCTTGCCCTGTTTACGCTCGCGCGCATAGCTCAGCGCTTGTTGATAGGCGGCCTCGGCCACGCCGGTCCCCTGCCCGCCGACGCCAAGGCGCGCGTTGTTCATCATCGTGAACATCGCCGCCATGCCGCCTTCTTTCTCTCCAATCAACCAGCCGGTCGCGGCGTCATATTGCATCACAGCCGTGGGCGATCCGTGCAGGCCGAGCTTATGCTCAAGGCTCACCACCTTGACGGTGTTCTGCGCGCCCAGCGTGCCATCCGCATTGGGAATGAACTTGGGCACGAGAAACAGGCTGATCCCCTTTGTCCCTGCAGGCGCATTGGGCAGGCGTGCCAGAACAAGGTGGCAAATATTGTCCGCAACATCGTGATCGCCCCAGCTGATATAGATTTTCTGCCCCGTCACCGCATAGGTGCCATCGCCGTTGGGCTGCGCCTTTGAAGACAGCGCACCAACATCCGAGCCCGCCTGTGGTTCGGTCAGGTTCATGGTCGCGGTCCACTCACCCGCGGTCAGTTTGGGCAAGTAAAGCGCCTTGATCTCGTCGCTGGCATGGTGCTGCAGCGCTTCGATCTGGCCCTGCGCCATCAGCGGAGCGATCTGCAACGACAAACACGCACCACTCATCATCTCGTTCACAGCACTGGTCACCGCCATCGGCAAGGCCATGCCGCCAAATTCGGGATCTGCGGCCATGCCAACCCAGCCCCCTTGCGCGATGGCTCTCCATGCCACGTCAAAGCCGGGGGGCGTTCTGACCACGCCATTTTCAAGCCGCGCCGGATGCATGTCCCCGATGCGCTGCAAGGGGGCGAGCACCTCATCGCACAGCTTGCCCGCCTCAACCAGAACGGCCTGCGTGACATCCGGGGAGGCTGCCTCAAACATCGACGTGGCGGATACTTCATCAAATCCGACCACATTGTTCAGCAGGAAAGAAAATTCTTCGACGGGCGCGCGATATGGCATTGCGGGGTCTCCTCAAACGTACTGCTACCTTGGCAAGAGGCAGCACAGCTTATAAAGCGTCGCTACAGCATGGGCCGCCCGGTCCGGCACAGCAATAGAAACGCGGCGTCACAGGGTTTGATGAACACGACAGAGCCAACATGTCTGACGCCAACGCCGGATGGTATCGCGCAAGCAGCCGATCTGTTGCGCACGGGCGCGCTGGTCGCCTTTCCAACAGAAACGGTTTACGGCCTAGGGGCGGATGCACGCAATGGGCGCGCTGTTGCCGCCATTTTCGAGGCCAAGGGCAGGCCAAGTTTCAACCCACTGATTGTGCATGTTCTTGACGCAACGCATGCCCGGCGGTTCTGCCACTGGTCTGACACGGCGGAAAAGCTGGCGTCTGCCTTCTGGCCGGGCCCGTTAAGCCTTGTTCTGCCGCTCACCGAGGGCCATGGACTGTCATCACTTGTGAGCGCCGGGTTGTCTACGGTGGCCTTGCGGGTGCCCGCGCATCCCACAGCGCGCGCCTTACTACGCGCCTTTGACGGTCCCGTTGCCGCGCCCTCCGCAAACCCATCTGGCAAAATCAGCCCCACGACCGCCCAGCATGTGTCCGACGGGCTGGGTATGAGAGTTGGGGCAATTCTGGATGACGGGCCGTGCCGTGTAGGGCTGGAAAGCACAATCGTGGGTCTTGACGGGCCTGCCAGTCTCTTGCGGCCCGGCGGCCTGCCTGCCGAAGAGATTGAGCGCGTGCTAGGTCAAAAACTGTCGCGCGAAACAGAAGGCAAGATTTCCGCACCCGGACAGCTTATGTCACATTACGCCCCAAATGGCCGCGTGCGCCTGAATGCACAGAGGGCGCACGATGGTGAGGTCTTTTTGGGTTTTGGTGAGATGACATGCGATCTGAACCTCTCACCCAGCGGGGATTTGACCGAAGCGGCCAGCGTTCTTTTTGACTGCCTGCACCAGCTGGACGCCACAGGCAGCGCCATCGCAGTGGCACCCATCCCCCGACAGGGTCTCGGTGCCGCCATCAACGATCGTTTGCAACGCGCGGCCGCACCACGCCCCTAAAGCGTCATGCGAAAAACCTGAATCACATAAAGCTGCCTGAAATCAAAGATTTCAACGCGTTACGTGACACCCGATGTTTCAGGTATTTCGTCAGACGCTCTAGTTGTTCAGGCGTGACCTGCCGCTGGCGACAGGTTGATCGGATCAACGCCAAGGCTGTGCAAGGCCTCAGACCATTTGCGCGCAGCTGGCAAGCCAAAGACCAACTCGCTGGAAGCATTTGTCGTCAACCATCCGTTCTGTGCGATTTCGTTTTCCAACTGCCCCCCGCCCCACCCGGCGTAGCCGAGCATCATCAAGGCGTCGGATGGCCCGCGCCCTTCGGCGATCTCCTCCAGAATATCCAGCGTCGCGGTCATACCGAACGCACCGTCGACCACCAGAGTATTCAGGCTGGAGGTATAGTCGGTTGAATGCAGAACAAACCCGCGCCCTGTCTCAACCGGTCCGCCAAAATGCACCACCATGTCACGCCCCTTTTGGGATGACAGTATATCCAGTTGGTCCAGAACGTCGCTCATGCGGATTTCGGGGGTGGGTTTGTTGATGATCAGACCCATCGCACCTTTGGCCGAATGCGCGCAGATCAGCACAACCGCATTTTCAAAACGCGGATCGCCCATTGAAGGCATCGCCACAAGCAGTTTACCTCCCAGATCCAAGTGCCATCCTTTGCAACATGTAAATACTCTGCCCTTCAAGATGGCGCGCCCATGGGCATGGCGCAAGACCAAAGAACCGATGATCCGCGAAACATGGCTGACCCGAACGTGACTTGGCTTTTTGTTGCCGGTGCCGCATAGAATACCGCATGACGCGAAACCTCTCAATTCTGGCACTTTTTGTGCTGCTCGCCAGCCCTGCATCCGCACAGGACCGATTTGAAAATCCGGTAACGGCCGAAATCCTGCCGGGCTGGGTGCAATCGGATGGCAGCCGTATGGCCGCTTTGCGTCTCACACTGGCACCGGGATGGAAGACCTATTGGCGCGCACCGGGCGATGCGGGCATTCCGCCCCGTTTTGACTGGTCTTATTCGCGCAACCTTGAAGCAGTAGGTATTTCATGGCCCACGCCAAAGGTGTTTGACCAAAACGGCATGCGGTCGGTCGGCTATGACAACACGCTGGTCATTCCACTGCGCATCGAACCAAAGCACGCGAACCGATCGGTCCGCCTGAATGCCAAGATGGAACTTGGCATATGTTCCGACATCTGTATCCCGCATGAGCTGGAGCTCACCGGGGAAATCCCCGGAGACACGCCCAAACCCACGCCCGCCATCGCGGCGGCGCTGGCACAACAACCCTATAGCGCCAAAGAAGCCGGTGTGCGTGCCACGGAATGCAGCATCAGCCCCACATCAGACGGGCTGCAGATCGAGGCGCGGGTGACCATGCCGTCTGCGGGGGATCCCGAATACATCGTGATTGAACCCGGACCGGGCGATATCTGGGTGAGCGAAGCCAAAACCAAGCGTCGGGGCGGCACCATCGTGGCCACGTCGGATATGGTGAATGTGAACGGCGGGCCAATCGCGTTGGATCGATCCGCCATCCGGATTACCGTCTTGGGGTCAAAATATGCGGTTGATATCCGCGGCTGCACCGCCGGTTAAGCCTCCAGCTGGCCTTTGAGACGCAACCGCAGCGCCAGCGTGATATACCCGATCAGTGCCAGCAGACCCGCCCCGGCGATAAACAGCGCCAGCGCACCGAGCATCACGTTGGCCTCTGCCGCAAACCCGAACATCGCGCGCAGGGGGGCATAGATTTCCCCCTGCCACCACGCCCAGCCAAGCGTCACCGCCAACCACAGGGCGATCACGGACCAGAGCGCGTAAAACCCGGCACGCATGGGCGAGGACACCGCGCGCCGCGTTGCGGTGAGTTGGCGGGCAAAATCGTGCTGCACCGCGATCAAAGCAGGCACCACCAGAAGCACCAGCAGCATTCCGAACCCCAGACCATAGACCAAAGTAATCACCGTCGGCTTGAGAAACTGCGCTTGCTGGCTGGTCTCATAAAGCAGCGGCATCATGCCAAGAACCGTTGTCAGCGTGGTCAGCAATACGGGCCGCAAGCGATCCGCAGCCCCATCAATGATGGACGGGATCAGCCCACGATCCT
The DNA here is from genome assembly GCF_000154785.2 of Roseobacter litoralis Och 149. Taxonomy (NCBI): domain Bacteria; kingdom Pseudomonadati; phylum Pseudomonadota; class Alphaproteobacteria; order Rhodobacterales; family Roseobacteraceae; genus Roseobacter; species Roseobacter litoralis. The sequence continues at coordinate 2,836,375 of NC_015730.1, forward strand.
GCGCGTATTCGTCAATAGTCGTGACCAGAACAATTGAATCGTTGATGATGATCCCGGTCATGCCCAACAGGCCCACGACCGTAAACATACTGAGGGGGACGTCCCACACCCAATGGCCATAAATCGCCCCGACGAGGCCAAAGGGGATGATGGCCATGACCACAATGGGCCGCGTCCAACTGGCAAAAACCCAGGCCAGCACAAGGTATATCCCCGTCAGACAGAGGATCAGCCCGGTAAAGGCGTCACTGAGAAAGGAGTTCTCTTCTTCGGCAAGCCCGGCCATCTGCCAGTCAAGTTGATAGGTGCTGGCGATGTCGGGCAGAATTTCCTCGCGCAACGCCGTCTCGATTTCTGTGGCACGCACCGGATCATCTTCTGAGATGTCCCCCGTGACGGAGATGACACGCAATCCGTTTTCACGCCGCACGGAGTTGAACGCGGTCCGCCGCTCCACACTGACGATATCCGCAAGCAGCACATAGGCCCCCGTCGGGCTGCGCAACTGTGTGCGTTCGAGAAAGTCAGCCGTCAACTCCCCTTCGGGCAGTTCAACGCGGATTTCCGCACTGCGCGGTCCTTCGGGATAGGTCGCCGCTTCGATGCCGCCGAGGCGATTTCGCAAACTGCGGCCCAGATCATCAATCTTGAAGCCCAGTGCCTGCCCTTGCGGCGTCAGATCAAGGATCAATTCCTCCTTGTCATAGGCCAGCGTGTCTTCGAGCGCGCTGACCTCAGGGTAGCGCAGCAAGGCGTCCTGCAAGGCTAAACTGGCCGCCTTGAGTTGATCCGTTTCAGCGCCGTAAAGGCGGACATTCAGGGAATCGCCCCCCGGCCCGGACCGCCCGCCGCGAAACGCGACGGTTTCGACAAGCGGATGGTTTTCAACACGCTCCTGCAGGTCCGCCACAAATGCGAAACTGGAATAGGGCCGCAGTTCTGCGTCAATCAGCTCAATCGCGATGCCGCCCAGCAAGTCCTTGTCTTTTGAGCCAGACCCGCTCAACCCGCGCCCGGTGTGCCCGCCCACGACCGACAGCACATAATCAACGGGGCTTGCGCCGTAGCGTTCTTCGTATTCGGCAGCAAGCTCGTTGGTCGCGCGCTGCATCACGCGCATCATCTCCATCGAATCCTCGCGCGTCGCGCCTTCAACCATCGCAAAGTTACCGGAGACTGATCCGCGTTCCGGCGCGTTGAAAAACCGCCACTGCACATCCCCCCTAACAAACAATGCCAGCTGGCTTGCGAGGATCAAAACCACCCCCGCCAGCACCACATACCGCGCCGTGATGACGCCCGCGATAAAGGGGCGGAACAGGGTTTCGCGCAGATGCCGGAACCCTTTGTTCACTTGCCGGCTGGGCCAGTCATACCAGCGTGCCTTGGCCTTGGCGGCAAGTGCGTGGGCCATATGGTTTGGCAGGATCAAGAAGCATTCAATCAGTGAGGCGATCAAAACGGCGATCACCGTCAGCGGGATATCCTGAATCAATGTGCCGAAACGCCCGCCCACCGCCATCAGGCCGAAAAAGGCGATGACAGTCGTGAGCGTGGCCGCCAATACGGGCATGGCCATGCGGCGGGCGGCATTCTCGGCGGCTTGCATCGGAGGTTCATTCAGGTGCCGCGCCCGGTGATCCGCATGTTCGCCGACGACGATGGCGTCATCGACAACGATGCCCAGCGTAATGATCAGGCCGAACAGCGATATCATGTTCAGCGTCAAACCGGCGGCATACATGATCGCAATCGCCGCCATCATCGCCACCGGGATGCCTGCTGCAACCCAAAACGCCGTGCGCGCATTCAGAAACAGAAACAACAGGCCAACAACCAGCGCCAGCCCGGTCAATCCGTTCTCAACCAGAATGCTCAACCGGCTTGAGATCGCCTCAGCCCGGGTGCGCACAAGATCAACAGTCACGCCTTCGGGCAGTGTCGATTGCAACTCTTCGGCGACGCGTTCAACCGTGCGCTGGATTTCGATGGCATCGCCCTGCGCCGATCTGTTGACGCGCAGCGACACCGCTGGATTGTCACCAACAAAATAGCTTTGCCCCCGGTCAGACCCCTGCCGCGAGATCATCGCCACATCCCCGATGGTCAGCTTGGAGCCATCCGGGTTGGAGCGCAAAACAATCGAGGCGATCTGTTCTGGGTCCCGCTTTTCGGACCCGGTCGTCACACGCGCATTCGCGCCAGATACATCGCCAGCGGGGTCGGTATCCACTTCCGCGCGAATGGCTGCGGCGATTTCCGCCATCGTGATGTCATTGGCTATCAGCTCGACCGAGGGTACCTCGACCAGCGTTTGCGGCGCGGCCACCCCTTGTAAACTCGTCCGTGTCACGCCTGCCGCAAAAAGGCGCACGACCAATTCATCCGCGAAAAGCGCCAATTGGTCCGGCCCAACGGGCCCGGTGATGACAACATCCGTCACCCGGTCCGTCCACGACCTCTGGAAAACGCGCGGCTCTTCCATTTCAGTGGGAAACCCATCGATCCCGTCAACCGCGTTCTGCACATCCGCCAGCGCGCGCATCATATCCCAGTCGGGTTCAAAATTGACGCGCGTTGACGCCCAGCCTTCGCCGGTAAAGGAAATGGTGCCTTCCACGCCATCCAGCGCCAGAACCGCCGGTTCAAGCAGTTGCAGGATGGCACGGTCCATGTCCTCCGCGCTGGCATTGTCCCAGTTTATATTGACCCGAACCTCTTCGAGCACCACGTCCGGGAAGAACTGCGTGCGCATGTTCGGGATCGCCGCCAGACCGGAAACAAGCAACAGAACAAACAACAGGTTCGCCAGTGTGCGATGGCGGGTGAAATAGGAAAGCAAACCACCTGCCGCAGACGGGATCTGGCGTGCCACGGGCTAGCCTCCCATCCGGCTTTCCAGGCGCGCAACGGTATGCGCCGGAACCGCCTGTTGGGACAGCTGGGCCAGCGCTTGCGTTTTGTCTGCCTCGGGCATCTGGGTATCGTTCTGCACGAAAGCGACCAACCGCGCGCGACGATCCGCGCTGAGCTCCAAAAGCTGTGGCATTGCGCGCGCCTCTTCGGCGTCAGAGCGCAAGGGGCGCACGGCAATACCCACGCCCAGCAACGGCGAACGCTCGCGCACGACCTCCCGACCCACGAGGTCGGTGGAGCGTACCAAAACATCATCGCCCTGACGTCGTACGACCTGAACGTCTACAGCGTCCAGCCGATCATCTTGGCCCAGAACAAGAACCTCACCATTTGATCCCACAGCCGAAGCAGGCAGCCGGATCACATCCTCAAGTGTGGGTTCCTGAACCATGACGGTAACGAAATCACCGGGACGAAATCCGGGCGCCGCCCCCAGCCGGGCAAAAACCAGACGTCCGGTCTGTGCCTCGCCAGTGTCCCCGCTGACACGGTTGATCCGGCCCGTCGCGGTCAGATCCGATCCGTTGGCATCCAGCCGGACCGCAACGGGCGCATCAATCAACACGCCCTGTTCATCCAGAAGCCGCGCATATTGGGTCGTAGAAACTCGGAAAGCGACCTCAAGATCGCTGGGGTCAATCAGGTCCGCAAGCCGCTCGTTTGCGGCCACCAAGCCACCTTCAACGGCAGCGGTGTTGCTCAATGTGCCGCTGAAGGGCGCATCGACGACTGTGTCGGCTAGGTTGCGCGCGGCCTCGGCAAGGGCGATCTCGGCGCGTGCAACACGGGTTGCGGCCTGATCGATGCGGGCCTGCGCCTGCGCGACGGCTTGCCTGCGCGCAATGACCACGGCCTGCGCCGCTGCGGAGGCCAGCTCCGCAGTTTCAACGGAGGCCGCAGACCCCACGCCCCGCGCGGCCAGATCGACCTGACGCGCAAATGCCTGTTCACGCAGAACCGCTTGCTGTTGTGCTGCGCGCTCTTCCTGCTGGGCCAGATCAAGCCCCCGGTCCGCATCGCGCACCTCGGCCTTTGCGTCGGCCAGATCGGCCGCAAGACGATCATAGGCCGACTGCATATCCGCCGGATCAATTGACACAATCACCTCACCGGCCATGACCGTGCCGCCTTCTGCAAAGGCCGGGGAAAGGTTGATGATCCGGCCCGCAATTGCTGCACGCAATTCCAAACGGCGCCTTGAACTGACCTCCCCGAAGGTCTCAAGAACAGGGGTTTGCGGTCCTTCTACGGCTGTTACGAGGTTGACGACGAACACACGTTCGCGCGCTTCCGTGGGCTGGCGTTCATTGTTCAGGCTGTATTGAACCGCGCTGCTGACCAATTGTGCGGCGTAAACAAGCAGGCCCAGCGCCACCGACGCAAGGAACAGTCCGATCATGCTTTGCCGCAGGAAGCGCATTGCACTCCAATCCTTTAAATGCTTTCAAATGTAAGCGAAAATGTAGCGCACCGCCAGTTAATACCAACCCCTGACCAAGCGTCGGGTGTTCGGGCTATTTGCGTCTTTGGTGTTCGTCCAGCCGTGGCAGGATTTCAACGAAGTTGCAGGGCCGGTGGCGGTAGTCAAGTTGACGCGCCAGAATTTCATCCCACGCATCCTTACAGGCCCCCGGACTGCCCGGCAGCGCAAATAGATAGGTGCCCATGGCAACACCCGCCGTTGCCCGGCTTTGCACGGCACTGGTGCCGATTTTCTGCATGGACACGATCGTAAAGACAGTTCCAAAGGCATCGATTTCTTTTTCGTAAACGTCGCGGTGCGCTTCTACCGAGATATCGCGCCCGGTCAGCCCGGTGCCACCGGTTGAAATCACCACATCGATGCTGCTGTCCTTGCACCATATGCGCAATTGATCGGCAATCTGGTCCCGTTCATCAGGTAAAATACGCCGGTCGGCCAGTTCATGCCCGGCCTCCAGCAGGCGCTGGACCAGAACATCGCCGGATTTGTCCTGAGACAGATCGCGTGTGTCCGACACGGTCAAAATCGCAATTCGGATGGCGATGAAGTCTTTGGATTGATCGATACGGCTCATGTCAACTTACCTCCAGAATGGCCAAACGCGCAGCAAGCGCCGAGAAAATTCCCGCGGTGAGGAAGTCCAGCACCCGGCTACCGCGTTTAAACCGCTGCGCCAATACGTCGGCCCATGTCCCGACCACACCGTTCACCACGAAACCACCCAGCCCGATGACACATCCAAAAACCATGAACTGCCCAAGAACCGACCCGGCCGACGGCACGACGAATTGCGGCACGAAGGCAAGAACGAACAGGATGACCTTTGGATTGGCCAGATTGATCAACAGCCCCCCGCGAAATGCATGGCCTGAACCGGACGGCGCGGTTTGCTCTGGCGCGGCCTGTCTGCGCAGCGCATTTACCGCCAGCCAGACCAGATAGGCGACCCCGACCCAACGGATAATATCAAATGCGACGGGCCAAGCTGTCAAAATCGCACTCAGCCCTGCACCGGCAATAAAGACATGCACCAAGCCACCGATGGCGATCCCCGCGCTGGCAGCCCAAGCGGCTCTTGCGCCTCTGCGCGCGCCCTGCGCGAGACAAAACAGCATATCAGCGCCCGGCGTCAGGTTCAAAGCCAGTGCAGCAGGTACAAAAGCGATCAGCGTGAGCGGCTCAACCATTCTGCAATCGCGCCTGCAAGCTCAGCAAATCCGCCCATGCTTCGCGTTTTGCGGTGGGTGTGCGCAGCAGATAGGCGGGGTGGAACATAGGCAATGCCGGTACGCCAAAGGCCTCAACCCAGTGCCCGCGCAACCTTGTAATGCCCCTTTTGCCCAACAAGGTTTGCGCCGAGATATTGCCCATGATCACCAGCACCTGCGGTTTTGCCAAGGCGATGTGGCGTTCGACAAATGGGCGCATCATGGCGATTTCTTCCGAACTTGGGTCCCGGTTCTGTGGCGGGCGCCAAGGGAGAACGTTGGTGATATAGACCGGGTCGCTTTGATGCTCGCGCCCCATGTCGATGGCCGCCAGCATGCGGTCCAGCAGCTGCCCGGCCCGCCCCACAAAGGGACGCCCCTGCATGTCTTCCTCGCGCCCCGGCGCTTCGCCGATGATCATGACCTTGGCACCTGCCACCCCGTCGCTGAACACCAGATTGCGCGCGCCACGTTTTAGATCGCAATGATCAAATGCTGCCAATGCCGCGCGCAACTGCTCAAGGTCCTGCGCCCCAAGCGCTGCTTTACGCGCAGCCTCAACGCCATCAATTTTTTCTGCCACCGTTGCCGCGCCGGGTGTCATCACCGCGCTGCCCGGTTTCTTTTGCACCTTTGCTTTATCAGGCAATTCGTACCGGTTGACGGGCGTCTCACCAATCGCCTCGGTCGCACCGAGTTCGATTTGCCAGTCCAGCAAAGCCAAAGCGTGATGAAAGTCGGATGATTCCATGGCCATACTCTACGCGTCGCATCACACGAACTAAACAGCGAGTTGCACATTGGCGTCAGCACCTTGCCGATGACACAGCCCCTGCCTATAAGGTTGGAAATCACGATAGGGTAGCTCATGACGTTTCCGCACCGACACCTGCTTGGTATCGAAGCTCTCCGCCCGGAAGAGATCAATACATTGCTTGATCTTGCGGATAGCTACGCAGCTCTCAACCGACAGCCCGACAAACATGCCGATGCCCTTAAGGGTCTGACCCAAATCAATATGTTCTTCGAAAACTCGACCCGCACGCAAGCGAGCTTTGAGATCGCAGGCAAGCGGCTGGGTGCGGATGTGATGAACATGGCGATGCAGGCCAGTTCGGTCAAAAAGGGCGAGACGCTGATTGATACAGCGCTTACCCTGAATGCGATGCACCCTGATTTGCTGGTGGTACGGCACCCGCAATCCGGCGCTGTCGATCTATTGGCGCAAAAAGTGAATTGTGCGGTGTTGAATGCGGGCGATGGGCGTCATGAACACCCGACACAGGCCCTGCTGGATGCGCTGACGATCCGGCGCGCCAAGGGGCGTTTGCACCGGCTATCCATCGCGATCTGTGGTGATATCGCGCACAGCCGTGTGGCGCGATCCAACATCATGCTGCTGGGCAAGATGGAAAACCGCATACGTCTGATCGGCCCGCCCACGCTGATGCCTGCGGGGATTTCAGAGTTCGGCGTTGAGGTTTTCAACGATATGAATGAGGGCCTGAAAGACGTCGATGTGGTGATGATGCTGCGGCTTCAGAAAGAACGCATGGATGGCGGCTTTATTCCGTCGGAGCGTGAATACTACCACCGCTTCGGGCTGGATGCCGACAAACTGTCCAACGCCAAACCGGATGCGATCATCATGCATCCCGGCCCCATGAACAGAGGCGTGGAAATTGACGGCACGCTCGCCGATGACATCAACCGCAGCGTCATTCAGGATCAGGTCGAAATGGGTGTCGCTGTGCGTATGGCCGCGATGGATTTGCTGTCTCAAAACCTAAGGCTCACACGAGGTGCTGAATGATTAACACTATATCCGTTCCCGCTCTTGAAAGCGGTGTGATCCGGGTGTTCGCCCTGTCCTTGAGCGAAGCCGACGCTAAAACGTTGCGCGATAGTGCAAGTTCGCAAGATACCCAAAGCGCTCTGAACGACGCTTTGGGTGCCAAGAAACTGGACCTTCAGCATGTCGAGGTTTTTGCCATTGCGGACCTCTCCGAAATGGCACTGGCCGATTACCTATTGGAAGGCGCTGGAGCGACCCCGCCCTCGCTCGAGAAAGACCGCGGCAAACTGTCGGCGCTCGATGGCTGGGTCATGGTCGTCTATTCCTCTGCTTTTGGCGGCGTTGCACAAGAAATTACGCCCGCACCAGAGTTGACGCTGATCGGGTCCTACCCGCAGGAAGGGGCCGACTGGACCGGCGGGGTAGACCTGCGCACGCCCTCGGCAGCACCAAATCAGGACCCGCCAGAAGATCCGCTCGTCAAAAAACGCCCCTCCGACGCCGCCATGTCCGGACGAATTGCAACGGTTGCACTGCTCGTCGCCTTTGGCGTGGTGGGCTTGATGCTGTGGGTCGGAAGCTGATGATGAAACCGCTCAACCTTGTAAATGCACGGCTGGTTGACCCCGAAACAGGCACCATCTCAATTGGTGGCCTGCGGATCGAAAACGGCAGGATTGCCGAGCGACTCGACAAGAATGCGCGACCCGATGGCGAAACGGTTGATTGCAACCTCAAACACCTCGCTCCGGGGATTGTCGATATCGGTGTCAAGGTCTGTGAACCCGGTGAGCGCCACAAGGAAAGCTATCGCTCCGCCGGGCGCGCGGCAGCGGCGGGTGGCGTGACAACCATGGTCACGCGACCCGACACGACACCGGCCATCGACAGCCCCGAGACGCTTGAATTCGTGACCCGGCGGGCCAATCAGGCAGCCGCCGTGAACGTCTTGCCAATGGCCGCCCTGACCAAGGGGCGTGCGGGCCGCGAGATGACCGAAATCGGCTTTCTGATGGACGCAGGTGCGGTTGCCTTTACAGACTGCGACCGCGTGGTGACCGACACCAAAGTTCTGTCGCGTGCGCTCAGCTATGCGCGTTCCCTCGGGGCCTTGGTCATCGCACACCCGCAAGACCCCGGCCTCAGTGCCGGAGCGGTGGCAACATCCGGCAAATTCGCCTCTCTCAGAGGGTTGCCGGCGGTTTCGCCCATGGCAGAGCGTATGGCGCTGGACCGGGACATCGCCTTGGTCGAGATGACGGGCGCGCGATACCATGCGGATCAGATCACCTGCGCGCGCGCGCTTCCTGCGCTGGAGCGGGCCAAGCAGAACGGTCATGATGTGACCGCTGGCACTTCGATCCACCACCTGACGCTGAATGCGCTGGATGTGGCGGATTACCGGACGTTCTTCAAACTGAAACCGCCGCTGCGCGATGAGACGGATCGCCTCGCTGTGGCTGATGCCGTGCGCAGCGGGTTGATTGACGTGATCTCTTCGATGCACACCCCGCAGGACGAGGAAAGCAAGCGCCTGCCCTTTGAAGAGGCCGCGTCAGGGGCGGTGGCCCTTGAAACGCTCTTGCCTGCGGCAATGCGGCTTTATCATGCGGATCTGATCGACCTGCCGACCCTGTGGCGCGCCATGTCGCTCAACCCCGCAAAACGGCTGGGTCTCGACAGCGGGCGTCTGGCAGCAGGCGCACCTGCAGACCTTGTGCTGTTTGACCCCGATGCACCGTTTTTGATGGACCGCACGACGCTACGCTCAAAATCCCGCAACACGCCATTTGACGGCTCGCGCATGCAGGGCCGCGTGCTCGCGACCTATGTCGCAGGCCAGCGTGTCTATGAAAGAAGCTGATGCCGTTGATTGATAGCACCCTTCCCGCACTCGCTCTTTTGGGCGTCATCGGTTACCTATTGGGGTCGATCCCGTTTGGCATGGTGCTGGCCAAGGTCATGGGGCTGGGCAATCTGCGCGATATCGGGTCTGGAAACATCGGCGCGACCAACGTCCTGCGGACCGGGAATAAACTTGCCGCAGCACTCACACTTGTTCTGGACGGGGGCAAGGGAGTCGTGGCCGTTCTGGCCGCGCGCGCCGCAGGCGGGGAAGACCTCGCGCAGATCGCAGGGCTGATGGCCATGATCGGTCACTGCTATCCGGTCTGGCTGCGTTTTGCCGGGGGTAAAGGGGTCGCGACTTTTCTGGGCATCGTACTCGCGTTGGCCTTCCCGGTCGGGGTCGGATGCTGTCTGGCTTGGCTTGCGGGCGCGTTTGCAACGCGCATTTCGTCCATGGGCGCGCTGGTTGCTTCAGTTGCTGCCGTGCCGCTGGCGTTCCTGCTCGGGTTTCCCGTTGCAGTGAGTTTGCTGATCCTGTTGGGCGCACTTATCTTCTGGCGCCATCGCGGCAATATCGCGCGGATCAGAACGGGGACTGAGCCCAAAATCGGCCAGAAAAAGTGACGCAAGGCGACCTCGCAGCTTTTATGCGCGCGTTGGATCGGTTTCCGAAAGGCACATGTTACGGCACTTTTGAGGGGCGGCGCTATGTCGCCACCAAATCGGTTTTCAGCGCAGGCAAGTCTCTGAAACTGGTTGCCGAAGAATTGGGCGGTGCGGATTATATCAGCCTCAACCTCTACAATCCTGCGTCGGGCCCCAAGCTGCGCCCTTGCGAAATGAGCGACGTCAAAGTGACCGCCTTTGTGACGGGTTTTGTGCCAGATCATCCGCCCGATTAACTACTGGCATAGCTGCCATCCGGCCCATGCACCTCATCTCCCTGCAAGGCAGGCGAAAACACGCAGATGAGGTGAAAGGGCACATCCCCTTCGACGATGACCTGATGCGCATCATGCGCGTTGGGCGCATAAAGAACACCCGGCGTAATCACATGCTCCACCCCGGTATCCGTTTCGACGATGCGACCGCTGCCCGAAAGGCAATAACACGCCTCAATGTGGTGCTTGTATTCGAGGTCCAGAACCGTGCCTGGCATCACTTTGGTCTCGGTCATGGAAAATCCCATACCGTCAGATTTCACCAAAAGCCGCAGGCTGCTCCAGCCCGGACCCGCCGCATCGCGCGCAGTCCCAAGCAGGTCTTTTTTATCGACAACAATCATTTTTCGCCCCTGTTTGCGTTTATCTCTTCACGTTTGAACGTTGCATGCGCGCAGTCTGCGTGCCACTTCTTTCCGTATGAAAAATCACCTGACCAGCCCGAACGGCACCCCCGCCAGTCGCCTCGCCTTTGGCACCATGCAATTTGGCGGCGCTGCAGATGCCACAGCCTCGCGGGACATGTTTGATGCCTGCCGCGCGAAGTGCATCACTCATTTCGACACCGCACATCTTTATACGGGGGGTGCATCGGAAAAACTGCTGGGCGAGATGATCGCCGATCAGCGCGATGATCTGATCATCGCGACCAAAGTCGCCTATGCGGGCGGGGCCGGGCGCGACAATATTCTGAGCAGCTTTGATGTCTCACGCCAGCGCTTGAACCTCGATATGGTTGATGTGCTTTATCTGCACCGGTTTGACCCGGACACCGACCTGAACGAAAGTTTCGAGACGCTGGCGGAGATCAAGGCCAAAGGACACATCCGCTACATCGGTGTGTCAAATTTTGCGGCATGGCAAGTGATGAAGGCCATCGGCGTGGCCGCGCGGTTCGATCTGACGGTGGATATTCTGCAACCCATGTACAGCCTCGTGAAACGTCAGGCGGAGGTTGAAATCCTGCCGATGTGCGCCGATCAGGGTGTTGCCTGCGCACCCTATTCTCCGCTTGGCGGCGGGTTGCTGACGGGCAAATACAGCAGCGGCGGTTCAGGTCGGTTAAGCGAGGATGAACGCTATGCCACGAGATATGGTGTGGACTGGATGCACAGCGCCGCGCAGGAGCTCGGCAATATCGCTGACGCCGAGGGGATACATCCCGCGACGCTTGCGGTTGCCTGGGCTGCCGCCCATCCGATGGGGCCGACGCCAATCATCTCGGCACGGTCCACGGCGCAACTCGTGCCGTCGCTTGCGGCGACTGACACCACACTGACCGCCGAACTTTACAACCGGATGAGCGCGCTCACCCCGACACCGCCCCCCGCGACCGACAGGATCGAGGAACAGCAGGCATGAAGGGGTTTGCGCGCTCGATTGACACAAGCGATACGCCTGCGATCCGCCGAACACCATGATGAAAAAACTGCCCGCCACTGCCAGTGTCGCGACGCCCGCGTCTGGCGCAAAACTGCACGCCCCCGCCGCTGGGCGCAACGCGCAAGCCTTGGGCGATTTGCTGCACGATCACGCGCCCGAGACGGGGCATGCGTTGGAAATCGCCAGTGGCACCGGACAGCATATCATCCATTTTGCGCAGCGCTTTCCCGGTTTGATCTGGCATCCAAGTGAGGTGGACGCCGAGCGGATCGCCAGCATTTCCGCCTATGCGCGCGAGGCTGGGTTGCCCAATCTGCGCACGCCGCGCCATCTTGATGTCACGCGCGCAGATTGGGCGGACGCGGTGGGCGGCAAGCAGCTTGTCGTGCTCATCAACCTGCTGCATCTGATCGACGACGCAGCCGCGCAAATGGTCGTTGCGGGCGCGCTTGCAGCACTGGTGCCCGGCGGGCGCTTCGTCCTTTACGGCCCGTTCAAAAGAAACGGTGCCCTGATCAGTGACGGCGATGCCCGCTTTCACCACCAACTGAATACAGCGGACCCCCACATCGGCTATAAGAACGACGCCGATGTAAAGCACTGGCTGACACGCGCGGGTGCGACTTCTGTGACGCGTGTCGAGATGCCCGCCAATAACCTCGCGTTTATCGCTGAGGTTTAACGGTCCATTCGGATGCGTTCGTTTCGGGGGTCATAGGGGCTGTCTTCGGTGATCTCAGCATCCCACAGCTGGTCCAGCATCTTCACCTTGAGCCGGGTGCCGGGCACGGCCAGATCAGGGCTGACATAGCCCATGCCGATGGATTTACCGAAAGCCACCGAATAGCCGCCAGACGTGAGACGCCCCACACGTGTTTCCCCATGATAAAGCACCTCCCGCCCCCATGGGTCCGCATCCGGCGGACCATCAATCAGCAAGGTCACGCATTTGGACCGCACGCCGGTTCCTTCAAGGCGCGCCTTACCATGGAAATCCTTGCTCAGGTCGATGAAACGCGGCAGGTCAGCCTCCAGCGGGGTGGCGTCGCGGCCAAGCTCTGTGCCAAAGGCACGATAGGATTTTTCCTGCCGAAGCCAGTTTTGCGCCCGTGCGCCCACCAGTTTCATACCGTGCTTTTCACCCGCCTTTTCAAGCTGATCGAACAGGTAATTCTGCATCTCGATCGGGTGGTGCAACTCCCAGCCCAATTCCCCGGTATAAGCGACGCGGATTGCGCGCACCGGGCACATGCCCAGCTCAATGTTGCGCACGCTCAGCCACGGAAAGCGCTTGTTGGACAGCACCGTGGACGGCTCCGCGTCCCTGACCAGCGCGTTCAACACATCGCGTGATTTCGGCCCGGCGATGGCAAAAACACCCCACTGCGTGGTCACGTCATGGCATTCGATATAGCCAAACTCGGGCGCTTTATCCTCAATCGCCTTGCGCAGGTAATCCGCGTCATAGGCCGTCCAGGCCCCTGCGGAGACGAGGTAATATTCATCCTCACCCAGACGCACGATGGTATATTCCGTGCGCGTTGTCCCGTGCGGCGTCAGGGCGTACGTCAGGTTGATCCGCCCCACTTTGGGCAATTTGTTGCAGGTGAACCAATCAAGGAATTGCGTGGCCCCCGGCCCTTTGAGCAGATGTTTGGTAAAGGCGGTGGCATCAATCAGGCCCACGCCCTCGCGGATCGCCTTGGCCTCCTCCACGGCGTATTGCCACCAGCCACCCCGTCGGAATGACCGCGCATCGTGGTCGAAACTTTCAGGTGCATCCAGCGGGCCGAAATAGTTCGGGCGCTCCCATCCGTTTACCCAGCCGAATTGCGCGCCGCGCGCGGCTTGCCGGTCGTACGCGGGCGAGGTGCGCAGGGGGCGACAGGCCGGGCGTTCTTCATCCGGGTGGTGAAGGATATAGACGTGGCTGTAGCATTCTTCGTTCTTTCGGGCGGCAAATTCCGTGGTCATCCAGTCGCCGTAGCGTTTGGGATCAAGGCTCGCCATGTCGATCTCAGCCTCGCCCTCGACCATCAACTGCGCAAGGTAATAGCCCGTGCCACCCGCCGCCGTGATCCCGAACGAAAACCCTTCGGCCAGCCACATGTTGCGCAAACCCGGTGCCGGACCCACCAGCGGGTTGCCATCCGGGGTGTAGCAGATCGGGCCGTTGAAATCATCCTTGAGACCACTTTCTTCGCAGGACGGAATGCGGTGGATCATGGCAAGGTATTGCTCTTCGATCCGCTCAAGGTCGAGCTGAAACAGATCCGCCCGGAAGCTGTCGGGCACACCATATTCGAACCGCGCAGGCGCGTTTTGCTCGTACACACCCAAAATCCAGCCGCCGCGCTCCTCACGCACATAGGACTGCGCATCCGCATCACGGATCACCGGGTGTTCGACATGCCCCTCGGCGCGGAATTTCACCAGATCGGGGTCCTGATCCATGACGATAAACTGATGCTCAACGGGGATCGCGGGGATCTTGATGCCGAGCATTGGTGCCGTGCGCTGCGCATGGTTGCCCGAAGCCGTCACCACATGTTCTGCCGTAATCACAACCTGCTCGTCCGAGGGCACGAGATTGCCGCCCTTTTCCACCATCTTGGTGGCGGTCACTTCCCAATGGGTGCCTGTCCAGTGAAAGGCATCCGCCTGCCATTTGCGTTCAATCGCGACGCCCCGTTGGCGCGCGCCCTTGGCCATCGCCATCGTCACATCGGCAGGGTTAATATACCCATCTGTGTGGTGATACAGCGCGCCCTTGAGGTCATCCGTCCGGATCAGCGGCCATTTGGCCTTGATCTCATCCGGGGTCATCCACTGGTAAGGCACGCCGCAGGTTTCAGCGGTGGAGGCATAGAGCATGTATTCATCCATCCGCTCCTCCGTCTGCGCCATGCGCAGGTTGCCCACCACGGCAAAGCCTGCGTTCAAGCCGGTCTCTTCCTCAAGTGTCTTATAAAACCGGATGGAATAATCATGAATATGGGTCGTGGCAAAGGACATGTTGAAATAGGGCAAGAGGCCCGCTGCATGCCATGTCGAGCCTGAGGTCAGCTCGTCACGCTCCAGCAGCATGACATCGTCCCAGCCTGCGTGGGCGAGATGATAGGCGATGGACGTGCCGACGGCACCGCCCCCAACAACGAGTGCTTTGACTTGGGTTTTCATGACGCACGGCTCCCTGCTGTCGATCTGGCGACAGGTGTACAGCCTGCGCGAAAGCAGCGCCAAACACCCCCGACCGGAAATCGCGGGAAAGCGACATTACACCCGCGCGCGGGTGCTAAAATATTTTGCCGGGGTTCATGATACCCTTAGGGTCAAGCGCCCGCTTGATGTCGGACATGAAATCCGTGGCCTCCCCCAGTTCCTTGACGAGATAGGGCATCTTACCCTGCCCGATCCCGTGCTCACCGGTACAGGTGCCATCCATCGAAATCGCCAGTTCATTCAACCACGACACAAAACTCGCCGCGCGGTCGACCTCATCCGGGTCGGACATATCGACCAAAGGTGTGGCGTGAAAATTCCCGTCGCCCACATGGCCGACAATAGGTACGATCAGACCCAGTTCCGACGCGCGCGTCTGCGATGCCCGCACACATTCCGCCAGTTTGGAGATCGGCACGCAGACATCCGTGGCAACACCATGCGTCCCCGGTCGATACTGCAACATGGCCCAATAGGCTTCGTGCCGTGCCTTCCATAACCTGTTGCGCTCCTCGGTTGTCTCGGTCGCCTTATATCCGTTGCCACCATGCTCTTCTGAAAGAGCCGCAAAAATCTCGGACTGTTCGACAACGCTTGCCTCAGTGCCGTGGAATTCCAACAGCAAAAGGGGCGTTTCCGGCAGGCCAAGCTGCGCGTAAGGGTTAATGGCCTTGACCATCACCTCATCAAGCAATTCGATCCGCGCAACCGGCAGCCCGTACTGGATGACCGCCATGACAGTCTGACAAGCAGCGTCAACGCTTGGAAAGGAGCAATAGGCTGAGCTGATCGCTTCAGGAATACCCTGTAACTGCAGCGTGATTTCGGTAATGATGCAAAGCGTCCCTTCGGAGCCGACCAGCAGCCGCGTCAGATCATAGCCCGCCGAGGATTTGCGCGCCCGTGTCCCGGTTCTGATAATGCGGCCATCCGCCATGACCGCCTCAAGCGACAACACGTTGTCCTTCATTGTGCCGTAACGCACCGCATTGGTGCCCGACGCATTGGTCGCAGCCATCCCCCCCAGCGAGGCATTGGCCCCCGGATCAATCGGAAAGAACAGCCCCCTGTCGCGCAGATACGTATTGAGGTCTTCTCGCGTGACGCCGGGTTGTACGCGACAATCCAGATCGCCCGCGTTGACCGCCAGAACCTTATCCATCTGGCTGACGTCAATCGAAATGCCACCGGCTGGCGCATTCAGGTGCCCCTCAAGCGAAGTGCCCGTGCCATAAGCAATAACAGGAACCTCATGCGCGCTGCAGATCGTGACAATATCGGCAACCTCGGCTGTGGAGTGGGCAAAGACCACGCCATCAGGCGGTTGGTTTTCGATCCATGTGGTGGTGTGACCATGTTGCTCGCAAATGGACGTCCCGGTCTGAACCCGTTCTCCGAATTTCTGCTTCAGTACGGCCAGAACCGTCTGAATACCCTGCTCGTTACGGGGCAGTTTTACGTGTTGCATATCAGCTTGCCTCTTCTGTCAGCGGCTGCATCATTGTCCCAGTGCAATCCCTTCGCGGCGCGGATCCGCCCCACCCAGCAAAGAGGGTCCGATGGAAATCGCATGCAAGCCCGAGGTCAGCGCGCGTGTGCCGACCTCGAATCCAAGGGCTGCGAGCGGGTCGCTTAACCCTTCGGCGGCGGTTCCTTCTTCGAGATCGTAGGTTCCGAAGCGGTTCACGGCATGCGGCACAGAGACCGCCTGCTGCACATCCATGCCCCAGTCGAGATGGGCAATGATGCTTTGTGCGACATAGCCGATGATCCGGCTGCCCCCCGGGCTGCCGATGGCGAGGACCGGTGCGCCGTCCCGCAGAACGATGGTCGGGGCCATGGATGATCTTGGCCGTTTGCCCGGTTCCACGCGATTGGCAATCGGCACGCCGTCCACATGGCTGCGAAAGGAGAAATCCGTCAGCTCATTGTTCAACAGAAACCCGCGCACCATCAGCCTGCTGCCGAATGCGTTTTCGATTGTTGTGGTCATGGACGCCACATTGCCCTGCGTGTCCACGATCACGAAATGCGATGTGGAGGGCAGTTCGAGCGACGCGTCATCCGCCCAATTCAGCGCATGATCAAATTCGGGCGTGCCCGGGGCGACATCGCTCAGCGCCATATCACCGTCCAGAAGGGCCGCGCGCGCTGCGAGATATTCGGGCGCAACAAGGCCCGCAGCGGGGACAGGCACATAATCACTATCGGCCATGTAGCGACCGCGATCTGCAAAGGCGAGGCGCGAGGCGTCACCAATCAACCGCCGCACGGTCACATCGTCGGGGCCTGCGCTGAGGTCATAGGATTGCAGCATGCCCAGAATTTGCCCGACCGTAAGCGCCCCGGACGAGGGCGGCCCCATCCCGCAGACGTCATGCGCGCGGTATTCGACACAGACCGGCGCACGTTCCTTGACGGCATAGATGCTGAGATCAAGCGTGGATAACACACCGGGATTGCCCGGCGCGTTTTGCACCGTTTGCACGATATCCGCTGCAATGCTGCCGGTATAAAATGCCCCTGCCCCGCCAGTGGCCATTTCGCGCAGGGTGTCTGCGTAATCGGGGTTGATGAGCGTCTCGCCCACGGCAATCGGTGTACCGCCGGGCAGGAAATAGCTGGCCGTCGCTTCAAAGCGCGCCAAGCGTTCCTTGTCCGCCTCAACCAGCCCGGCAAGGCGCGGCGAGACCGGGAACCCCTGATCGGCCAGATCAATCGCCGGGGCCAGAAGATCCGCCCATAGCAGCGAACCCCAACGCGCATGCGCTTCCTGCATCAACGCAGGCGCGCCCGGCGTCCCGACAGACAAGCCGCCCACCACCGCGTCGAAAAAGCCCAGCGGCTCCCCGGCGTCATCCTGAAAAAGCCTAGGCGTGGCGTCCAGAGGCGCGGTTTCGCGGCCATCCAATGTGGTCAGACTGCCAGACGCCGCGTCGTAATAGACCAGAAACGCCCCACCCCCCAATCCCGAGGATTGAGGTTCAACCAGCCCCAGCAACGCCTGAACCGCGACCAGCGCATCGGCAGCCGTGCCACCGCGCGCAAGAACATCAGCACCTGCTTGCACGGCCCACGGATTGGCCGCTGCCACCATCCAGTTGGACGCTTCTACCGGGCGTCTCTCGGCCTTGGCGTGAAAGGCTGCGCTGATTTCGGGGGACATCGCCGCAAAAGCGCCCTGCGTTGCAGCCTCGGGTGCCACCGCATCAGCGGCTTGCTGAGCGGATACGCTGGTGGCGCATCCCAAAGCGATTGCAAAGATCACAGGTTTCATAGCAGTCCTCCCGACGCTGAACATAGACCCTATAGCATGGAAGGCACGACCTGATCCGGCGGACGGTGCCCATCGTCGAAGGTTTTAATATTAATGATGACCTTTTCGCCCATCTCGGCACGCCCTTCGCGGGTGGCGGACCCCATGTGAGGCAACAGCACGACATTGTTCAACTCGCGCAGACGCGGGTTCACCTGTGTCCCACGTTCGTAGACATCCAGCCCCGCCCCGGCAATCGCATCGCTGCGCAACATCCGTGTGAGGGCATTTTCGTCGATGACCTCCCCGCGCGAAGTATTCACGATGACGGCTTCTGGTTTCAAAAGTTGCAGGCGACGCGCGTTCATCAGGTGGAAAGTGGACGGCGTGGCGGGGCAATTGACCGAGATCACGTCCATGCGCGCAACCATCTGATCCAGACTTTCCCAATATGTCGCCTGCAAGTCCGCTTCAACCTCTGGCCTCAACCGTCGCCGGTTGTGGTAATGGACCTGCATGCCAAAAGCCACAGCGCGGCGCGCTACGGCCTGTCCGATCCGCCCCATGCCGAGAATGCCAAGACGCCGCCCCCCGACACGCCCGCCCAGAAAGGCATTGGGCGCCCAGCCGTCCCACGCACCGCTTTGCATGACCGCCAGACCCTCAGGCATGCGCCGCAGCACCGCCAGTATAAGAGCCATCGTCATATCAGCAGTATCATCGGCCAAAACACCCGGCGTGTTCGACACTAAAATGCCGCGCTGCCGTGCGGTCGCAACATCGATATGGTCAACCCCCGCGCCATAATTTGCAATCAGCTTGAGCCTGTCCCCCGCATTCGCAATCAGCGCAGAGTCAATATCATCAGTCACGGTCGGCACGAGCACATCCGCGGTTTTGATCGCCTCGACCAGTTCGCTGCGCTCCATCGGCTTGTCATCCTGACGCAACTGGACATCAAAAAGCTCGCACAGTCGCGTTTCAACCTCTTCGGGTAAGCGTCGTGTTACGACAACACTCAGTTTGGGCTTTGACATTTTTGATCTCCACGGACTTGGCGCAGGGCCTTTTTTTTGTCATGGTGGCGGAACTGACGACAAGGCACAAGAACCTGTCGCAAGCAAATGAGCAAAATGCAGAATTCAGGCCGAACCTTTACCGAAATATTGCGTATCATCTGCATCGTTCTGCTGTGCGCCAGCGTCAGCGCGTCGATTGCCAGCGCGACTGAGCCAGTTAAGGCGACAACCGGGCCCATTACGAATTTACCGATGCCGCGTTATGTCTCGATGAAAGCTTCCGAAGCAAACGTCAGGCGCGGCCCCTCGCTGACCCACCGCATCGACTGGGTGTTCAAGCGCCGCGATATGCCGCTGCGGATTGTGGCGGAGCATGGCCATTGGCGCCGGGTGGAAGATCGCGATGGACAAGGCGGATGGATACATTATTCCCTGTTGTCTGGGGTGCGCACCGTCATCGTCGAAGAAACGCTTAATATTCACAGCCGACCAAACACCGATTCTCCGGTCAACGCGATGCTGGAGGCGGGCGTGATTGCGCGGCTGGGAAAATGCGAACCGGACTGGTGCCAAGTGCGCTCAGGAGGTTTTCGCGGATGGACCCCCAAGACGTTGCTTTGGGGTGTTTTGCCGGATGAGGTGCGCGATTAGGTCAGACATGGGCTTGCAGCCCGCTCTGCGACACGGCATCGTCTCGCGCAAGCTCACCAAGGGGATGAAGATGCGCGCCATTACATACAACCGTTACGGACCCGCCGGTGAGGTCCTTGCGTTGACCGACGTGCCTGTCCAGCCGCCAGGCCCCGGCGAAGTGCAGGTCGAACTGGCCTATTCAGCCGTAAACCCGTCAGACGTAAAACGGCGGGCAGGTGCGCGCCCGGGTGAAACCAAACTGCCGTATGACCAAATCTGTCCGCATAATGACGGGTCAGGTACCATTGTCGCCGTCGGCGAGGGCGTGAACCCTGCGCGCATCGCAGAGCCTGTGTGGATATGGAACGGGCAGTTCAACCGGGCTTGGGGCACCGCCGCCGAGGTCATAACGATAGCATCGCATCAGGCCGTCGCCCTGCCCAAAGGCGTAGACCTGCAAACCGGCGCAAGCTTGGGAATTCCCGGTCTGACTGCCGCCCATACCGTGTTTGGCGGCGGCAACATCCGCGGACAGTCGCTTTTGATCCATGGGGCCAACGGCACAGTTGGCCATATCGCCGTGCAGTTGGCGAAATGGGGCGGGGCCAAGGTTATCGCAACGGCGAGCCCTTCGGGTTTCGAACGATGCCTTAAGGCCGGGGCCGATAGCGTTCTGGATTATAACGCGCCGAATCTTGCGCAGGACTTACTGGCCGAGAATGCCGGGCAGGAATATCACCGGATCATTGATGTGGAATTCGGAGAGAATATCGAAACGAACGCGAAAATCATCGCGGAGAACGGCACCTTATCGGTTTATGGGTCAGCAAAAAACATGACACCGGCGATCCCCTTCGGAGCACTGCTGTTCAAAGCTGTCACAATTGATATCGCCCTGATCTACATTTTAAGGTCTGAAGAACGCGAAAAAGCGACCAATTACCTGCACGATGCTTTGTCAGCCGGCGCAGTGATCTGTCCAACCAAAGAAATCTTTACGCTCACGCAAACCGCCCGCGCGCATCAGGCCGTCGAAGCGGGCGGACGCGATGGGGCGATCCTCATCGACGTCACAACCTGATGCGAAACGCTGCGCGAGGACAGGAATTAACAGATCACTTCAATTTTTGTCAAAAACGGGACTTGCGTGTCGCCCAGCATCGTTTTAATTACCGCTGACGTTGGGATGTAGCCAAGTGGTAAGGCAACTGTTTTTGGTACAGTGTACCGTAGGTTCGAATCCTACCATCCCAGCCAACCACTCCCCCATATCCAGACCGTGCAAGGTGTACTCTGAATAGTCGCGCGTTATCCGAAGGTTAGCGGCTTTTCAAACCAGCGCAGACCGCGAACCGGGCCGGAACAATGGCGCAAATGGGCAAAAGTCTGCGCTCCGCATTTTCGCGGTAGCAGGTGTGGGTTCGGGGGATCAGAGAGTCGCGAGAAGCGCGCGCTGGTCCTTCCAGTCTGATGGCAAGGTGCGCGCCTTGCACCAGTCCGAGGTGAAGCCGAGGGGCTGTTCGCCGGCCAGAACATCGCGGATAATGGCAGGTGCGAGGAAGGCAAGATCGATCATGTGCTGGACGCGGCGTTTGGAGATGCCATCAGTTCTGGCGATATCGCCGAAGGTCTCGCCCGCCTTGATCCGCTCCAGCCAGTGATGCGCGAGCGCGATGTTGCGGATCAGCGCCTCGTCTCTGTCGCGGGGAGTTTCGGCGAGGATGATTTTCGTTTCAACTCCGCGCTTTCGCAGCTGGAACGGCGCTTCGATCTGCAGGGCGTTTGCGTCCAACGCATCGACGTCGATGTCCAGCGCTTCCGCGACGCTCTCGGGATCAAGCCTGAGGATGATATTGCCCGGCGTGATCCTGATGCGTTCGACGAGCGCAAGGATGTCTTTGACATTCTGCCCGCTGGTCAGATTTGTCAGCTTGCTTCGAACGCGGGCGATCTCGCCGGCTTCGGAGCGCATCGAGACACGACCTGCGAAGGTTGGTTCGGTGAGATGGCGATGGGCAAGAGTGCTGATCTGTGCCTCAAGCTGATCCGCCGGCAAGCGCCAGCCATCGAGGTTTTCCTCGCCGCTGCGCGCGATCAACCGGTGCGAGACGTAGTAGCGCAACCGGGTTCCCCGTTTAGTGCGTTAATGCGATGGCGTCAGCCGGTCTCCGGTTTCATCGAAGAGCTTCCTGCAGAGAAGCGACACGCGGCGTGGTGTCTTGCGACGGCGAAGGCGCGAGGCCTTACCCTGCAGGCGCAGTTGAAGCTCATCCCAACGGTCAGGCGCAATGATCGGGTCGTGCTTACCATCATGCACCTTGTCACGATGCCGGATGCGCCCAGCATAGATCGGGTTCGTCAGGATGTGATGGATATGGCCGCGGTCGAAGGCACCGCCACCGCGCGTCTCGCCAGAAGAAAGTGTCCTGCGCCGGGTGCGCAAATCCAGCGCATCGGCCTGCGCTTTCACCTCCCGGATCGTACCATGCTGCTCGTAGAGCGCGTAGAGCGTCCGGATCGTTCTGGCTTCGCGTTCATTGATGGTGAGCGTCCTTCCATCCGGATCATACCCCATTGGCACCTGCCCGCCCATCCAGAGCCCACGGCGTTTCGAGGCGGCGATCTTGTCCCGGATCCGCTCCGCCGTCACCTCGCGCTCGAATTGCGCGAATGACAGCAGCATGTTCAATGTCAGCCGGCCCATGCTGGTGGCCGTGTTGAAGGACTGCGTCACCGAGACAAAGGAGGCGCCACCTGCATCCAGGATATCGACGATCTTTGCGAAGTCGGCCAGCGACCGGGTCAGTCGGTCGATCTTGTAGACAATGATCTGGTCGATCTTGCCGTCCCGGATATCCGCCAGTAGATGCTGCAGGGCCGGGCGGTCC
This sequence comes from Roseobacter litoralis Och 149, assembly GCF_000154785.2. Taxonomy (NCBI): domain Bacteria; kingdom Pseudomonadati; phylum Pseudomonadota; class Alphaproteobacteria; order Rhodobacterales; family Roseobacteraceae; genus Roseobacter; species Roseobacter litoralis. The sequence goes on from NC_015730.1 coordinate 2,858,967, forward strand.
AGCGATCCACCGGAGAGCCCGCCATCATCGTACTGATCCGGCACCAGCACCCAGCCCTCATGCTTCTGGCTGGCGATGTAGGCGGCACAGGCTTCCCGCTGGGCATGGAGGGAGTTGAACTCCTGCTCCAGCCCGTCTTCCGAGCTCTTGCGGGTGTAGATGGCGCAGCGGATCTTCTTCATCTGCCGCTCGCTGCCCTGCGGGTCAGGCCGAAGAACCTTGGGCCGGACCATGTGGTACCAGTGATGTGCTTTGCGATGGCCGAGAGCGACGCCCAGTCTTTCCCGTCTATGCGATAACCGCCTTCGACAACTTCGACCTGGTAGGTCCGGCCGTTCCACTCCCGCACGAGATGGGAACCGGATCGAAGACCCCCGTCGCCGGCATCGGCCACCGGTTTGCCCTCCGCGATCTGCCGCAGGCTGCGGCGCACGGATGACGGAAGTCCACCCGAGGCCTTGCACTGCGCTTCGTAAGCCACCGCCTTGCACATGAACGCCACCGACAGGTAGGGCGGAGGAGGAGACCCGAAAGCCTCCTCCCACGCGCCCATCGCCCGCGGCCGGTCCGGATCCGGCTTACCGGGCATCAGTTACCCCGGGCATATCTGTTTTCCCGGTATCAGCGGGTCGGGCCACAATCCGGTAGCGCCTGGGCTTGCCATCGCCTGGCGTCTCGCCCACCAGCTCAAAGCCGGCTTTGCGCAAGCCTGACAGCGCCGCCCGCGTCGTGTGCGTCTGCCAGCCGAGCTTTTTGCTGACAGCACCAATCTCGGCGCCTGCCCTGGCAGACAACATCCGGATCAGCTGATCCTTCTTGCTTGTACGCCCGGAGGTCGGAACGCGGTTCGCGCCCCGGCCCGGTTCGGACGATGTGGTGGATTTATCGGTCATGTCGGTCTCCTTTCCGATCAGTCAGGAGCACCCTGCCCCTGCTACCGACCAGAGCCCGGACATCCGGGCGGAGACCTGCGGGTCGACCCGCGGAATTAGGTTTACTACCGCTCTTTCGCAAGACGAAGTCCAGTCTAATTGAATTGGTTTTCGTGAGGAAGATTCGCTCAGCTTAGTCTGAAGCTGCCGACATGAAGGGCGGACTCCGGTCATTCGCTGCACCTGCGAAGCTACTTGCTCACATAGGCATTTGCAGACATTCACAGCGCCAAATGTGCAATCGCTATTGCTGCGGCCTCCACCAAGGGCGTCGATGCGCAGGAAGCGTGCTTTGCAAAGTTTGGGCAGTTTCGCGACAGCGGACCTTCGTGTAGCGTGCGGCGAAAGCTGGGTGTGAGCCCTTTTTCCCGGATGCTGCACTCTGTACGAACGCCCGCATCCATGGTCAGTTGTTTTAGGAAACATGCTATGCACGGATTGCACTCGCATCGGACGTGTGACGGCAATTTTGGAAGGTTTCAGGTGAGTTCTTCAGAGCAAAAAACTGTCATTCTGGCAGCGGACATCGTTGGATATTCGCGGATGATGGAGGTGGATCACGGTGCCACGTTGGAGGCCCTGAGAAACGTTCGCGACACTATTGTCGAGCCATGCATTGCAGCGGGCGGCGGCACGATCATAAAGCGTCTTGGGGATGGGTGGCTGGCCGCGTTTGACGGATGCTCGGACGCGTGCGCATCGGCAATCAAGATACAAGACTTATTGGCCGATGATGGTGCCCCAGAACTCCGCATAGGAATTCACGAGGGACCGGCCAGCTTTGTGGATGAAGATGTCTTTGGGACCGGCGTAAATATCGCGTCGCGACTAGAGGCGCTCGCAAAACCGGGCGGCATCGCCATTTCCGATGCTGTCTTTGTAAACCTGTCCATAGACTTGCGAGTGTCGTTTGAGAATGCGGGGGCCCGGGTCCTCAAGAACATTGCAGAGCCGGTAAAGGTCTGGGCGTTTGGCGGCATTCCTCCGACAGCGATGACATCTGAACCGATTTCTATCCTATTGGAGAATTTCGTCGAAGAGGCATCACCCGACACCCTTTCCCCGGAGATCGTGGAGGCAACCGCAATAGAGCTCGAGAAGTATCGTTGGCTGCATGTCCTTCGGCCGGACAACGAGGGCGCACCTTCGAAGTATATCTTGAACGCGACACTGCGCCGGTCCGGAGATCGGATACGCCTTACAGTCCACCTTTCCGCACGACATGACAGGCGGCGGCTTTGGAGTGAACGGTTTGATCGGATCGTCATCGATGAGTTCGAGCTCACAGACGAGCTCGGTTTGGCGCTTGCTTTGCGGATCTGCGCAGAGATAGACGCACATGAAAAAGTGCAAGCCCAGATGCGTCCACCAGAACAGTTGAACGCGGGCGAACTCAGTGCGCGCGCCAATGATCTGATGTCCTCAGGCCAATCTGACGGATTTGATGAAGCGGACGCTATGCTCACGCGGGCGGTTGCGCTCGAACCAAGGAACACGTCAGCTCAGATACAGAAATCTTTCGTGGGTTACCGCAAAGCGATGAGCGGTGCGTGGCCCGTACAGGCAACGCTCGCGGCGGCAATACAACCTGCCATAGACGTCGTCCGGATAGACCCCAAAATGCCGGGTGGCTATGTCATGCTGGCCAGTGTGAACGGCATGATGGGCAAAACGGAAGCCGCGCTTGAAGCCGCGGCGCAAGTTGAACGCTTGAACCCGAATGCTTGGGGCGCACCGCATGGAAGATCCATTGCGTACACATTTGCGGCGCCAGACTGGGCTCGAACGCACGATCCTGAAGCTTTGCACGCGGTCTCGAATGCAGAACGGACATTGGAGCTAGCGCAATCTTCGAAGTTTCGATCTGGACACCTTTTCTTTCTGGGCATTGCTCAGCTGCTGCATGATGCACCAGACCTGCAACCTGGCATTTCCATTTTGGAAAGGTCAGCGGGTGCTGCTGGGTCGAATTGGTGGCCAAGCCTGTTTCTCGCTTTAGCCGAACTGCGGCGGGGCAACAGGCAGGTTGCCCAACAACATATGGCAGCAGCGCACATTCTGTTTCCAGCACTGTCATTGTCCGCCATCGCCGACATTTTCGACAGAAGCCGACTTTGGCCAGTCTGGCAGGTGGAACTGGAGCAATTGCCCGAAATCGGCCTGTTTACCTAGTCGGCTTTTTGACCATTGCACGTAGGTCCAAATCGTCAACAAGCAGCCGTTGGTGCAACCGCAGCGAAAGCCCGTTTTGTCCCGCGACTTGTGAATTCGCGACTCGCGCAGCGAAGGTCGGCTATCGCAAAATTGCGTCTAGCGCCGTGGGTCCGCTTCGGGCTGGCAACGGTCGTCTGGCCGCCCACAATAAGGGCGTGAATAGTGCTTTCAGTTCGAAATCCGGGCGCTGCGCTGCCGCAAGGCGGCTCTGAGCCCATCTTGCAGGTTGCTGCGCCGCAATAGTAATCTCGGCTTGATGATGCAGGAGCTGGCCATTGACGCATAATTTCGAAATCAGAAAAGCAACGCCAAGAGATGAGAACAGCGTTCGATTGTGCGCTGAGGATGCCTATGAACAGTACGTTGCCGCTATCGGCAAGAAACCGGCACCCATGGTGGCAGACTTCGGTTCGCTTATCGCATCCGGTTCAGTCTACGTCGCAGCGGAAACGGATGCGGAGTTGATCGGATTTATAGTATTCTATCAAAAAGATGATCACTTCATGTTGGAAAACGTTGCCGTGCGTTCGAGTGCGGCGGGCAAGGGCGTCGGAAAGCGCTTGATTACCTTTTGCGAGGAAAAAGCAAAGCAAGCCGGTGCAAAGCGGATCAAACTCTACACAAACGAAAAAATGTCAGAAAACCTGTCGATCTATCCTCACCTTGGCTATCAAGAGACTGATCGTAAAACGGAAGACGGTTTCAACCGCGTGTTCTTTGAAAAGTCGCTGTAGGCAACGGCCGCTAAGTCCCGCAGACTGTGAGTTCCTTTAGCCCAGGATTTTACGCATGCAGCGAAAGTCCGGAATGACGGGCCGCACCGCAGCATACGAGCACCTGATCGAGTGGCCGCAATGGGCCGATAACGGTCATTGGAGCTACCCATCAAGGGCGCTAATGGCCCAAATTTAGCGCTGCACCGCCGCAAGGCGGCTGTGAGCCCATAATACCCTATGCTGCACGTCGACTGGAGCTCAGCAATGATCGTTAGTACAGATCGATTATGATTCAGCACAGCTTCAACATTTCTTGAATCAGGGCATCGGCATCTGCTGTGTTCACATCCATATGGGTCACAATACGAAGCCTGTGCTTTCCGACTGCGGTGACCGTCACACCCTCTTGTTTAAGCTTGGACATACACTCCCTGGCAGCCAGCCCGGACTTCCTTAGATCGACAAGCACGATATTCGTTTCAACCGGATGAACGTGTTCCACGATAGGAACATCTGCAACCCTGCGGGCGATGACTTTGGTCAAGTCATGGTCTTCGACCAGTCGGTCCACGTTGTGATCAAGCGCATAGAGGCACATGGACGTCAGCACCCCGGTTTGACGCATCGCTCCGCCCCATCGACGTTTAAAGAGCCAGGCGCGATCGATGAAGTCTTGCGATCCTGCAAGAACCGATCCCACCGGACACCCCAGCCCTTTGGAAAACGCGATCCACGCACTGTCATATCCTTGGGCGTAGACAGACGCGGGGATTCCCGTAGCGACCACGGCATTCAAGAGGCGCGCACCATCCAGATGGGTTGCAAGCCCATGCTCACGCGCAACCTTGGCAACGGTTTTCAACTGTTCGGCAGGCCAGATTGCTCCGCCCGCGAGATTCACGGTCTGCTCGGTACAAAGCAATCGGCTACGCGGCGCGTGCGACGACCGGGGACGGATCGCGGCGGCTACCTGATCCGGCGTCATCATACCGCGAACCGCATCAATCGGTTGGTGCATCACACCAGACAGCGCGGCGGATGCGCCACTTTCGGCAAACAGAATGTGCGAGTCCCGCGTGCAAATCACTTCATCACCGGGATCGCAGTGGACAGCTATCGCGATCTGGTTGCACATGGTGCCCGAGGGCAGAAACATGGCCGCCTCCATGCCCAGCATCTTTGAAACGCGGGCACAAAGTTCATTTGTGGACGGGTCGTCCAAATGCCGTTCGTCGCCAACAGGAGCCTCCAGCATCGCTTCGCGCATGGCGCGGCTGGGTCGGGTCTGTGTATCTGAGTAGAAGTCATGCATGGAAATCTCCGTAGCCAAGCAATTTGACCTTCTATCCCTTGACGCTTGGGACGGGCACAAGCTCTAATACCAAAGAAGACGTATCCAAACAATTTAGACAGTAGAAAACTGCAGCTTTGCACAACGCTCTGCCGACGTTCACCCTCCAAAAATGCTGCACGATGGACGAATGGCAGGTTTTGTGAAGCTGCACCGCAGCGCTCGGCCATGAAGCGAACGGCAGATCTGGGCCGTCCCTGCTGGCGAAAGGCAATCCGTGGGCTCAACATGCTGCAGCCGATCTAATGGCAGCGAAGAGCCCATTTTGCCAAGATTCTGCAGTACGAAGCACTGCTGCCGTCATAGAACAAACACCTGCTTTAGATTTCTTCCTTGATTTTTTCGGCAATTATCTCCGCCGTGGCCGCTGACAATGTCCACCCTAAATGCCCGTGGCCAGTGTTATAATAGACACCGAGACGTTTGCCGCCCTTCACCATTGGCACCATGTTCGGCATCATCGGGCGTAGACCCGCCCACGGCACCGCATGCTCAGTTTCGACATTCGGGAACTTCTGCTCAACCCACTTAACAAGCGGCCGCACCCGATCGTCGCGGATATCCCAGTTGTAGCCATTGAATTCGGCCGTTCCTGCGACCCTGAAACGATCAGGGCCCAACCGACTTGTCACGATCTTAGCTTCGTCATCCAACAGGCTGATCCAAGGGGCTGCCTGCCTGCTCGTTTCATCATTCAAATTAACGGTGATTGAATAACCTTTGACTGGATAAACGTTTACCCGGTCGCCCAGCATTTTGCCAAATTTACGGCTCCCGACGCCAGCACAAATGACCATCCCATCAAACTGGTTGTCGTTCTTGGCGTCTTTCGCGTCCTTCCAGTGCACAACTGGACCCTGCGCGGTATGGGTGATGTGTGTCACATCCGAGTTGAAGTGAAATGCGGCACCTTTCTTTTTGCAGGCCTCTGACAGGCCAGTGCTGTAGCGATGGATGTCGCCTGTCATATCTGATTGCGTAAAGTAGCCGCCGTAAAAATCCCCCTCAAGCGCCGGTTCCAGGGTTTTCATCTCGGAGGGGGACATAGCTTCTCGGTTCAGACCGCCCTCAGTTAAAAGCGCATTCACCTCTGTGGCGTGGTCATATTCCTTTTTGGTGTTGTAGATGTGCAAAATGCCGCGTTCTTCAACATCGAAGGTAAACCCTTCGTTTGCAGCAGTAGATTTCAAAAGTTCGCGCGCTGTTATCGCCATGCGGACCGTGTCGACGGTATTTCGATGGTAATGCGGTATGTTAGCCATAAATTCGGCCATCCAAGAGTATTTGTGCCAGCTGGGTTTGGGATTGACCAACAAAGGGGCACCGCGCACGAGCATCCACTTCATTCCCTTGAACACAGTCGACCACTGGTTCCATACTTCGGCGTTTGAAGCCGACAACTGCCCGCCATTTGCAAAAGATGTATCCATCGCTGCATAGCGGTTCTGGTCAAACACGCTCACATCATAGCCACGGTTTAAAAGCGCATAAGCGGTGGTTACACCGGTAACACCGGCGCCGATAACGGCAATTTTTTTCATCAGGATTAACCCCCAGACAGATCAAGATCAGGTGCAGAAATCCGCACCGCTAATCCCCTCTGTTCGATTACCTGAGAGTTTACGTACGCAGCCTAAGCTTTGCACTTTCTCCGTCGGTGGGTCCGGAATGAACCGGGCCGCTCTCCAGATTGTCTGCTTTCGTACAGTTCATTTGCCTGAGAGTTTCCGGGGGGTTGCTCCTTCGGCGCCAGACTCTCGTCCGGTCTCTCCTGCACAAAGCGTATTGTGACGCTCTTGCCTTAGGGCCGAATCTGCCGTGGATCAAGACAAACTTTGCTCAAAACAAGAGATGTCCGTATCATTTGAATTGATTGCTGACTATGCGGCATTTCTGCCAATAACCATAGTCTCACAGACGTAGAACCTCAGCGCACAGAAGTAGGAAAGTGTATCAAATTCTGACAACCAGACAAACCAATGATCAGACTGTTCCTCGAATGCTCTGGGCTTGGAGCGTTCTATAATGGTCGGTAGAAAAGAACTGCTTCATAAATGGCTCCTCCAAAGACGAAATCGGGGCATTCCAAGCGGACGTCAGCGTTGTCCCGCGTTGTGTGAGTTCGCCCGTTACCTGATTTTGCAGGCGCAGCGAATGTCTCCTTCGAAGGGCCGCGCTGCGGCATCGAGTGCCCTCGGCCGACGGCGGCTTTGGGCCGTCCCTGACGTCGCTGATTCGCCCATAATTTAAACATGCTGCAACCGATCTAATGGCTCCTTCGAGCCCAGAGTTCCGAATGCTGCAGATTGCTCAAATGGCAGCTCTCTCAGCAAGTGGACTTTGCACAGTCCTGAAGGCAGGTTGACTGTAAATGGTGTCAACTTGGTGAACTGATGTGGCTAAGTTCGTAGGCCTTTATCCGTGACGAGGGCTGATTAGCTGACTTAGGGGGTATTCAAAATGGAAATACACGACATTTTTTGGCACGACAGCACAATCAACAAGGTGATTGAGTTGCCCGAAAAGGACGTCATCTTATTTGAAATCGACTACCCGATAAATTGGGAGGAAAATGTATTTGAGATTCATACTCTTACGTTTTCTGGCGTTCATGGATACGAAATCCGTGAAGGACCATTTGTTGGTGCGCCCGCAATTATGGGAGCCACCAAATCGGCATACCTCGAAACTAAGAATGTTCACAAACTTAGGCTAGATACCAATGCGGGATACCGTGTTATTTTGTGCGAAGCACTGTCACTTCGGAAAGGCAAAGCCTATTTGGCGGCAGATGAATAGAAAAAGTAGCAGAATCCGCGAACCCAACCTTAACCGTTCAAAATGAAGGTCCGGTTCAAGCGGTGGTACCGGCCATTGGCGCAGCCGCAGCGAAAGCCCGCTTCGTCCCGCATATCGGTCACTCGACTGGGCTTGCGCGAAGGTCCGCTCTGGCCGGCCCCGCAGTTTTGCGCCATGACCGCTTCGGGCTGGCACCCGTCAACCGACTGAAACTATCAGATGTCGGCTGCGAGCCCAAACCTCCCAGGTGCCGCACCTCGCACCAATAGCGGCTAAGCGTCAGGAAGCTGACATTGGTGCAGTTCAGAGCCGATCTATAACGATCGCTCGATCGGCCGAAGCTGACTCTGGAGACGTTCCACAAAATCGCTCCGCCTGCACAATCTCAGCATACAAATCATTCAGGGAGTCCGGCAAGGCGCATCGCCGCCGAAACACGGTCGAACCCTAATCCATTCACGATCAGCAAACGTTCGTGAAGATTGGAGATACGTGTGTCTGGTGCCTTGGCTAAGACAGTTCGCATGACATCAGCGGCTTCATCAATACGCTCGTCCTCAACGAGACAAAGAGCCAAGGTAGCACGACCGGGCGTAAACATAGGGTTTGCATCGACAGCACGACGCGCGTGGTCCACGGCTTCTTTCGAGTGACCGACTGCCAACATGGCAATCGCAAGCACGCACTCCGGGATATGACGCAGGGGGTCGAAGGGGCTGAGCCGAAGTGATTGCGCCGCATCTACCGCACCTTTTTCTGGTTTTCCCAGAATAGTCATGACGAGTGAGCGGCAGATGAGCGCAAGCGCTGAATTTGGTGACAGGTCAAGGGCACGGGCCAGCATTGTTGCAGCCACTTCGTGCTGGTTATCAAGGGCACTCAGCGCCATTGCCGCAAACGAAAGCGGCGTTGCGTCGTCAGTTCGCCCTTCTGCAACTGCTTCGGCGTGGTGCAAAGAGGCCAACCGATCCTGCGGGTCGCACCCACCCCAGAGATATCTCTGTTGGTGACAATACGCGGCCACACCGTGCGCTTCGGCGTAGTCCGGGTCTATTTTTATCGCCTCGTCGAGCAGCTTTAGCGCACTGTCTCGGGCCTCTTGCGTGAACTTGTGCGCCTGATCGAGTGCCCTGAGATACAGATCATACGCACTGAGATTCTCCTGTCTCTTGCGCTTCGCGCGATCTATCTCGGCCTGCTTCAGAGATGGCTCCACTGCTGCGACAATGCCTGCGGTTACCTCGTCCTGGAGATCGAATATGTCATCGAGGCGACCCGTGAATGCCTCGCCCCAAAGATGCGCTCCAGACTCTGTATCGATCATCTTGGCAGAAATTCTCACGCTATTGGCTGCCTTGCGTACGCTGCCTTCGACGATATAGCCAACCGAGAGGTCCCGGCCGATGCGGCGGACATCCATGGCCTTGTCCTTAAAAGCGAATGCAGAGTTGCGCGAAATCACAGTCAACCAACGCATACGTGCCAGGCCAGTCGTCAGTTCCTCAACGATACCGTCGGCGAAATAATCTTGTTCAGGATCGGCCGACATGTTGGCGAAAGGAAGAACCGCAATGCAAGGCTTACTCGATGGCACTGACGCAGTCGCGGATCTGCCATGTTCCAAATGCGGAGCCGTCATCGTGCCAGAGTAAATTGCGTAGACCCTCATGGGTTCGGCGATGTTCTTGAGTTCGTGTTCGCCTAGGTCACTTATCTCAACTTCGAGGCGCGACCTGACTTGGCGATAAGCGTCCTCTGACATGCAGATTGCTCCTGGCACCGCCAAGGCCTCCAGTCTGGCCGCGATGTTGACGCCGTCGCCCATCAAATCGCCGTCGCCTTCCTCGATGACGTCGCCGAGGTGGACGCCTATGCGGTACTCGATCCGGTGCGCATGATCGACTGAGCGATTGCGCTCGTGCATGGCATCTTGCAACGCGATGGCGCAACGGGCCGCTTGGACCACGCTGCGAAATTCAACAAGGACGCCGTCACCCGTTCTTTTGACAAGACGCCCGTGATGCAAAGAAATGGTCGGATCGACGATGCCCAGGTTGATCTCACGCAACTCTGACAGCGTTCGCTCCTCGTTGTTGCCGACCAGCCGACTGAAGCCGACGATGTCGGCAACCAGGATCGCAGCAAGTTTTCGGTGTTCGGTCATCGGCTGTTTCCAAGAAGAATTTTATGTATGGTTCAAAGAGGAAGAGGGCACAATGGCAGGCGGCCTGAAAGGGTTGCTTGAAGCCTAGAACATGCTTCATTTTTTTTCAGCGCAAGGACTCTATCAGCCCGAAACGCCCAACAAGTCGCAGAGCGGCAGCCAGCGGTTATTGGTCTTGTGGCTTTCGAGCTTGTTCCAGGTGGTCAATCACTGGGATTAGTCGCGTCATGGCAACAGGAGAACAAAGCCGCCATTGGCGCAGGCGCAGCGAATTGGCGCTTTGTCCGCATTCCGTGAGTTCCCACAGCCGTAGATTTCGCGCCGATAGTGAACGTCTGCTATGCGGGCTGCAACCGCAGCATCGAGATGACATGGCCAACGGCAGCAATGGGCCGTTCGTATCGCCAACAGAAGCCAAGATTGAGCAGATGCTGCGCCGCCTCCGACGGCCGGAACGAGCCCTCTTTGACCGATGCTGCGTTTGGGTCCAATGGCAGCTTCAAGGAAGATCATACGATCAAGAGGGGCTTGGGCCCGTTCCAACTCTGGGCTGCGCTCGTGTTCCATTGGACAATCCGACGCAAAGCACGATTTCGTCTGCGCGCGGAGCGTCGGGCACCCAGAGCGTTACCGTGTCGATATGGTCAAAGGACCATGCCTCGTCTTTATGTCCAAGTGGCAGATCAATGGAGGCGCCCAAAGCCCCGACTTTGTGGTTCGAAGGCATGAGGGATTTACCCCCACCGACGGCGGCTCGCACCGGTTTGCCAAGTGCGGGGTGCAACACGGCTGCACCATGCTCCATCGAACCTGCTGATCCGACAATTGCCGCTTTGCCGTAGGCAATTGGAGGCCCACCCAACATGTTGACAAGCTCTTGTGTCAGCGACCCACCAAGCTGTGCACCAACGTCGAAAAGGGGCGACAGGTCGTCTTGATGCATTCCTGCGAAAGGATTTCTGACAACCGCCATTGCGGCAACGCGCGTGATCTGGTCGCACGTTTGACCCATTTCATCAGCGGTGATGATTTCTTTGGTGAAAACCGTTTTCCGAATGTCCATCGTCACACTTTCCTTTCCTGACCCATCATGGGCGCACCTTTGAAAAACTGGAACGCAATGCCGAGCGGAACGACCGTAGCGAACAGGACCATGGCCAGCCACATTGGGCCCTGCGCATTGCCTGTCGCATCAAGGATCGCACCCGCGACAGGCGGCGTGAACAACATGATCGCATAGTAAACCGTAAAGAAAATTCCCATACCGAAGGCCCTGACTTGGGGCCGCATGGCTTGGCCCGCCATCGCCATGATCACGCCAGCTGGGGCCATGCCGATCAAACCAAATAGCAGGCTTGCACCGAAACCAGCGCCCGGCAGGTTGAGCAGCAAGAGCGCCGCAATGGCCCCGCCCATGCAGACCGCCAAGACGATATTGCGGCCACCAAAGCGATCCACGATCTGCCCGCAGGCCGCACCAGAAAAGATCATGATCCAGCTGCCGATGCTGATGATGCCAGCGGCCGCGATAGCGGATTGGCCGTGGCCCTCAAGAACCTTGGGCGCAAAGGCAAGATAGGTAACATAAGCGGCGTTGAACACGCCCCAAGCAGCAGCAGCACAGATGACCAGACGCCATTCTTGGGCGGTCATAGCGACCCTTTTGCCGCCATTCGCATGTGGTAAATCGTGCGGCGGACGGTAGAATAGATAAATACCAACCCCCGCGATCAGGCAATACGCTGAGGCCACCTGAAACGGGACCTGCCAGCAATAGGCTTGCGAAAGCCACGCGTGGCCAATTTGCCCCATGGCGATGCCAAAGGGCCACGACATGACGAGAATGCTCATGGCGGTCGCGATCTCGCGGCCCTCGAACCAGTCCGCGACCATCTTGGTGAAATATATCATCGCAAACAGGCACCCGATACCCGCCACGACGCGGCCCGTACCCAACCCCCAACCCCCAGCCGCGAGCGACGATAGCCCCCCTCCGACTGCCATGCCGATCAGCCCAAAGCCGACCATGTTGCGGTCAGACACGTAACGCCCCCAAAGCCCCGCAGGCAAAGCCAACACCACACCGGGCGCCATGAAAAGCCCGATCAGCAGGCCGATCCCAGCGTAATCCAACCCGAAAACCACCACCAAATCATCCCCGACCGAAGCGAGCGTCTGGAATTGAAACCCCAACGCCGTGCGCGCCAGAAAAAGCAGAGAGAGGATGTGCCAGCGAGTCATCACAGATGGTATCTCAAGTAGATGAAATAGGGGTCTGCTTCGATTGGGTCGGCACATTCTGGATAGCGCTCGGTCGTTTCAAAGCCGAAGCGTTCAAATATCCCCATCGGGTCGCGGTTGCTGTTGATCACGTTGACCAAAAGCGTATCCAGCCCCATGGCGCGCGCACTGTCGATCCATTGGCGCACAATCGCACTGCCCAATCCATGGCCTACGGCCTCGGGCCGAACATAGAGGCGTTTTACCTCGGCGGCGTTGGGACGCACGCGGTGCAAAGTTCCGCACCCCACAAGCCGCCCCTTGGCATCCTGCGCGACGATCAACCGCCCGTTTGGTGGCATAAGGTCATGCACCTTGGGCCAAAACGACGCCATCAGTGTTTCCGGCGTGTAGCTGTGGACCATTCCGGCCTCGCCCAGTTTTTGGACAATAACGCCGTAGTATTCCAACAGAAGATCATCAAGTGCCACCCGCAGGCCGGGCTCGGATAGGTCCGATACCACAGAGATATGGTGCGCGTCGTGCGATGACGGTGATTGAGCAACGGCAAGCATCACGCCCACCCCAGACCGCGCAGCGCGTGCACATCGTTCCAGATCTTGGTCATATGGCTAATCTTGTCGCCGTTAAACTGAATGACATAGGCGTAATCCGAGACCACCGTTTTGCCCGTTGGCGCAACTGGCCCGCCTTCGCCGGTTTGCGTTCCATGAAATTCGGCGCACGCCACAACGGTTCCGCGTGCCTCATCGACTGCAAAGGCTGTCAGCTTGTAACGGCCATCCGGTACGGGTGTCAGAAGCCCCTTCATCCACTCCGCATAACCGGCGAGGGTTGTGGTTTCTGCCAGCGCATCTGCCTGACATGAAAACGTCGCCCCATCGTGGCAGAAAGTCGTGCAGCCCTCCCATCCTTTGCCGGTTTCGCAGGCTTCGAAAAAAGCTTTGGCGGTTTCGTATTGTGTCATTGTGCCTTCCTTCATGTTGATGTGATGACGTCAGCTTAGGCCAGGACCCACCGTGCCAGATATCGTGCAGATGCTGTAAAATCCGGGGCCGGCATGCAGTATTCAAACTACAGCATTTGCAGGATTGCTTGTTGAATGCGTTCTCACCAAACTCGTAATAGGATGTTTCTTTCGGAGTATTTTAAGTGTCTGGCCAATCAGGTCTCAGTCAAAGGGAATTGCAGATCGCGCGGTCTTATGCGGGTGGGGAAACCTATCAGACCATCGCGGATGCGCTATGCATCGCGCCGTCGACGGTGCGGACGCATTTGTCGACCATCTACCGCAAGCTTGAAGTCTCCTCGAAACTGGAGCTCGCAACCTGTCTGAACGGTGAAGTCCAGCGGCCCCGCAATCCGTCGGAAATGGCCGCCGTCGTTTCGGAGTTGGCGTTGAGCTTGGAGGAAGCGATCAGCAGGGAAAAAGCATTAAGCGAAGTGCTTCGGATCATTAGTGCGTCCCAAGGCGATCTTGGGGCGGTGATGCCATCGATCCTGACCTACGCACTAGAACTCTGCGATGCGGAGTTTGGCATCTTGTTCGAGTATCAGCGGAACGGCAGGTTTCATGCCAATCATGCTGTTGGAATTCCGAAGCCGTTTAAAACGTGGCTAGACGATCAGGGGATTTTTGCAGCCAGCCCCCACACCGGACTTGGCCGGATGGATGAGTTGCGGGCGGTCATCAATATCATCGACGTCAAATCCGAGGCAGTTTATCAAACGGATGATCCCTTGCGTTATGCAACCGCGGATCTTGGCGGGGCGCGATCTTTTGTTGCCATTCCAATGCTCGCCGGTGACAGTTTGGTTGGCGCCTTCACGATCTACCGCCAAACAGTGCGTCCGTTTTCTGACGACACCACACGGCTTGCGCAGATGTTTGCGGCCCAAAGCGTGATCGCATTGGAGAACGCCCGTATGATCAGAGCGATACAGGCGGCGCATTCGTGACCGAGAAACCCGACGAGACAAGCATACTCACCACCCGCGAGAACCAAATTGCGGCGGACTATGCACAAGGCGAAAGCTATCAGCAGATCGCGGATCACTTGTGTCTCGCGCCATCGACGGTTCGCACGCATCTGGCGACGATCTATCGCAAACTGGGTGTGTCCTCCAAATTGGAGCTGCGCGACAGGTTGGCACCTGTAGCAACCACGCTCGCTGATTTGCCTATTGAACATCCCAACCGGCCTGAGAAACCGTCCATCGCCGTGCTGGCTTTTGAAAACATGTCCGGTGACCAGGAGCAGGAATACTTCTCAGACGGAATCAGTGACGACATCATCACTGCCCTGTCGCGTTCCCCTTGGCTTTTCATAATCGCGCGCAACACCACATTTACTTACAAAGGTTCATCTGTCGATGTCCGCCGCGTTGCTGAAGAGCTTGGGGTTCGGTTTGTCTTGGAAGGCAGCGTTCGGCGATCGGGCGAGCGGGTGCGTGTTACTGCGCAGTTGATCGATGGCATAACAGGCGGGCATGTCTGGTCCGAACGCTACGATGGGCAGCTTGAGGACGTCTTTGACCTGCAAGATGAGATCACCCGCAACGTTGTGGCCTCAATCCAGACGACCGTGCATCTCAGTACTATTCAAGAGCCAGTCGAGCGTGCATCACGACGCGATCTGACCGTTTGGGAGCTGACAATGCGGTCCTGGCATCTGCTCTATGATTTTACGCCGGAAAGCTACGCCCACGCCAAGACCTTGCTGGAACGTGCTTTGGCGATCGACCCCGAGAGCGCCGAGGCGAACATGCTTCTTTCGCTGATCAACCACCACATTGCCATCATGGGATTTGTCCCCGACGTCCAACCTGCAATGGACGCCGCCTATGCGCTTGCACGGCGCGCAACCGAACTTGATGATCGCAATGAATACGCTCATTGGGCTTTGGGGATTTGTTGTTGGGGCCTGCTCAAATATGACGAGTCGCTCGCAGCGCTGAAACGTGCCGTTGCGCTGAATCCGAATTGCTCATTGGCCTATGGCAGTCTGGGCACCTTGCTGGGCATCCTTGGGCGCTCGGAAGAGGCCATTACCAATCAGGAGATTGCCATCCGCTCCAATCCTCTCGATCCAAGCATTTTCTTCCGCTTTTCCGGTCTTGCGCTGGCGCATTACATGGCTGGGCGTTACGCCACCGCAATCGAATGGGCAGAACGCGCAATCCACCGAATGCCAAGGTGGTATTTCGCCCACTTTGTCTTGGCCGCGAGCCATGTGGCGCTCGAACACCAAGAAGACGCGGCCATAGCCGTCAAATCCTGTCAGGACGTCTTGCCAGAAATAGGCGTCAAAGACCTTTATCGTGTTCCTCTCAGGGACCCCGACAAACTGAATGAGCTGCGGGTGCGTTTGTTCAGGGCAGGTTTTTCTTGAGAACTGATATTTTGCCAAAGCAGCCCTTGGCACAGCCGCAGCGAAAGAGTGCTTTGTCCGCGACATGTGAGTTCCTGCACTGTGCGGCGAAAGATCAGTTTGAGATCCGGCGTGGGTGACCAGTTTGAACGGCTGCTCTGGTGAAACCCGCTGCACTGCAAAAGGCGCGCCGCTGCAACTGCGAACAAATGCTGCGTCAGCAACATGCCCAAACATCAATGTCGGGAAAGTCCGCAGACCGTGAGTTCGTCCACCATCTGATTTTGCGGTTGCGGCGAATGTCGGCAATGCGGGATGCGATCGCGGCATGGCCAAGGGTGGGTCAATGACCGGTATGGGCCGATCTTGTTGGAAAAAATCAGCCTTAGCCCAAAATTTCGCGCATCTCTGCGATCGATCTGGTTTGGCCTCCTCGATGAATCATCGAATGGCAGTTTGGGCAAACCGGAACAAGATCAATCTCAGGTGATACAATCCGGGAGGCCTCTGCCTCCGAGATGGGGTTTAAGTGATGGACATGTATGAATCCCTCGCCAAGGGTTCCGTAGAAGGCCGCGAAATCAAAACCGCAAACGATACAGATTAGTCGTCCATCATTTTTCTTTCGATAGTGCTCGATGCAAAGGACCCTTGCTACAGGGTTGCGTTCGCGCCTGACGTTGGTCGTTTCGCGGATAGAACCTTCTCTAAGGAGCTCGGGTTCGACCAAATTGCCTAAGTCAGCGCACTCAAATCCAGCTTTGCGTAACCCGTCCCGAGCCCGATGAGAGATGAATTCCGACCCTTTCTTGTTTGTTGCTAAACCCCAGATCACTTTTGCTGGATATGGGAGTTCTGTTATAGGATGCGATACAAACCAGGTACGAGCTTCGCCGAACCCATCAGGCATTCCATGCTCATCATACTGCAGAAAGGCATCCAGAATAGCCTCCCTGATAATCGAGTCGCGCACCCAGAATGTCTTTTTTGAAGGTGACGGGCGCTCTTGGAACGACTCTCTGAGAAGACTTACGAGATCGCCAAGCAGTTCTGTGTATTCAGCTTCTCCTTCGGTGATTTCCCGAAATCCTGAGGACTTCAAACTGTGTCGATAGCGCTGCACCTCTTGCGCTTGGCTCTTTTGAGCGTTCATTTTCCTGCCCGCGATGCCGTCGGCCAATCGCCGTATGGGAAAAAATCTGTGGCGCGTCCCATCAAGCACCAAGAGCTGCGGTTGATTTTTGATTTGACGCCTAGCGACAGTCGGGTCCTGCGAGTACAGATCATCTAACTGAATAGCCGCGTCCTGCCATACGCTCATTTGTTCTCTTGTTCCCTCAGTGAAATATTTCCGAGCAAAGCATCGTCAGCGTCTACTCATATCAGAAAATTATACTCGCAAATCCTCTGACACCCAAGCCGGTTGCCGCCAATGCCGGTTCGCCGTTATCCTGTTAGGTCCGCTTCTGGGGGGTTGCGACGAAGCAAAGATCCCTATGACGAATGTCAGTTAAGGGCTGTGCCGGCCCATTGTGCAACACTCAACCAGCGCGCTAGTGTCTGCATATGGGCATTTCAACGATCAATCACTTCAGAAACCTATTCAATGACGTAGGCGTCGACCGGATATTCGTAAAAATTCTTGCTTCAAAACAGGACAATGACAAGAACCAGATTGTTCTCGCCAGTCAACTTGAAGGATTGATCAACGCGTTCCCCGTGCGCGAAACTCGCCTGCGCGAGCCGAGCAGCAGCACGAAGAAGAGAAAGTCGGCTGCTGGCCGCCCGATCACTGAGGCACATCTCAATTATTTCTGGCTCGATCAAAACGGCAATCGATACCACGCGCCAGACACAAAGCTGATCGAGTATTTTCAGTACCCGGAGGCGCGGCTGTCGGGGTTTATCAAAGGGTGCGAATGGGCGCCTGCCGCGATTCGCAGAACGAAGCAGGCGGCGTTCGGAAAACGCATTCTCGGGATTGGCGCCAACAGAGCGGGTGAGATCTTCGGGCTGCTTCTGTCCGAACGTGATGACCGGCTTGTTTCGGAATTCCCGGAACTGGCACCGTCCGGCATCTCAGGTGTTCTTGGCATTCTGAATGTCACCGGAGACACGACCGCGACGCCTCAGGAGCAATTGACCGGTGAACTTCGTGCAATTGTCGCCGCTGGCTGGCATGCATCAGTCCGGAACAAGGGTGGCACGCTCGTTCCGTTTAAAGGCAATCAGGGTGCCGGATATACACTGGAAGCCTTGCTTGGGGTTGAGACCAACGCACTCAAAGAACCCGATGCCTATGGCCATGAAATCAAATCCTTCAGAGGCAACAAGATCAGCCTGATGACTCCCACCGCAGACATGGGTGCCGAAGGAGATCTGACATTTCGCGACTTCATGATGACCTATGGCTGGGATGGTAAGAAAGACGATGGCTCCCGCCGCTTTACTGGCGTGCATCGTGCCGGAAAGCCCAGTACTTCGACAAGATACCAGCTTGAAGTATCCGGGTTGGATTTGAAAAGTGGTGAGTTCAGCGACAAACCTGACGAAATTTTCGTCGGGATCACTGACCCTGAGCTCGGCACATTTATCGGCGGCTAGTCGCTCGAAAAACTGGCCAATTCCTGGAACACCAAACATGCGTTGGCTGCATATGTGCCTGCCAGTTTCCAGAAAGACCCCGAGGCAGGTGGTGATCAATACTGTTTCAACGCGCCATGGTTCATGTGTGAAGGCACCGATGTCTGGCGTCTGCTCAGGTCAATTGCGTCAGGTCTGGTTTACTATGACCCTGCCCATACGATCTACGCGGATGGAACCGCGAAGGTCCGGCCACAATGGCGGATCGGAACATCCCGACTGGAAGCGGCGCTTCGGGAACTCTACGCGAGAGTATCAGTAGTTTCCTGACCCCGGCCTTCGATCGAACAGGCGGATGTATCACCCTCGATCCATTCGCTAAGGAGGCCCAGGACTTTTGTGGGCTGAAGACGCTGCTTCCCTTTCAGCACACATTCCCAAACGATACCGACACGCCAGCCTGCTGCTTTCAGTGCCGCAAGGTTCCTCTGATCCCGTTCGACATTCCCGCCGATTTTGCCCCGCCAGAACTCCTCGCGGGTTTTCGGCCATTTGAACAGCGGGCAGTCATGCCCGTGCCAGAAACACCCGTTCACAAATACCACGGCCCGGTATCTGGGCAACACCAGATCCGGCCGACCTGCAAGCTTGCTATCGTGCAGCCGATAACGAAACCCGCGAGCGTGAAGCCCATGGCGGATGAGCAGTTCGGGTTTTGTATTGATTCCCCGGATCGCCGCCATGTTACGACTGCGCGTTTTCGGGGTATGGACGTCAGCCAACTTTTCGGACCGGGCTGGCCCCCTGCCCTTGCAGAATTGACCGGACGTGCGGCTCCATAACCCGGGCAACCTCAGCAAAGACAGGAACAGCCACCGAGTTGCCGAACTGTTTATAGGCCTGGGTATCTGAGACAGGGATCCGGAAATCTTCCGGATAGCCCATCAGTCGGGCACATTCGCGCGGGGTCAGGCGGCGCGGATTGTTGCCTTCGCCGCGGCTTACGAGGATTTCCGAACCATCCTTGTAGTACCGGGCAGACAAGGTGCGGGCGATGCTGTCGCCATCCACCAGCCCGAAGCCAAACCCGTTTCCCTTGGCTTTGTGCTTCGCCGCATAGTCCTGCAGGTATTTCCAGAGCTTGTCAGACAGGGTGTATTTGCCGCTGACGGCAGCGTCATTGCCGAGGGTGAAATGGCTCTCTGGGTTCTCATTCCCGTTCTCCGGGTGCAGGATGTCCCGCATGCGGCGCTCCCGGTGGGGTGGCAATATAACATCATCAAAACTGAACGGCACGTCTTCGCGGAAGCCCACAATGACGATCCGTTCGCGGTGCTGAGGCACGAAATGCGCGGCATCAATGACGCGTGGCTCCGGCACATAGTAGCCAAGCTCATCCCGCAGCTTACGCATGATGACCTGGAACGTACGGCCTTTGTCATGACTGCGCAGGTTCTTCACATTCTCAAGCATGAAGGCGGCTGGGCGGTGATGTTTGAGGATCCGCAGCACATCAAAAAACAGCGTGCCCTGGGTCTCATCATTAAAGCCATGAGCGCGGCCAAGGGCGTTCTTTTTCGATACCCCTGCAATTGAAAACGGCTGACAGGGAAAGCCCGCGACCAGCACGTCATGTTCGGGAAGCTCTTCGGCGTCGATTTCAGTTATGTCCCCGGCAATCGGGCGGTTGTCCGGGAAATTGGCATCATAGGTCTGCTGGGCGAACCGATCCCATTCTGAGGTGAACACGCAACGCCCGCCTGCGCTCTCCATAGCTTTGCGCAGCCCGCCAATCCCCGCGAACAGATCGATAAAGGAAAACGCCGCATCGGAAGTCTCCGGCTGACGCGCATCGACTTCCATACGAAGAAGGTTCATTACACCTTCGCGCGGGGTTTCCTCACCACGTTTCCAGCGGTAGATATGCCCTTCAGAATAGCCGAGAATCTTTGCAGCTTCGGCGACTGAATGCCCTGTTTTCTGTAACAGTAGTTCGAATTCGGTCATTCTGCGCGCCCTCCGGTACCGCGACTTAATTTCGCGGGGAATTTTTTTGTCACTATGGCGACGCGATTCCCGGGAAGCAAGAACATTCAGCAAACATTTGGATGAATTTCGCGTTAATGAGCCCCGGAACCGAGATCCGACTGGACTTCATTTTCAAACGAAGCGTCAGTCGGAGCCATGGAAAACGACCCGAAAGATACAGTTCAGCGCCTGTTTGCGGAAGTGACGGCCCAGCTTGAAGACGCAGCGATGGCGGCGCTGAAAGGGCAGTCGCCCTGGATCGACGCGAATAAGGCGCGCGCGGCTGCGACAGCGATCCGCGACAATCTGGCAGAAGTTGACCGGAAACTGGATGCAGCAGAGATGATCGCGGCACGGTATCTACAAGATTAGCCGGGAAAGCCATCTTTACTCTTCCAGAAAGATCAGCTGCGGCGCGATCATCCCGACGCGGGCGCGGCGTGGCGATCGCCATGCCAGAAGTTGTGTCAGGGCATCCACCTGATCGTCGTGGCGCAGGTTGGGAAAGCCGAGCAGTTCGCGTTCGAAACCGGCAAGCCAGGACGCATCTTCGGGCAGCAGCAGATCGCCTGCCTCAATCCGGTGCGTCTGGGCCGAAAACCGGGTTTCCTTGTCGCCATCGGGTTTTCGCGCAACCGGGGTCGGCACCCCGCGGGGAGCTTCATGGCGCAGAACCTGGATCAGCTCCGCCCCGCTCGCCGCATCCTCAATCAGCAGCATATCCGTCTGCCATGAAAGCGCCAGGCCAATTGCACGGCGCTTCAGGTCGGGGAACTGCAGCTTACGGCGAAAGACATCAAGCACGAACACTTCGTTCTTCCGGACGAGCGCTGTGGTACAAACCGAGAAATCATTGAACACACCGTCTTTGCTGGCTGTATCCCAGCTCTGAACGATCAGATCACCCGGCTGGCGTTCCGGCATTTCCTTGTACCGCCTGAACCACTCCCGCTTCACATGCAGACCTTCGGCCGGGACCGGCGATTGCTGATACTGGGCCGAGAACGTCGCGGACCCCATCACAGCTTTCAGCGCATTCAGGCGCTCCACATCTTCACGCTCCGGATGCAGCGCATCGCCGGCGCGCCGTTCGTGCACACGACCGCCGCCCAGCGGCACGCGTTCACTGGTTTCCGCGATCGCCTGCAGGCTCAGATGATCCCAGCCGCCGGCCTCCAGCAGATGCCCGGTCAGATCTTCCTCATGCAGGCGCTGCATCACCAGCAGGATCGCACCCTTCGATTTGTCGTTCAGGCGCGATGACAGCGTATTCGCATACCAGTGGATAACCTTACGTCGTGCAGTCTCCGACATGGCCTCATCGGGTTTGATCGGGTCATCGATGATGATGATGTCACCGCCACGCCCGGTCAGCGTGCCGCCCACTGAAGTGGAAAGACGTCCGCCGCCTTTTGTGGTCGCGAAGTCCATTTCGGCCCCGCCGCCGCGCTTCAGGCGGGTGTCCGGAAAAACGCGGCAGTACCAGTCTGTCTGCATGATCGCACGGCAGTCTCCGGCATGTTTCTGCGCCAGTTCACCCGAATAGCTGACGCAGACGAATTTCAGTCCGGGATCACGGCCGAGCCGCCAGGCAACCCAGGCGACCGAAATCGTGATAGACTTCAGGTAGCGGGGCGGCATGGTCACGATCAGGCGTGTTGAATCGCCGCACTCAACCCTGGCCAGCTGGTGCCCGATGGCATCGTGGTGCCAGTTCGGCACAAAGTGATCGCCCCCCGAGGCCGTTGAGAACGCCTTTGACAGAAACGCGATGAAATCTTCCCGCAGGACAGCGTCGAAGAGTGCCTGGCGGTCAGTCATTGCGCGGGCTCCCGCCCTGCCGTTCCATGAACTGCTTAAGGATGGCGTCATCCTCCGGCGAAAGCCGGGACGCACTGACCGGCACCTCATCCTCCGGCCCCAGCAGAGAAATCGCCAGTTCCGCCAGCTTGCTGATTGCGCGCATATCGCCCTTTACGGCTTTCGCAGTCAGCTGTTTCACCATCAGCTGCTGCTTGGTCAGTTTGCGGGTCCGGCCATTCTCCGTGATCGTGACACGCTCGCCGAGCTCTGCTTTCAGATCGGTTTTCAGCCCGCGCGCGCCTTTCGGCCGGCCGCGCGGATTACCCGATTTCCCCTTCTGAAACTGCCCGCTTTTTGGAGGTTTGCCGTAGCCGACCTTGTAGCTGTCTTTATCTGATCCGCTCATGTGTCCTCTCCGCGTCCGGTACTGAGTGCCGCAAAGCTTTCAAAGCTCTCCGCATGGACTGCCGTTTCGCCGGTTGCGTCCTGCAGGCGGCGAACGATCAGATCTGCATAATGCGGGTCGATTTCCATGCCGACCCCGATCCGTCCGGTCTTTGCGGCCGCAAGCAGGGTTGTACCGGATCCGGCAAAAGCATCGGCAACGATCCCGCCGCGCTCCGAACAGTCCAAGATCGCATCCGCCACCATGTCGACCGGCTTGACTGTCGGATGGGCCTTCAGATCGTCCATGCGACCGGCACGGAAGGTGTTGGCGCCCGCATATGTCCACAGGTTGGACCGGTGCCGGCCTTTGTCGCCCAGACCAAAATTGTTGATGTGAGGAGCCGTGCCGCTCTTGAAGGCAAAGACCAGCTCATGCTGAGACCGGTAAAAACTGCCCATCCCCGCATTGGTCTTGGCCCAGATGCACAGGTTTTTCAGCTCAGGATAGATGCCCTCGGCCGCGTCGAGCACTTCCCGCATGTGCCGCCAGTCCATACAGACAAAATGAACAGAGCCATCCGCGCTGAAGGCCGCCAGATTCCGGAAGGATCCGCGCAGAAAGTCCGTGAAGGCGTCCTGCGACATCTCGCCTGACGCCATGGCGAACTCGCGGTGCTTCACCGCGCCCAGCCCGGACACATGACCCGCGATCGGGACATTGTAGGGTGGGTCCACAAAGATCATCTGCGCTTTGTCCTGATCCATGAGCGCCCGCCAGTCGGCGGGGTTCAGCGCGTCGCCGCAGAGCAATCGGTGCTTCCCGATGAGCCAGAGATCACCGGGGCGGCTGACCGGCGGCCGATCGGTTTCCGGCAGCGGCACGGGTTCAGGCTCAGGCGCCGTTTCCGGCGCGAGCAGCACATCGATCTCGCCGGTTTCAAACCCGGTCAGCTCGATGTCGAAATCAATACTGAGGTCCAGCAGACCCTGCAGTTCGATCTTCAGCAGATCACTGTCCCAGCCGGCATTTTCTGCGAGCTTGTTGTCAGTGATAATGTAGGCCCGCTTCTGAGCCTCGCTCATGTGCTCCAGCCGCAGGACAGGAACGTCCGTTATTCCGAGCAGCTTTGCCGCTGCGATGCGGCCATGGCCCGCAATGACACCACCTCCCGCGTCGATCAGAACCGGATTGGTCCAGCCGAACTCCCTAATACTGTCGGCGATCTGCCGGATCTGCTTTTTCGAATGCGTGCGGGGATTGTTAGCGTAGGGATTCAGGTCGCCCACGGGCCTCATTGTCATATCACCCGGATCGGGCAGCGTGAATGTCTCTTGTCTGGTCATGACGTTTCCTTTGCTGATGTGCGCTTGCGCGCGGTTCAGAACTGCCCGGACGGGTCCATAGGCAGCTCACAGCATCGGAATCTCATACAGCCGGCACAAAGTAACCTGGCATTACGTCGGGCGGCCCGATGGATTAACTATCTGGTAGTAAATGACTTCTGTTCAGGAAGTCAGCTCTCGGAGTCGTCGAGCAGCCGTGCGGCGGGCACCTTCAGAGCTTCCGCAATTCGCTCAAGCACAACAACCGTCGGATTGCGAACACCCCGCTCAACGCCGCTGACATATGTCCGGTGTAAACCACATTCGAGCGCAAGCCCCTCTTGCGAGAAGCCTGCTTGCTTGCGGTATTTCTTCAGATTACGGCCAACCCGCTGACGAACATCCATTCGATGTATGGGTCATGGATGTTGCCTTTTAATCTACAGACTATAAGTATCATTTTACTTGACTGGCAGGGCGCGGGAAGCGGTACTGCGCGCGGGAGATAAGGAGAACAGCATGCTTGATGACATCCATAACGCGGCCTCCAGCCTGCGGGAACAATATCTTGAATACGCCCTCATGGGAGTCCTCTGTCAGGAAATGTGGAAGCGCGGCGTGGAAATGGACATCCTGCGCAGCCACACAGATCGCAGTGGCTATGACATCCTGCTGGAGGCAAACGGTATCCAGCGTCATGTTCAGCTGAAATCAAGTTTCGTCGGCGCAAAGACCAGCCGGCAGAAGATCAATGTGAAGCTCGCCGAGAAACCGTCAGGCTGTGTTATCTGGGTCTGGTTCGACCCCGCTACTCTGGAGCTGGTTCACTACCTTTGGTTTGGTGCCGAACCCGGGCAACCGGTGCCCGATCTGGGCGAACGGATCGGGAAACACTCTAAAGGAAATGCCGAGGGCTACAAGGCCGAGAGGTCGGATATACGGATCCTGAACAAGGGACAGTTTGATGCGGCCGGGTCAGCCAGCTGTCTGGCTAATCATTTGTTCGGGAAAGCCCCGGCATGCTCGAAGAGTGACAACACAGCGTGAAAAGGCAAACCGGATTCCTGCTTCTTCAGATTGCCTCAAGCACGGGCGGTCCTTTTAGCGTAATAGGGGGTTCGGCTAGGACTTCGCCTTCCATCACGCAGTTCACGGCGACGCACGCAACCTCGGGCTTCCAAGGCAGTTGGATGACTAAAGATGGGTCGGGCACGGCCAGCAAATCAGCGTGGGCCGGGTTCATATCCAGCCATGTGGCAAATCCGGCAAAGCCAGCGCCGGGACTAGCTTTGGGTGTTGGCCGCCGAACAGGTCCGTAAAGGCAATCATGAAGTATTTGACGGCATTATCATTAGCGAATGTGGTGAAATCAGTGGCCACGCGGTCCGGTCCCCGTGATCAGCCCCGCATGGGCCTGAACGGCTGGTCGAGTTTCCGATCCGCTATTTGTCGGTCATCTGCTGTCCGTAACAGAAATCCTGAGCCGGTCCATGTTTTACAATCTATAGTGCCCGCAACCAATCATCCCACCTGGGATCATTGAACACCATACGGGCCCGTGCGTATTTCCAAATGCCATATTTCTGATAGTCAAAATCCCAAGATTGCAGCTGACGTTGTTGGACAGCCCAAGACCCCCACTTCATGTCAGCCAGTGCCCGACCGACGGTGACACGGGCAACGATATCCATGCTGGCATGCCCATAATATCGCTCCACCATCTCAAGCGAGGTCTTTTCATCAATAAACATCTCGCCCAAGAACATACCCAGTTCATACGCCCGCTCATTGTTGGAGGCGTATTCAAAATCGATCATTTTCATGTCGGTCAGGATGCCTTGCTTTTCAGACACCATAAAGTTGCCGGGCATCGGGTCGTTATGACAGGGCACAAGATCAAGACCCGCCGCCAGAAAAGCAGATTTGGATTTCATGTATTGCTTCATCAGCCAGTCGATATCGACCGGATAGATGGCACCAAGCGATTGGCCCTGTTCGATATGTTCATCGATCATGTCAAAGCAGGTTTTGGTTTCCGAAAGGGGCTGGCCGGAATGAAAAATCTTGTAAAGGTCCACCACGCTCTCGAGATAGACCCTATGCGCATAGTCCGCATTGGTTGAGGCCCTATAACCCAGCAGAAACTCAGCGACCTCAAGCCCGGTTTTCTTGTCGAAATGAAGCACCCGAGGGCCTATGCCCATAGCATGCGCCTGAACGGACGCATCGTTGGATGCGTCACGATTGATAAAGCTGTCGGTCCCAGAGCCGAAAACCTTCATAAAGTGTTTCTTGCCATCTTTGATAGCGACGAAATTGGCATTTGTGACACCGCCGTCCAGCGGTGCGACGTCAACTTCATCCCATGACCAACCCGGAACCGAATTGACCGCATTGCGAAGCTGTTCTTCTAAAGTGCTGGACATACCCTACCCCTAGGCTGCGACCCGAATGCGATCATTTGCATCCGAGCTTTTGAGGCGCGCTTCGAGGCGCAGGAAACGCCACGCCGCGTATTTTGAGAATTCCAGGTGGCTGCGGGCCGATTTTGCGCCCATCAGCGCACCGATCAACCCCCAACGCAAATCGTCTGCCAGACCGTAAAGCATCGCCCGCTGAAACAGCCCCTCGTCAAAAGACCCATGCCACTCTTCAAACCCGGCACGCGCATCCAGATCGTTTTCGAAAAACTCCACGAGGTGACAGCCGATATCCTCGAACGGATCGCAGTCTCCGGCCAAATCAAAGTCAATAAGCCTGACCGAGGTATCTCCGCCCACCATATAGTTGGCCGTGTTGCCATCCCGGTGACATGGAACGCGATCCTGACCTGCGCTAGCTATCTTGTGCCGAGCGTCTGCAAAGAAGCTGACGAATACCCCAAGGTCACGGTGGGTGGCGACAGAGCTTTCGCGCACCATCGAAACGAATGTGTCGATCTCATCAAAAATGCTAACAGGCTTGCCAATCGGCGTCAGGCTTTGAAACGCTTTCTTCGCCTCAATCACGGCGGTTCGGGTGTGGGCATTCACAACATCCTGTAACCCTCCAGATCGCCAGGGCGGTGCTAGTTCTTCGAACGCAATGATCCCATGAGATGCCCACATGCCGGTCACGGACGGGCCGATTCCTGCGTCGCCAGCCATTGCTGCGGCCCGCATGGATGCGGCGACATCAACGTAAAACGCGGTGTCGGGGTGATAATGTTTCAGAATGACCGATCCTGTTGGGGAAGAGGCTCGCCACATGTCTCCTTCGACGCCGCGCCAGGCGGGCGATGCCAGAACGGTCAGAGGATTGTCCATCGTTGCAGGAGCCTCTCCCAAATACGCGGTGGCGCAAAACAGCGCTGCGTCTTGCCTGCTTGAACTCATTCTCGCGCTCCTTTTTTGAACCAAACGATCTGTCTCTGGCGCCTGACAGGTCAGAAATCAGCCTAAGGAAACGTGCAAAAGCAACAAAAGGAGAAGTGAACAAACCTAGGCGAAAGGCACCTTTACCGAAGAATTCCGCCGCTACTGCCCATGTTTTGACCAGAATCCCGTGCACGTCGCACTGGGTCATCGCGCCTTGGATGGATCTTTCTTGTCGCTTCGCTGCGGTTTTGGCGGAGTCGCAAGTAAAGCCGAGATCGCAGCAAGGCTCGCGTCATAGCCCGCGATGACATCTGTGTCAGAGGTGAACTCATCCGGCGCATGGCTGATCCCGTCCTTTGACGGCACAAAGATGAGAGACGACGGACAAATGGTCTGCAGATTGATTGCGTCATGTCCCGCAATCGTAGACAGGCGCATGGTTTCCAGCCCGATATCTGATGCAGCTCCCTCTATCGTAGCACAGCCTGAGGGGTCAAACGCGATGACCGGTCGGTCGCTTCTGGCCTCGGTTTCGATAAGGCAACCTGTTGTGTCGGAAAAACCCGCGATCTTGGTCGCCAGCGCCTGTTCCGCGGTTTGCAAGGCAGACTGATCGGCACTGCGCAGTTCGATCCAGAGCCTGACCGTGTCGGCAATGGTATTCGGAGAGTTTGGTGTGATCTCCATGCGACCCACGGATGTATAAAGGTCTGACGCAGAGGTTTTGGACAGATCATTGACGCAAACAACAAGGCGAGAGGCCGCAAGCAGTGCATCCTTGCGGACATCCATAGGCGTGGGGCCAGTATGATCCGCGCGGCCCTGAACGCAGATGCGCAGCTTGATCGCCCCCCAACATCTCTCAATAATTCCAATGCTGTTTTGCGCTGTTTCAAGCCGGGTGCCCTGTTCGATATGAAGTTCAAAGTAATAGTCGGGCCGTGGCACCACATCAGTTCCCAGATATCCAATCTGTGACAACGCCGCCTCTACTGAAACTCCATCCGCATCTACAGTGGCTAGCGCCTGCGAGAGAGGTACAGATTTGGTAAACACACCGCTGCCAAGCAGGCTGGGCTGAAATCGTGCACCTTCTTCATTGGTCCAGGATACCACAACAAGCTGGCGATAGACCGGCGCCAATTCACCGCGTTTGACGGCGTTCATCAGCGACTTAGCCACGACCATCGCTGTGATTACACCCAGCGCGCCATCAAAGCGCCCCCCATTAGGCTGGCTGTCCAGATGCGAGCCGCAATAGAAAGTAAGGCTGGGATCGCCAACACCAAAATCGACCAGCCCAAAAATATTTCCGATCTGGTCAATACGGACATCAAAGCCGTTATCCGCCAACCACTTTATGAAAAAATCGCGTGCTTCTCCTTCAGCTTCATCGCAGGCAAGCCTTGAAACGCCGCCTCCTGGCGTCGCGCCAAAACGAGAAAAGCCCTCCAGAAGATCCAGCATCTCGGTGTGCTCCTTGTCTTGGGAGTATTCAACTGCAGTCATGGCAGCCTTTGTGATTTTGCGGTGATTGCATGAACGAGGTCCTCTCCATCAACGCACTTTGTTGCGCGTTTTGCACTGCCCCAAAGCCCAATGACACAAACAGTTCAAAAGATAGAAAATCAGTCAAAGACGAATTTCACAAGCAGTAACGGCGCGAAATTAAGCAGAATGAACCGAGATCGCCAAAAAAAACACCGGCGAGAAAAATGGACTGACGACTTAGATCGCGTTGGAGAGTTCTGGCTTGCTGTTGGATCATGCAGCGTTGAAACAGATTGCGCTACATCCTATCACGCCCTCTGGTGCCAGTGGTGGATGAATTCTTTACAGGAAAAGACCATGGGTCACAAAAAATCGCCGGTCAGGATTGGCCTTCTCTACTCCGACACCGGCGTCACTTCTGTTATTGAAACCCACCAACGCAATGCCGCTTTGCTGGCGATCGAAGAGATCAATCAAGACGGCGGGCTGTTGGGACAGGAATTTCTTTTCTCTGGCGATGACACCTGCTCAAATCCGGTCGCCTTTCGCGCCGAAGCAGAGCGCCTGATCCTAGAAGACAAGGTCGATGCCCTGTTCGGCTGCTACATGTCGTCTTGCAGAAAGGCTGTGCTTCCGCCCGTAAGTGCCAATAAATCAATGCTATTCTACCCAACGCATTATGAAGGGTTTGAATACGCACAAGGGTGCATCTATTCCGGTGCCGCACCCAATCAGAATGCCAAATGGTTGGCCGATTTCATGACGCAAAACTACGGCCGCAGGTATTTCTTTGTTGGGTCAAATTACGTCTTCCCATACGAAATCAACAGCTTGATGCGAGATCTCTTGTCCAACCGGGGCGCGGATGTCGTGGACGAAGTCTATGTTCCTCTAGCCGCATCGCGCAGTGATATCGATAATGTCATTGCTCGGATCAAGCAGAACGGCCCCGTCATCATATTCTCTACGATGGTGGGCAAAAGTGCTGTCGATTTCTACAAAGCATACGACAAAGCAGGATTTGACAGAACCAAATCTCCGATCTGTTCCGTCACAGCGGGCGAACTTGAAATGGCGGCAATAGGAAAAGATGCGGCCGAAGGAAATATCAAGGTTGCACCCTATTTCAGCGTCATTCAGAACGACGTGAACCAACGCTTTGTCTCAAATTATCGCGAACGGTTCGGCGCCGATGAGGCTCTGTGCGCCGAGTGCGAAGCTGCATATTTCCAAATCAAGCTGTTCGCCGAAGCCGCAAAGCAGGTCGGAACGACTGAGCGCGAAGCGTTGATGCGTGTTCTGCCAACGGTCTCAGTTGATGCGCCTCAGGGCATGGTACGTGTTGATGCCACCACCAATCACACATTGCTCTGGCCTCGGGTCGCTATCGCCAACGCACAAGGCCAATTCGAGATTGTTCGAGAAGCATCAGAGCCGGTGATCCCGTCACCTTACCTGATGCAATTGGACGATCCCGGGGACATTCCTTACACCGATCTTATGGAAAAGGGCCGGTAATGGCCCGCTTTCGATTGAAGAATCTACGCGACACCGTTGTCGCCGTTGTGCACCCGCCCGATGGAGACGGGAAAATGATCATTGAACAGCTAGGCCGGATCGGATGCCGAAATGCATTGATCTGGCCGCCTCCCGAAAAACTTCCGGTAAAGTTCGATGTGGCATTTGTCGGGCTCTTCTTCGATCATCAGGAAAGAATCAAAGCGATGTTGAAGCGGTCCGAAAAACCCAGTCCGACCATCATCGGCGTCGTGAATTACGAAAACCCGGCAATGTTGGAGTTGTTGCTTGATGTGAATGCCACGGCGGCAACATCCAAACCGGTGAAGAGTTTTGGTGTTCTCACCAATCTGGTCGTTGCGAGAACCATCTGGCAGCAGCAGATCGAGGATAAAGAACACATCACTCGGCTGGAACAGAGAATCAGAGGACATAAAACGGTTGCAAAGGCAAAGTTGATTCTCATGGAGATGCACAACTTGAGCGAGATCGATGCCCATAAAGTGCTTAGAGAACAGGCAATGGCCAAGCGAATTTCGATCTACGACATGGCTCAAGCTATTATCAACGCCAGCGAGCTCTTGTCAGTCAAACGATCAGATGTATAATTAGACCATCGCTGACCAAGGTTGCTTGGCGATATCGAAGAGGCCAAGCGTAGTAGATCGAAAAGATTGTTGCGCGCTTACCAACGGCGAATGCAGTGCCGCATTCTGGCCAGACCAACCACGACCACAAAAGCCTAACAAGCCTATTCGTTCGTGAGGGGTCGTCGTAGTCACCAAGATCAAAGAGGTTGCCAGCAGCGCTGGTGCGCTTTGCTTTGTGCTTACTTCTCTTGAACCCAATACGCAGTTTTAAAAGTTAACTGGTCCTTTGCACCAGCACCCTTTGACGTTGTCGTAAGGTGCTCAACTTCTGGAGTATTTCAATGTTTCAACATCCGCGCTGCGAGCGCCTCTACAGGCGTGGCCGAGCGACATGAACATCATCTCCGACATCGTCGGACCGGCGGATCAACCTGACCTGCGCAATCAGTTGCACAGACTGGAACACGTGCACGCTGTGGATTACTTGCGCCTGCCTAGAACCGAACTTGCACGGCGCAGGTTCAGAGGCATCACGGATACAGGGCGCGAGATAGCAATCGCCCTCCCGCGCGATCGGCAATTGTTCGATGGCGCGGTCCTGGCCATCGACGATTCGGCGGCCTTGGTTGTGCGCGTAGAGACTGAAGAATGGCTGCGGTTCATCCCCCGCGACACCGCGACTGCGCTCAAACTGGGCTACTTCGCTGGCAACCTTCACTGGCGTGTCCGTTTTGAAGGCGAGGTGCTGCTGATCGCGGTTGAGACCGAAACACGTGTCTACCTCGAAAGGTTGGAGCCCATGTTGGACGCAGGTGACATACGTTCTGACGTGCCCAAAGAGGATGATACGCCTTGAGCGATACGAATTCTCTTTTACGGCTGTTGCAGACGACCGACAGCGCCTTTCCGTCTGGCGCATTTGCGTTCTCGTCCGGTCTGGAAGCCCTCAAGAACGAGGGAAAGGTTCGCAATGCCACAGATGTTTATCGCGTTTTGACACAGCAGATCGTGCCGCGGTGGTTCAGTTTTGACCGCCCGTTTTTGGTCGAAGCTAGGGGAGCTGCGGAGGACTCCACGCGTCTGCTGGAAATCGATGCGCGCTGTCACATTCAGAACACTTCTGACAGGTTGGCCGACGCATCGCGCAGGATTGGCCGTTCCCTGTTATCCGTGCACGGTCGTATCGGAACGCCCCTTGTGGCCGCCTATGAAGCCGCAATCGCGCAAGCGGGTCGAATGAACTGCGCTGGCTATGAGCCCGTCGTGCAAGGTTTGACGTCACAAGGCATTGGGCTGTCGCTGGAGCAGGCCGAGACCGGCGCCCTGAACTCTACGGTGATGGCATTTATCTCCGCCGCCGTGCGTTTGGGCTGTTTAGGCGCAATCGAAGCGCAATCCCTTTTGGCACAAACAGCTGCAGACATGTCCAACGGCCTCAGCATGCCCTGCCCGCCCCGAGCAGGCAGTTTCTCCCCCCTATCCGAGATCGCTGCTGTGCGCCGCACAACGGACCATGCCAGCCTTTTTGCGACATGAAAGACTAAGGACATTTAATGCTACTGACACCAACAGAACTTGAAAGATTGACGATATTCACCGCGGCTGAACTGGCCCGAAAACGGCGCGCGCGCGGCCGCACGCTCAATGCGCCCGAAGCGATTGCGCTCATTTGTGACGACATCCTAGAAGGCGCGCGCGACGGTCGCAGAGTGGCCGATCTGATCAGCTTTGGATCGACCATCTTGTCTACTGACGACGTCATGCCGGGCGTCGCTGATTTGATGCCGATGATACAGGTCGAGGCGGTTTTTCCCGATGGCACGAAACTGGTTACCGTTCATGACCCCATTCGTCCCGGTGAAAAACCTGTTGCGGAAAATGGCCCCAAGCCCGGCGAATTCCGCGTGGCGGACGGTGAGATTAAACTGAACGCCGGGCGCGAAACCGTCACCCTGACTGTGCGCAACACAGGCGACCGTCCCATTCAGATTGGCAGTCACTACCACTTTTTCGAGGCCAACAAGGCGCTCGAGATGGACCGTGCGGCGGCCTTTGGATTTCGGCTCGATATCCCTGCAGGCACCGCCGTACGGTTTGAACCGGGTCAGGAAAAGGAAGTGACCCTGTGCACGTTTGGTGGGGAAAAACGCCTGTCCGGCCTGAACAATCTCACTAACGGCGTCGTCAACGAAACCAACAAGGCCGAGGCGATCAAACGCGCTCAGGCCGCTGGATTCAAGGGGGCCTAAGCATGGTGAAGATGACGCGTTCAGAATACGCCGCGATGTTCGGGCCCACCACGGGCGATATGATCCGGCTTGGTGATACCGAGCTTTGGGCCGAGATCGAGCACGATTACACCCATTACGGCGACGAATGCCTGCATGGCGGCGGCAAGACCCTGCGCGATGGATTGGGGATGGCCGTGGGCGTGACCAGTGCTGGTGGATCGCTTGATATGCTGATCTGCAACGTGGTCGTGATCGATGCTATGGCCGGGATCGTGAAAGGTGATATCGGCATCAAAGACGGCAAGATTGTCGCCATCGGCAAGGCCGGAAACCCCGCCACGATGGATGGTGTGGACCCTCGATTGATCGTCGGAGCCGGAACGACCGTGCGCGATGCCGAAGGCATGATCGCCACGGCGGGTGCCATCGACGTGCATGTCCATTTCGACAGCGCACAGCTTGTGGAACATGCGATTTCATCGGGGATCACCACAATGCTGGGTGGGTCTTTGGGGCCCATCACTGTCGGGATCGATTGTGGCGGCGTGTTCAACACCGGCAAAATGCTGCAGGCGGCTGAACACTGGCCGATGAATTTTGGATTTCTGGGGCGCGGCAATGCCCATGAACCCGACGCGATGGTCGAACAGATCGAAAACGGTTGTCTGGGACTGAAGATCCACGAGGATTGGGGCTCGATGCCGGCGGCAATTGACGCCTGCCTGACCGTTGCGGACGAGCTGGATTTTCAGGTTCAAATCCACACCGATACGCTGAACGAAAGCGGGTTTGTCGAAGACACGCTTGCGGCCATCGGGGATCGCACGATTCACATGTATCACACCGAAGGGGCTGGCGGTGGCCACGCGCCGGACATCATAACTGTGGCGGGTCTTTCAAACTGTCTGCCGTCCTCCACCAACCCGACCAACCCCTTCACCATCAATACGTTCGACGAACATCTTGATATGACGATGGTGTGCCACCACCTCAATCCGTCGATCCCTGAGGATGTGGCCTTTGCCGAAAGCCGCATTCGCGCGCAGACCATCGCCGCCGAGGACGTGCTGCACGATTTTGGCGCGATATCGATGTTGGGCTCTGACAGTCAGGGGATGGGCCGGATCCACGAGGTAATCACGCGCACATGGCAGCTTGCCTCCAAGATGCGCGTCCAGCGCGGACGCCTGCCTGAAGAGACGGTTGCCAAAGGCGACAACCATCGGATCAAACGCTACATCGCCAAATATACGATCAACGCGGCAAGGTCTTTCGGAATTGCCGACCATATCGGCTCGATTGAGCCGGGTAAGATGGCGGATATCGTGCTGTGGAAGCCGGGGTACTTCGGCATCAAGCCCGAATTGGTGATCAAGGGCGGCTTTATCGCCTGGGGTTCGATGGGCGACAGCGCGGCATCCTTGATGACCTGCGAGCCGTTGATCATGCGCCCGCAATGGGGGTCATTCGGCAAGGCGGCCCAAGCCTGTGGCGCGTGTTTCGTGAACCCCCGTGCCATCGATGGCGGGGTATCGGAACGGCTGGGCTTGACCAAGCAACTCTTGCCCGCACAGGGCACCCGCACTTTGCGCAAATCCGACATGTTTCTGAACGATGCCTGTCCCAATATCACCGTGGACCCGGCCACTTTCGAAGTCTTTGTCGACGGTGAACTGGCGACCTGCGACCCGGCAGAAAAGCTGCCTTTGACACAAAGGTACATGCTGCGATGAAACAGTTTGTTCCTTTGTCTAAACGATCCGCTCCGGGCCCCGCCCGCATCGGCATTGGCGGGCCTGTCGGTTCTGGCAAAACTGCGCTGATCGAAGCGATGATGCCGGTGTTCAAGGACCATTGCATCGAAGTCGCCGTGGTCACCAACGATCTGGTCACCAAGGAAGACGCCCGACGCCTTCGGGCGGGTGGTCTAATTGATCCCGACCGCGTTTCGGCCGTAGAGGCGGGTGCCTGTCCGCACACGGTGATCCGCGAAGACCCCACGCTCAACATCGCTGCAGCCGATGACCTTGAGGCGCGGTTTCCCGAGCTCGATCTGATCCTTATCGAATCCGGCGGCGACAACTTGGCCTCAACATTTTCCCTGGATCTCGTTGACTGGTGGATGTTCGTGATCGACGTCGGCCAAGGCGACGACATCCCGCGCAAGCGAGGTCCGGGCATTTTGCAAAGCGATCTGCTGGTCATCAACAAGCTGGATCTTGCGCCGCACGTATTCGTGGATGCCGCAGAAATCCTGACAGAGGCGGCCGAGATACGCGGCGAAACGCCGGTCATTGGATGCTGTTGCAAAGGGGCACGCGTCATGGGCGTGGACAACATCGTCAACATGCTGGCGCGCGATCTTCTGTTTCGAGAGTTGCCTGCATGAATGCACTGGGCGACATAGGTTTGATGGCGGCTCCGGTCCGCGCAGAGCTGCAATTTCGCACCGTGGCGGGGCGTACGCATCTTGCGCGTCAGTTCACTCCGCACCCGTTTCACATCACCCGGCCTTTCCATCACCCGGGTGGCCTATCGGGCATGGCAACGCTCTATTTGCAGTCGTCTGCTGGTGGGGTCTATTCGGGGGACGACCTGTCGCTCGACATCACGGTCGAAGCCGGTGCACAGGCCCATGTCACGACGCAGGCCTCGACCATCGTGCATGACGCCCGAGGGCGCGACGGTGTCAAGCAGTCCGTATCCCTCGCGGTGGCAAAGGGTGCGCGGCTCGACTATCTGCCGGATCCGGCGATCCTAATGAGCGGCGCAAAGCTGTGCAACCGGGTCACCGCAACGATAGGCAAAGATGCGCGCGTGATCCTTGCAGACGCGCAACTCAGCCATGATCCGCAGGGGCGCGCGCGCCCATTCGCATGGCTTGAAAACGAAGTGGAAATTCTGGGCCCGGACGGGCCACTCCTGCTTGATCGTTTTGAGTTGAGCGGAACCGATTGGCCTGCCCGCACAGGCGGCTTTTCCTGTTCTGGCATGATGATTGTTGTCGGTGATCCCGGTGCCGGACCTGCGATGTTGCAAGCCGCGGACGCCCTGCCTGGCATCTACGCCGGCCTTTCCGTTTTCGAAGACCGGCGTATCGCGCTCATCCGGTTTCTGGCCTCGGACGGGGCTGTTTTGACAAAAGTGATGAAAACAATGTGGCGGGCCGCAGCCACGACGCTGGACGGCACCGCACCTGCGGAGCGCCGAAAATGAAATTACCCCCGCAAAGACGAGCCCCAACCAAAAAAGGAGAATGAGAAATGCATCATGGAGATATCGGAAGCAGTCACGACTCTGTTGGCGTGGCGGTCGTGAACTACAAAATGCCCAGCCTGCACACCAAAGCTGAGGTGATCGACAACTGCCACAATATCGCGAAAATGCTCAAGGGCATGAAGCGTGGCCTGCCCGGCATGGATCTGGTGATTTTCCCGGAATATTCCACCCAAGGCATCATGTATGACGAAACCGAGATGTACGAGACCGCCGCCTCGATCCCCGGCGAGGAAACGGCCATCTTTGCCGAAGCCTGCATCGCGGCAGACGTCTGGGGGGTGTTTTCTCTGACCGGCGAGCGTCACGAGGATCACCCGAAAAAAGCCCCGTACAACACGTTGATCCTGATGAACAACAAAGGCGAGATCGTCCAGAAGTACCGCAAGATCATGCCTTGGGTGCCTATCGAAGGCTGGTATCCGGGCAATTGCACCTATGTCAGCGACGGCCCGAAAGGCATGAAAATCTCGCTGATCATTTGCGATGACGGCAACTACCCCGAAATTTGGCGTGACTGCGCAATGAAGGGCGCAGAACTTATCATCCGCTGCCAGGGCTATATGTACCCCGCCAAGGAACAGCAGATCACTATGGCCAAGGCCATGGCATGGGCCAACAACACTTATGTCGCGGTGGCGAATGCGACCGGGTTTGACGGGGTCTATACCTTCTTTGGTCACTCCACGATCTGCGGGTTCGACGGGCGCACGCTGGGCGAATGCGGCACCGAAGAAATGGGGATTCAGTATGCGCCTCTTTCCGTGACCGCTATCCGCGAAGCGCGCCGGACCATGCAGTCCAACAACCACCTCTTCAAGCTCGTGCACCGTGGTTACACCGGCATGATGAATTCCGGCGATGGCGACAAGGGCACAGCCGAGATGCCCTACGATTTCTATCGCAAGTGGGTCGAAGACCCCGAAGGTACGCGCGAAATGGTCGAAGCGATGACCCGCAGCACTGTCGGAACCGAAGAGTGCCCGATTGACGGCCTGCCTAACGAGAAGACCACCGAACCGCATAGATAGACGACCGCCGGACCGGCGGGCAATTCGCCGGTCAATGCAATGATGGAAACCCCATGTCACTCGATAGCTATCTTCTGAGCGAAGAGCCCAGGTACTACCCAAGTGCAGATGAAGTCGCCCTTTACTCGGCGGCCTACGACATGCGCCTGCCGGTCATGCTGAAGGGACCGACCGGGTGCGGCAAGACCCGGTTTGTCGAGCATATGGCGTGGAAACTGGGCAAGCCTCTGGTGACCATCGCCTGCCACGAGGACATGACAGCCTCTGATTTTGTCGGGCGCTACCTGCTGGGACCGGACGGCACGTATTGGCAGGACGGCCCTTTAACAAAAGCGGTGCGCGACGGCGGCATCTGTTATCTCGACGAAATCGTCGAGGCGCGACAGGATACGACCGTCATTATTCACGCACTGACCGATGACCGCCGCATTTTGCCGTTGGAAAAGAAGGGCGAACTGATCAAAGCCCATCCCGACTTCCAGTTGGTGATTTCCTACAACCCCGGCTACCAGAGTGTCTTGAAGGACCTCAAGGAGTCTACCAAGCAGCGCTTTTGCGCGCTCGATTTCGACTATCCCGTCCCCGAGATAGAGGCAGACATTGTCGCCTCCGAGGCCGGTCTGAACCTAAAAGACGCAGAACGATTGACAAAGATCGCCGGCAAAAGCCGCAACCTGCGTGGTCAAGGTCTGGACGAAGGCGCCTCAACCCGGATGTTGATCCACGCCGGTCGCCTGATGACCACCGGTTTGCCCATCGCTGCGGCCTGTCAATTCGCGCTGATCATTCCGATCACTGACGATCCCGAGATGCGTTCAACCCTTGCGGCGGCAGTTGATGCTTGTATCTGACCGGATAAGTTCCGAGGGCCTTTCGCCTGCCCTACGCGAAGCCTTTCCAGGCGCATATCGCGAGGCATATCTGCGCGCCCATGATCGCCTGAAAGGTGCAGGATACGGAGCCGCTGTTTTGCGTGCCTTCGTCTCGGGCTCACCGCGGGTCGCGGCCGACGTCGGACCGGACCAAGCCATTGCACTGGCCTCGGATTCGTCACGCATTGCAATAAGGGCGCGTCCGCTAGTCGCTGAAACCTACCTCGACTTGTGTCCGATTATGGCTTTGAAACTGCAGAATGCGCAGGCGTTTGACCAGTGGCGCAAGATGATCGCATCTGTTCTCAAACACAGCCCCGATGCTGTTCTTCCGCTGCTATCACTTAGCGAGATGCTGCTGGCTCGGCTCGGTCTTGACCAGCTTGGTGTTTGGATCCAGACCGGGCTTCGCGTGGCCGGGCAGGATACAGATCTCGCACTTGGGTACTTCCAGCTTGAAACGCCCGAGGCCCAGCGGCTTCTCGAGCGCTTTGCGGGCGAGGAGAATTTCCTGAGCCTTGAGACTGGGTTAAAGTCCTTTTACACAGCCCTCTGGTGTCAGCCTCCCCAATTGCGCGAAGCCGGACCCAAAGGCCCAAATGGTGGCCCCATCCGGCGGACAAGCTTTTTAGGCAGCCTTATACAGATGCCGCCAGCCTTTTCGGGCTTTCGCGGGGCTGAAAAGGAACTGTATCGCGCCGC
Source organism: Roseobacter litoralis Och 149 (assembly GCF_000154785.2). Classification (NCBI taxonomy): domain Bacteria; kingdom Pseudomonadati; phylum Pseudomonadota; class Alphaproteobacteria; order Rhodobacterales; family Roseobacteraceae; genus Roseobacter; species Roseobacter litoralis. The sequence goes on from NC_015730.1 coordinate 2,897,946, forward strand.
CGTCGCTCATGTCGGCGCGCACAGAACTTATGGCGGGCCTCAGTTCCAACTGGGACAGCTAAAACCCCTGCAGGTCGCGGTTGTCTCCCTGCTTGAAGATGCCCGCGTGGAAACCCTGGCGATGCAGGACATGCCCGGCCTACATCGTTTGTGGTGTCCTTTTCACACAGCACGGCATGATGGGGTGAGCACTGCGCAGAACCTGTTTGCCGGGCTCGCGCGCGCGCTGATCGATCCGGAGTTTCAGCCAACTCATGGGTGGGTCAAAAAGGGTGCGGCGATGTTTCACGCTGCAGCACACCGCCTGCATGATCCGGCCATCTCGCACCAAATCGGCAATATTCTTGGCAATGACCTGGGTCAGACGCGCGTTCAGTTCGATGCGATGAGTTATGTCGTTCAGCCCGCCTATAGAGACGACAATCTGGGGCTTTGGAACCTACCTGCTGATCCCGACACACCACCACCTTCAGAAGACATTGAAGCACCCCTTGCCGACCTGCGACAGACTCAAACAGATGATGCAAGACATGATCGCAAGCAAGAGAATTTGAGGCCCCAAACGCCAGACGTTCTGGAGCCTGTCAAAACGATAGCGGCAGACCCAAAGGCCGGGCGTAAGATATCCAGCCTTGCGGAATACGACTACCACGCCGGGATCGAGCGCGAAGATTGGGTCAGCGTAAACGCCTATGAGGTCATGTTGGGGGCTGCGGGCTTTTGGGATCAACTGCAAGAGCGTCACGGCGCGACATTATCCCGGCTTCAAAAGGCGGTCGCGACAACCGAAACAGGCAAGCGGCGC